>JAJYFE010000107.1 GCA_021785435.1 Planctomycetota bacterium
GCTTATGGGGCGCCGGCGGGGGGATGATTATCTGGCTGGCGGGGTTGAAGGGTATTCCCCGGCATTTGTATGAAGCCGCGGAAATTGACGGTGCCGGCGTGCTCCGCCGGTTTCGTCATGTCACCATCCCCATGCTGACGCCGTATATTTTCTTCAATCTGATCATGGGCACTATCGGCACCATGCAGATCTTCACCCAAGCCTACATTATGACGCAGGGTGGCCCGGCGAATTCCACTTATTTCTTCGGTTACTATTTGTTCGTGGAAGCGTTCAAATATTTCCGCATGGGGTACGCCTCGGCGTTGGCTTGGATTCTGCTGTTGATGATCGCGGGCTTGTCGGCGTTGCAGTTTGGTCTAAGTAAAAAATGGGTGGTGTATGATACGATGTAGTATTGTGCCCCGGCGGCCGAGGCTCCAAGTGGGAACGCACAATGGATGCGGAGATTGAAACGGGGCGTCTGGCTGGTCCCAAGGGCAGGTCGAAGATCCGCCTCGGTGGACACGGTCCCCGGGCCGTGGCTCTTCCGCTTGGTTTAACGGCACGCGGCGCGTGCCTACTCCTACCGCATTCATTCCGCGTTCCTACTTAGGGATTAAGTTTTGGGTGTCAGCTGTCGGCGGAAGCGAAGTTCCAGACCGATAACTAACCTAAAACCCGGAACCGATCGAAGGCTGGAACCATGAAACGAATTTGGGCGGGTTTGGCGTTATGGCTCGAAGCGGCGCTGCTGGCGGTGTTGCTGACGATCCTTATCCACCGCCGGCTGCCGTCCAATCCCGCGGTGCTGATCTGGGCGGGCGGCCTGTTGGTTTTTCTGAGTCTGACCATCGCCATGGCAGCGCCGTGGTCGTGGCTGCGGCGCATCACGCTGCATGGCGCCCTGATCAGCGGGTCGCTGCTGTTTCTGCTGCCGTTTCTGTGGTTGGTGGGCACCACGTTTAAATACAACAGTGAAATCTTTGTGTTTCCCCCCCATTGGATGCCGGCTTTCCCGCGGGCGGTGCACCGCTCGCCCTATATTGTGATGCCGCCTGGAGCGATCCCGGCTCCAGCGGGGCTGGCGCCGGGCCAGTGGCGGACATTACAGGCGCAAATGCGGCGGATATTCTGGCACCGCGCCGCCCAGGCGGTGCCGCCCCGGAAACTAGCTCTGGCCGGTCGGGCGGCGGCCCGGCAGGCTTTGGAGAAGCAATTGCTCCGGCAGTTTATCGCGGCCACGCCGCCAGCGGCGTGGAGTCATCAGTCGGATCTTCTGGCCGCGGCGAAACATTACGTTACCGCGGCGATCGCCAGGCAGGCGTTCCAGCGGATCTTTCGCGGCCTGGTTTTCTCGGACCTGGCCATCCAGTCTATAAACCGGCAGGACTATCCGGTGCCGCTGAGCATCATCCACTGGCACGTGCGCGGGCCGGCACAACTGTTCCGCGGGTGGCACGTGTCTATCGCCTATCACTTCAACCGGCGGCAGCGCTTCTCGATTCGTGCCGATTTTCCGCGGCCCAAGGGGGTAAAGACTGTGCTGGGCGTGGATTTCTCTTTGCAGGAAGACCGTTCCTGGCATCATTTGAACATCACTCTGGAGGAAAACGGACAGCGCTACGTGAACCGCAATGCCTTTTATCTGGGGGCGAAGGACACCCGGGCCTATTCGTTAAAGATCCGGCGGCGGTCGCCCTCCGACCAGAGCAGCCTGGGTATTTGGCCGCTGGTTCGCCGCGGCTCAGCGGGCGCGGGGCACGCCTACGATCGCCCCGGCTGGATTCGCCTGGAATTGACCGTGGTGCGTTCCTCGCCCCTGGCGGCGGCATTTTACAAGTATACTCAGACTTATCGTGACGCCTGGTTTGCCGACACGCACTGGTTGGATTACTTGCGCAACAGCGTTCTGCTGGTGGTGCTCAACATTCTTATGACGTTGATCAGTTGTTCCATGGCGGCGTATGCCTTCGCCCGGCTGCGCTGGCCGGGGCGGGATACGCTCTTCGCGATTGTTCTGGGGACGATGATGCTACCCGGCGCGGTCACCATGATTCCGGTGTTTTTGATTTTTAAGCATCTCGGGTGGTACAACACGCTGCTGCCGTTGTGGGTGCCGGCGGCGTTTGGGAATGCCTTTTTCATTTTCCTGCTGCGGCAGTTTATGAAGAGCATTCCCCGTGAGCTGGAAGAAGCGGCGCTGATCGACGGCTGCGGTTGGATCGGCATCTATTGGCGCATCATCCTGCCGCTGATGAAGCCCGCCCTGGCGGCCGTGGCGATCTTCACCTTCCAGGGTTCCTGGAACGACTTTATGGGGCCGCTGATTTACCTGAATAGCAAGCGCCTGTATCCACTCTCCATGGGGCTGTTCACCTTTCAAAATGAACACGCCTCGCAGTTTGGGATGCTGATGGCCGCTTCCACCATTCTGATTCTTCCGGTGGTGGCGATATTTTTCGTGGCCCAGCGGTACTTCATTCAAGGCGTGACGCTGACCGGGATCAAAGGTTAAGCCGTTAGAAAATCCCGGCTATGGTAACGTTTACGCATGGAGACCATGTGGTGAAGGAAAAAAGGCAACCGTTCACAGGCTAGGGCAGCTCGCCCGGCGTTACCCGTGGCTTACGCTTAAGGGCTAGGAGACAAAGACCGCGGGGACCCCGTAGCCCTCCCGGCGCGTCGGGATAAGCGTGGGGATCCGGTACCGCCCGGGAACGGTTACGAAAAAGCCCCAATCCGTGAAGGAGTATTTTGATGTGGCTGGAGAAGAGGTTTGGCTTGCGGATTGGCCTGGAGGGCCGGCTGGTGGGCGCGTATGCGGGGTGGAGCCTGGCGGCGCTTGCGATGGCGGGCGCCACGGCTGTGGCAGCCCCCCTCGCGGGTCCGCCGGCCCAAGCGGCCGCAGCGCCCGCGGGGGTCATGGTCACCGTCTACTCTTCCGCGGATCCCGCCAGTTTTGACCCCCGCCAATGGATTTTTCAAACGCGCCAGGGCTTCGGCGCCGCCCAGGTCAACCCGGATGCGGTGCCTGGTTTTGGCGTGGTCAAACAGGTACGCATGCTGCGCGTGGCAGCGGGCGTCAATAAGGTGAACTTCACCGATGTGGCGGCGCTGATTGATCCGACCTCCGTGAGCTTTCAGGACCTAACCGCGCCGAGCACGCAAGTGCTCGAACAGCAATTCAAATTTGATCTGGTCAATACCCGTTCGGTGTTGGCTAAATATATCGGTCACACGGTGACGGCGCGCCTGCCGGTGGGGAACCGCGGCTTTGAAACCCTGACTGGAAAACTATTCCATTATGGCCATTCCATGATTCTCCAGACCCGCCATGGAATTCAGATTCTTTATCCCGGATTTCTTCAGCAGGTCAGCCTGGCCGCGCTGCCCCGCGGGCTGATAACGCAGCCGACGCTGCAATGGCGGCTCTGGTCTGCCCAGGCGGGGGAGCAAAAAGTTCTTACCTCGTACCAGACCAAGGGGCTTACCTGGATCGCCGATTACAACCTGACCTTGGATCCAAAGAACACCCACGCCCGGCTGGCCGCCTGGGTCACGTTGCTGAATCTGTCCGGCAAGACGTACCGCCAGGCCCATCTGAAGCTCATCGCCGGCAGCGTCCATCGCGTGCCGCCGTACCAGGCGGGGATCTTCGGGGCCATGGCGATGAGGCAGGCGGCGAATCTGGCGGTCCCGCGGGGCTTCCAGCAGAAACGGTTTTTTGAATACCATATGTACACCTTGCCGCGCCCAACCACCATTGCCAACAACAGCACCGAGCAGATCGCGCTGTTTCCCACGCGCCAACGCCTGGGGGTGCGGAAGGTGCTTATTTTTTCGGGCCAGCTCAACACCTATTGGTGGAACTATGCCCACGCCCCGGACTTTAACCAGTCGCCCGGTATTCATTACCGCGCACCGGTGAGTGTGTGGATTCGCTTCATGAACAGCAAGGCCAACGGGCTGGGCCTTCCGCTGCCGCGCGGCAAAATCCGGGTGTTTCAGGAAGACCCCGCGGATGGCACGCTGGAATTTGTGGGCGAAGACCTTATTCCCAACACGCCGCGGGGGGAACGCGTTTCCGTGAAAGTGGGAAAGGCCTTCGATATTATCGGCAGCCGCACCCAGACTAATTTTCATGTGGATCAGGTTTTGCGCACCCTGCGGGAAAGTTTCAAGATCGTGCTGCACAATCACCAGAATCAGGCGGTCGGGGTGTTGGTGCCGCAGGTTCTGTATCGATGGAGCAACTGGAAAATCATCGCCAGCAGTGCGAAATTCAGGAAGATTAATTCCCGCACGATTCGATTCCACGCGGAAATTCCGCCGCACGGCGTCGCCGCTATTACCTATACGGTTCGCTATTCGTGGTGAGCTGGCCTGGAGATTAAGATGGAGCTGGATGGCCTCCGGCCGTCGAACCGGGCAGCCGGATGGCGGGCCAGGCCACCCACAAACAGGCGGGCTTAGGTGGTGCCGTAGAAGGAACAGGTTCCATGGCGACGGACGAAGAGCTTTTAGCTGATTTCGCCCGCGGCGACGAGCTGGCCTTCGAAGAGCTTCTCCGGCGGTACGAGCGGGAACTGTTCGCGTTCTTGCGGCGGTTTCTATCGGATCCGACGCTGGCGGAGGATGTGTTTCAGGAGGCCTTCCTGCAAGTTTACCGCAGTGTGCGCAGTTTTGATTCCACGCGGCGTTTCCGTCCCTGGCTCTTTACCATTGCCGCCAACAAGGCCCGGGACTATCTGCGGGTGGACGGCCGGCGAACCATATACTCCCTGGACGCCATCGCCGGGCTGGACGAGCCTGAGGCGAATATCGCGGAGTTGGCGGCGCATGAGGCGCCGGTGGCGCAGCGAATGATGGATCAGGAGCAGGGCGCCGCCGTGCAGGCAGTGCTGGCCCGTCTGCCGGCCAAAGATCGTGAACTGCTGCTGTTAAGCTATTTTCATCGTTTCGCGTATGGGCAGATTGCCGAGATGCTCCACCTGCCTCTGGGCACGGTGAAAAGCCGTCTGCACGTAGCGCTGGCGCGTTTCAGACGGCTGTGGAATGGCCGGCCAGCGGATAAGGGATAACCCCGCTCTGGTTACGAGGCGGCGGACCAGTGCACCACCGCCCGCACCGGCTCGTCGCGGCTGGAGGAGCCAACCGCAATCTCATATTTTCCCGGTGGGACCACCCAGGCGTGCTTCTGCGTGCTGAAATAGGCGAAATCCCGCCAGCGAAGAGTCATCGTCAGGACCTGGCTCTGGCCCGGCTTTAGATGAACACGCGCAAACGCTTTCAGTGCTTGAACGCACCGTTGCGTCCGATCCACCAATGGATGTATATATAATTGAGCCACCTGGGCCCCAGCTCTCCGGCCGGTGTTGGTCACACGAACGGATACCGTAAAGACACGGCCCCGGCCCGTTCCCGCCGGTGTCACCTTCAGGTTGCTGAACCGAAAGCGGGTATAGGACAAGCCGAATCCGAAGGGAAAAAGGGGATGGATCCGGCGCTTATCGAACCACCGATAGCCCATGTAAACACCATGGGCAAGCTGAACCGCCTTACCAGCACCGGGATTGGGATAGTAACCGTAAGCTGGTTCGTCGCGCCAATGCCGGGCAAAAGTATCCGGTAACCTTCCACTGGGATCGATTCGTCCAAAAAGAATCCGTGCGACAGCCGTGTTGCCATTTTCACCGGGATACCAGGCGTAGACCACCCCGGCTACCTTATGGATCCAATGGCTCATGCTCAGGGGAGCACCGGCGTTGACCACCACAATGGTTTGGGGATTCAGGCCGGCAAGATAGCGAATCACGCGCCCCTGCCGGTTGGGCAGGTGGTAACCATGATCACCTCCTTCATGTTCGTATTGGGGCCCCAGTCCGACGCACGCCAAAACCACACTGGCTTGCGCGATACGGCGCTGATCCGCCGGGCTGAACAGCGTCCCCTGCCGGGATAGAAACCCATACCCGAACTCCATCTGGGCCAACCCCAGGGCGTTGAAATAATCGATCCGGAGTTGATAAGTCCTACCCGGTTGGAGGAAAACTTCGGTGGATTTATTGCGGATGGCGTGTTGGCCCCAATTGTCAATAATCCGTTCACCGTTGAGATACACTCTGGAGCCATCATCGCTGCCGCTGACGAACTGATAAACCCCGCTTCTGGCCGGTCTGATCTCGGCGGTCCAGCGGGCGGAAAATGTCGGCGTCGCGACCCCCGGGGCGGGCTGTTTTAGACCCCAATTGAAGTTGATAGCCGGGCTTGTCCCCTGCCGGACCGGGGGGCCGGCCAGATGATCGTTGTTGAAATATTCCACGTGTGCGCCGCTCTTGCCATCTGGTGTGATGAGCGCGCCATGGCCCCACAGTGAAGACGCTCTGCGGCGGGGGAACTGACGGACGGCGATGTACCGCACCCGGACATGCGGTCCGGCCTGGCGGGTGATGGCGTCGAGCATACTGACCACCCCGGCTATGGGATGCACGTACGCACTGCCACCGCCATTGATAACGGGCTGGCGGGCCATCGGTCCCCATACCACCAGGCGGCGCAGCTTGCGGCGATGCAGCGGAAGAATATGCCCCTGGTTTTTCAGCAGCACCGTTCCTTCGGCGGCAACCCGCCGGGCCACGGCGGCGCTGGCTGGATCATCCAGAGGAAGATGGTAGTCCGGCTGGGTTCGGGCCGCCGTGAAATGCATGGCGAGGATCATGCGAAGAATACGCCTTACATGGCGATCAATAGTCGCCAGGGAAACGCGGTGATGGGCCAGGGCCTGGAGAATATTTTTGGGGGAATAGTGTCCCGCGCAGGGCATTTCCAGATCCAAGCCGGCATGAAGTGACCGGCTGCACGCGTGATTGGCCCCCCAATCCGACATAAGCACGCCCTTAAAGCCCCAGTGGTCGCGTAAAACTTTTGTTAACAACCAGGGATCGGAAGCGCAGGCCACGCCGTTGAGACGGTAATAGGCGCACATGATGGACCAGACGTGGCCACGGGTTACCGCGGCTCGAAAGGGCGGCAAATAAATTTCTTCCAAGGCCCGCCGATCGACGATGCTATTTATAGGAGAGTCGTAGCCTTCTTCGTAGCCGACGAAGTGTTTCACGCAGGCGGCGACGCCGCGGGATTGCAGGCCCCTGATCCAACTGACGGCTATGTCCGCCGTCAGCACCGGGTCCTCCCCTAAGAACTCGAAATTGCGGCCATCCTGCGGAACCCACATCACGTTGACCCCCGGTCCCAATACGATATCTACGCCGCGGGCCAGCGCGTCATGGGCGATCGCCCGGCCCTCGGCCTGGGCCAACCCGCGATCCCAGGTGGCAGCCAGGCCAATGGATGCCGGATACGCGGTGGAGCGGCCATATTCGACGATGCCGCAAGAGGCGTCGGACATGGTCACCCTTGGAATACCCAGCGCTCGGAGCGATTGGGTTGACATCGCATGTGGATCGCCCGACAGGAGTCGAATTTTTTCCGCCAGGGTCATGCGGGCCAGAAGTTGATCCACTCGCCGTTCGAGGCCCTTGGCGGTCAGGCCGCCGATGATATGCCCCCAGCCGGTCGGGCCGGCAGGCGTTTGAGTGACGGCAAGCGCGGATCCTCCAGCCGCCAGGAGAAAAATTAAGAGCAGGGCGCCCAAGCCGCCCATGGTCGTCCGCCTGGCTTTAACTCGGAGGATCACCTGGCCGACAGGAGGTTCCTTGCGGACTGGCATCATACTTCAACTCCGAGGGTACGCCGTAACCGTTCCGGGACTCAGGCCCTTCGCCCGCCGCCACCTGGTCGGGGGTTGGCTTTGGGCCGATGCACGACTACGGCTCTGTCACCACTTAGCTTTCGGGTACCACGGCCGCCGCCATTCACCGGCTTGAAGGCTCACCGGCCTGAAGGCCGGTGCTTCGGGTTCGGTGGCGGGTTCGAGGCTCTTTCGCCCAGCAGAAATTTATCGATGGACAGAGCACTACGGTACACCTTATCCAATGTTTTCGCATGCCGCAAACATTTTGGATGGTTGCCTCGTATATATCGCTAGGAAGGCGCGGGGGATAGTTGGGGGTGTTCAGGATGCCAGCGTCGCTTAGATCCTGGATCAGTTATCTCCTTCCCCTTTTCCGGCCGCATCGCAAACTGCTCGGTCTGGCCCTGGCGGCGATGACGCTGGACGCCCTGCTGACCGTCTTGCGGCCTTGGCCGCTCAAGGTGGTCATTGATCGCGTACTCACCCGGCATTCGAGCCGGGTGCCGCTGGTGCATGCCTTAGTCAACAACGCCCCCTTCACCCGCATGGAGATTCTGTACGGAGCGTGCGCGGCCACGCTGTTGATCGCGATTCTAACGGGGCTGCTGACTTATTATTTCACGCGGGTGATGGGCGACGTTGGCCAGCGTTTTATTTTTGAGTTGCGGCGCCAACTTTTCGCCCATTTGCAGCGTTTGTCGCTAAGCTTCCACAGCCGGCAGCACACCGGTGATCTGACCACGCGCCTGACCTCCGATGTCCAAGCGGTACAGGACATGATTGCCGAGGGGTTGATTATGCTGGGCAGCAATTTTCTTTTGCTTGTCGGCATGCTGATCATGATGTTCTGGTTAAGCTGGCCGATGACGCTGGCGGTGCTGGCGCTGTCTCCCCTGCTGGTATTCACGGTATTTCGGTACACGCGGCGCATTAAGGCCGCCACGCGCGACGCCCGCCGCAGCACCGGTCAGATGGCCGCCCTGGCCCAGGAGACCTTTGCTTCCATCCGCATCGTGCAGGGATTGGCCCAGGAGAAGCAACAGGATGAACGTTTTGAAACGCGCAGTATCACCAGCCTGCGGGCCTACCTTAAGGCGGTGCGCTATCAGGCCCGGGTCGCGCCGCTGGTCGATGTACTCGCGGCCGCCAGTCTGGTGGTCGTGATGTGGTACGGCGCCAGGCTGGTCATGACCGGAGCCATGACGATCGGGGATGTGGTCGTATTTTTTGCGTATGTAACCGGTTTTTATGCGCCGGTGCGGGCCTTGGCGCGGGTTTCTTATTTATTCAGCCTGGCCAGCGTGGGCGCGGACCGCATCGCCGAAGTGCTGCATGTGCGCAGCGAATTAGCCCCGCGCCGGGGCTGTTCGGTCGCACCACGCTTTTACGGGGCGCTGGCTTTCCATGCCGTTTCCTTCGAATACGAGCCTGGGCGGGCCATTCTGCGGGACATTAACCTGGTCATTACGCCGGGACAAAAAATAGCCTTGGTCGGGGCGACAGGTGCGGGCAAGAGCACCCTGGCCGGCCTGATTCCGCGGTTCTATGACCCGACCCAGGGCGCGGTTTGCCTGGATGGCAGGGATATCCGGGATTTCACGGTGGCGTCGCTGCGCGAGCAGATCAGCCTGGTGCTGCAGGATTCCCTGCTCTTCAGCGGCACCATCCGGGAAAATATCGCTTTTGGTCGTCCGGGGGCGAGCCAAGCGCAGATCCAAGCCGCCGCCCGGCTGGCCAACGCCGATGAGTTTATAGGCCAGTTGCCGGAAGGATATGATAGCTGGGTTTCCGAACAGGGCGGTACGCTATCCGGTGGACAGAAACAGCGGATCGCCATCGCCCGCGCTATGCTGCGTGACAGCCCGATACTGATTTTGGATGAACCGACCAGCAATCTGGATTCAGAGGCGGAACATGCCGTGATGGAAGCGCTCGGCCGCGCTACCCTGGGACGAACCACCCTTATAATCGCCCATCGTCTTTCGACGGTGCGCCTGGCGGATCGGATCGTCGTTCTGGAGCAGGGCCGAATTATAGAAGAGGGCACGCACGACGCACTGCTGGCACGCCATGGAAAGTATGCCCGCCTTTACCGGTTGACACAACGGGCCGCGGCCGTTCCGGAAAACGCCAAGGTGGTGGCCGCCGTCGGCCCGGCGGGGTGACAGGGGCAGCCGCCCACCAGCGGCTCGACCCATTGGATCACGCGCGCGGCGCTTTGGCGCCAGGTATTCAGGGCCCCCGAGGCACTGGCGCTAAGGCCCAGTTGAATACGCAGCTTCCCGTCATGGCGCAGACGTCGGATACAGCGCTCCATCTCCTGGCTATCGCCCGGCGGGTACAGCAATCCAGTGCGGCCATCGTCAATCGCCTGCGCCACCTGTCCTATATGGGCGGCGACAATCGCCCGCCCGGCGGCCATATACTCATAAAGTTTCAACGGGGAAAAATAGAAATTCTCCAGGGGCGGATAGGGCGCCGTCGCCACATCCATGACGGCGAGATACGACGGAACCTGCTCATGCGGCACACTGCCGATCAGCGTTACCGCCTCCGTCAACCGGCGGCCCCGCACTTGCTCCTCCAGCGCGCCGCGCCCCGGGCCGTCCCCAACCAGCAGCAGATGGTAGGAGGCATCCTCCTGCCGCAGCCGCGCGAACACCTGCAGCAGGAAATCCACGCCGTGCCACGGCTTGAAACCGCCCACAAATCCAATGATGAATTGACCTTCCAGTCTTAAACGCCGGCGCAGGTCGGCAGCGCTGCTCCGCGTAGTAAAGAGGTTGGTATCGACGGCGTTGGGAAGAATACGCACCTGGTGCGCGTCCACCCCGGCTTTTTCAAAATAACCCCCCAGCGTTTCGGAAACGCCGATTAATAAATCCGCGCCGCGCCAAATCTGATGCTCGACCCGCCGGGCCAAGGGGGGAAAAAGGAACCCGCTCCGGTACCGTTCCTGCTCGTCAACCAGCGGAGCGTTTACCTCCAACACCAGGGGCACGGAATATTTTCGCGCCAGACGGAGCCCCGCGGTCCCCCACAGGCAGTAGCGTTCATAAATAAAGTCCGGCCGCGGATCCGTAGCCGCCTTACCCAGCGCCTGGCCGCAGGCGGCTACATGAAGCCTGCGAATCCAATGCCGGCCGCGCCGGGAGCCGGGTCCCAAAACTTTATTACCGGTGTGGATTGCCCGCCCCAAAACCTCCTGCCAGAGAGTCGTGGGGGCTAAGCGCGCGGCGGCGCCGGTTACGGCCTGGAAAGATTCTGGCGAGCTAACCTGGCTGGCGAAAACCCGTACGCCATGGCCCAGTTCCCGAAAGGCTTGCACCATGGCGCGCACATGAACCGCCGCGCCCTTGCTTCCGGCGAGATCAATACGGTCATCACAGCACAGGTACAGACAATTCATGCCGTCTTAACTCGCGCGCTTGGGGCGCCGACACCCGCCAGGGATGCGGTCCCGCGCCCCGGGCGCGCGGCCGTCTTTACCTGGTCGAAAAAAGCCACTATCTGTTCCGAACTGCGGGAGAGGGAAAATGCGGATTCAACTTTGGCCCGTCCGGCGCGGGCGAAGCGGAGGCGGGTTGCGCGTGAATCCAGCAACCACGCCATGGCTACGGCCAGATTTTGTGGATCCCGCGGCGGCACCAACAGGCCGTTGACGCCCCCCTCCACCAATTCCGGAAGGCCCGAGATGGGCGTCGTAATCACCGGCACGCCGCTGGCCATGGCTTCCAGCAATACGTTGGGAATCCCATCCCGATCGCCCGTGGCGGTTTCCACGCAGGGCAGCACAAAAATAGCGGCCCGCTGGTAGGCCGCCCGCACCTGCTCCTGGGACTGCGCTCCCAACAATTGGACGCATTCATCCAAGTCCAGGCGTTGGATTTGCAGGCGCAAGGCGCTGTGCAGGGGACCTTCGCCGATAATCTCCACCTGGAGCCGCCGGCCCCTTTTCCGCAGCACTTTCGCCGCTGTAATCAAGTCGGTCAGGCCCTTTTTTTCCACCAGCCGGGCCACCGCCAGGACCAGCGTGGCCGCGTCGGCGGGGGGCTGCGCGGCGCGGAATGAAAACTGGGCGCTGTCCAGGCCATGGTAAACGCAACGGACCTTTTGTTCCGCCAAGGTGCCGAAGCGCCCGGCGAGATGGCGATAGTTGTATTGAGTGCAGGTGATCACCCCGGCGGCCTGCTCGATCCGGGAGCGCAGCGCGTCCGTCTGGCCGGTGTAGATATCCTTGGCGTGCGCGGTGAAACTGTACGGAAGTCCAGTCAGCTGGTGCGCCCACTTGGCCACCAAAGCCGGTGTGGAGGCGAAGTGGGCGTGGAGGTGAACGGTCGGCTCATGCCACAATAGGTCCGCCAGACGCGTCGCCTGGAGGAAGTGCCGCAACGCCGTGGGGCGCCGCGTTTGGAACAACTCAGCCACGGCCTCCGCCAGAACCTGCCGATAACGGCCCGGCGTGCGAACCAGTATCCGCAGATTGGCCGCCAAGGTCTCGCCCCAGTTTCCCCGGAGCGCCAGGCGGCAGACCTTGGCGCGAACGGCGGTCACTGCCGCGTGAACCGGGCCGGGCTTAGGATCTTTCAGGGCGAAAATACGCAAGCCTAGTCCGCGCTGCTCCAGGGCCAGGACCTCATTGAGGATGAAAGTTTCCGAGAGGCGCGGCCAAGTGCTGACCAAATACGCGATGCTATGGGAAAGATTGGGTTCCAACATGGATTGGCTCCGGCCAGGTTGGGCAGAGCGGCGGTGGCCACCGGATCAGGCGGGTCGCGCCGCCAAAATATTTCGACTCCCACGACCCCGGCGCCACAGCGCCACGGAGCGGTGTGGCGCCCACCGCGGATGTGGCGGCAAACGCCCCCAGGGGAAGATCAGCGCCGCCTCGCTGGCTGCGGCGCTAGCGGCGGCGCCAACCGGCAGTGCGGACGGCAGCGTCGTCCTCGGTCGCACCCGTGCCGCCAGCTCGGCGGCGACACGCGCGCCCCCCGCAGTATCCAGCGCCGGTGTAATCCGGGGCCGGTCCGTCCGCTCCAACAGGGCGCTGATGGTCCGGGCGAGGGCTTGGGCGGACGCGGCCCCAGGGGCGAGCGCCTCGATCCAGCCGCGCTCCTGAAAGATCCGGGTCCGCATCCGTTGTTCCGCACTCGGTCCCGGACGCGGCACCACCAGCGCCCTTTTTCCTAAGGCCAGTATCTCGCAGAGGGAATTGTAGCCGGCCATGGTGACGATCAAATCGGCGGCCTGGATGAGGCTGGGTGTATCTTCAACATAGGTCAATAAGTCCACGCCCATAGTCCGCGCTCGCCTGCGGAGGTGGTCGCGCTGGGCCGGCGGCATCAGCGGGCCGGCGATCAGTACGGCCGCGAAGGGAAGTGTCCCGCCCCAGGCGCCAAAGGCGTCCAGGCAGGAATGCAGAAGCGGATACGCATCGCGGCCGCCCCCGCCCGTTACCACGACCAATTGGTCTTTTTGCAACCGCAGGTCGGCGCGAACCTGCTCTGGTGATCGGAGCGGTTTCTCCGAACGGACGTAACCGCAGTAGCGAATCTTCCCCGGAAATTCGGCGCTGATCCCATACCGCAGAGCGGCGTCGAAAATCTCACGGCAACCGTAGATAAGCACCTCATCGTAATATTGGCGCAGGGTCGCGTAGACTTTTTCCTTGCGCCAAGCCGCGATTATCGCCGCCGGTTCGCCCAGGATGTCACGCAGCCCCAAAACGATGGACGGACGATCATCCCGGGCCTTCAACATGCGCAGGGTGGGAAGTAATTCACCATCAATTCCCGCCGCCAGATGGTCCACCAGAAAAATATCCGGCTGGAATTCACGGGTGGCGCATTGGATCATGGCGCTGCGCACGGCTTGAACGGTAGGGCGGTCAATACGCAGCGTAGGAGACGTATAAGCGCCGGCTTTAACTTTGACCAGCGACGGAATTTTGATGAAGTCGATTCCCGCCGGTAATAAAAAGGGCGGCCCGGAAGCGCAACCCGTAATCATCAGCACGCTGGATTCCGGTGCCGTTTCAATAAAGTGCGCCGCAATGTTGGAGGTCCGTCTGAGATGGCCCAAGCCGTAACCATCGTGCGAGTAGGTCATCAGATGGGGCGACCGCATGGGGTTGGACCGGGCTAAACCATTCATGATGGCCCCCTTGGGCAGTGCCTGACCATCCCTTTTCCGTCCCCACCGCGAGCGTGCCAACGTGCTTCATTCCCATCCCGCTATTTACCATTACGGATGATGGGAGCGAAAGGTTCGCGGCGCCGCCGGCGCGCGGTGACGGCGGATGCCGCGGTTTGCCGAGGGGATGATTAGCCGCGGGCGCCGCCAGGTTCCGGACTGTGGGGAGGCTTATCCCGCGTCATCCAGGAACCGTTGCGCGCGGTCAGTACGCCCCACGACGGCAGCCACCAAAGGGCCAGGGACCAGACCAGGCCATACAACACGCCGTAGATCCAACCGCTGTCGCGGTGGCGGCGCCAATAGTAAGCTTGCATCAGCAGGCTCAAGACGATGACCCACGCCAGCATCATCGCCAGCCAGGAAGGATGCAGCAACACGGCGATTAGCATCGCGGCCATGAACAGCGGCGTTACGAGCATGGCGCAGAGGTGCATCAGATACTCGAGGTTGGCGAAAAGCCAATGGCGGCGCCGCCACGGTTTGTAGAAGAAACGCGCCATGGCCAGATTTTCGCGCACATTGCTGCGCTCCCACCGTAGAAACATACGGACCAGTTGGCGCCAATGCACCGGCACGTCGGTTCGGACCATGGCGTTGGCTTGAAAGACCGACCGATAGCCGCCGCGCAGATGCAGCGTCGTCAGGGCCCGATCTTCACCGATGGTGGCGGGGTGACCCAGAAAATGCTGGCGGGACCATTCCGGCAGGATCTGATCCAGGCAACTGCGGCGATGGGCGCTCAAAGCGCCAGGCGTGCAGAAGACCGCTCCGAATTGCGATTGGGCGCAGCGGGCGAAATCGAACGCCTGGACAAAAGAAGCCCGCAGCATGCGCGGGATCAGGCCGGCCTGCACGTTTTTGACCGTGACGTTGCCGGCCACGGTGGCGATCTCCGGTTCCGCCACCAGGGGACTGATCAGATGGCGCAGCGTATCGGGATCAATCGTGCTGTCCGAATCGATCGTCACGATCACCGCGGCTCGGGACATCCTGATGCCCGCCAGCAAGGCCCTGCGTTTGCCCTGATTGTGCGGCAGCCGGACCAGCCGCACCCGGGCTTGGTCATAACCGGCCGCCGCGGCCGTCATATGCGCCCACGTATCATCCACACTGCCGTCGTCCACGCAGACCAACTCCAGTTTCTGCCGCGGATAATCGGAGGCCAGAATCGAATGCATCGACTCGCCGACCGCGGGGCCTTCGTTATAGGCCGGCAGCACCACCGTCACCGTCGGCAAGTCGGAATCCACCGCAGCTGGCCAAGGCCGATAAGAGGCGGCGAGGAAGACCCGCCAGAGCAGCGCCGCCACCTGCAGGCCACAATATATGGCGATGGTGGTCTTGATCCATGATGCCGTGACGGTATCGCCCAGCCACATCCACTTACCCAGCGCCGCGCTGGTGCCGGAAGCGGCCAGCAGTATGGCCGCATAAGACGTGAGCAGACCGCATTTTATGACAATTTCGTGGCGCCATAGCCAGGAAACCGCAATGGCTCCGGTTAAGGTTCCGGGCAAAAGTCCTGAAACCGCGCCACCCACCCGCGCCCGCCCATCCGTCAACATCCAGATGCTCCCCGCGCGACAAGCGCTGTAATGTCTACGGGCGCGGGCCGGCGAAGGTTTGACCGGCGGTTCCATCCAGCCCGTTGCATAAACGGTCACACACCCCACGCGGGCGTGGCAATTTTTCCGGGCAGGGGTTGAAAAGGCCGCCTTTTCACGGGGGTTCCGAAGCCCACTTGGCCCGCTCGCGTCGCCAGTGGGCGAGCAGGACTTTGTCGAGTCGCCCTCCTGCGGCGACCGGTGAAACGAAGAGGCGGCAGGTCTGGAGACCTGCACCACAGAGTGGAAACCCGCGGCTAAGGCTGGGGGTGCGGACCGCCAGGCTAACCAGGGGAACCGGTGTGGGGGGGCGCTCCCTGACGGTCGCGGCTCGGTCGGCGGGCGGGGGGCGCTCCCTGACGGTCGCGGCTCGGTCGGCGGGTGGGCCGCCGGGCGGGGCGTGTTGGGTTGTGGGGCGTGCCAGGTAAAAAGGAAGAATTCAAGGAAGATATCCGAAACGCTGTTTCCCTGCCGTGTTATTGTTTTTTGCTTTACGCTTTTTGGCTTCAT
>JAJYFE010000227.1 GCA_021785435.1 Planctomycetota bacterium
CGGCCGGTAATTTCACCCGCAACCAGGACGGCTTGCGCCCCGGCCAGGCCTGGTCCGGCTGGCACGAGCGTGGCTCGGCGCGCACGGCCAAGTCGCGTGGTGCGCTGGCCAGCACGGCAACCCCGGCCGGAGCCGTGCTGGCGCCCATCGCCGCCGACCTTTCCACCGATCCACGGATCGTCCCGGGTAGATCGAGCACGGCCAGTGAAATCGTGCCAAGTTTGCTCATGCGTTAAGTATAGCACCCGCGTCCGTTTGTTTCGTCGCCGTTCACCGGGTCGCCGTTGGCGACTCGCTACGGCGACCCGGAGGTTCACCGGCCTGAAGGCCGGTGCTGCGGGTTCGGGGGCGGGTCTGGGCTCTTTCTCCAACCCAAAATTTATCGTTTGACAACGCAATAGCCGGATTGTTTGGTAAGCGCCGGCTGGCTACAAGGCGGCCGAGACAAACGGTTGCAGGAGCGGGGTCGCGTCGCTTTCGGCACCGATAAGCGGCGCGCCGTCGCTTCCAAGACGGTTGCCAGAAAATCTGGCCACCCCCTCGTCATTTGCCGATATTGGTTATGGTGAGTGTGGCGACAGGTAAGGGTTAGAGTGTGGTGCAAAATGCGTATCGACCCGCGCACGGTATTGCTCGTCTTGACCCTGATTCTGGCGGTATTTGGACTGGCGCATCTCCTATTCTATCTGGTGCGTCGGCGGGATCACTGGTTCGCATACTGGAGCGCCGCCAACTTTGCCGGGATGGCGGCGGCCTGGCTCTTCGCGCTGAGAGGCGGAATCCCCGCATTGCTGTCCATTCCCACCGCCAATACGCTGGCGGTGCTGGCCTGGGGCGGTGGCTGGAACGGTTGCCTGGGGTTTGTGGGCCGGCGGCTGCGCCTGGCGGATTTGGGTTTGCTGGCCGTCACGGTTTTCCTGTTGCTGGCCATCCCCTCACCCATCAGCGCGCATCTATCCAACCGGGTGGTGGTGCTGTCCGCGGCCATGGACTTGCTGGTGCTGGCCACGGGATGGTTGACGTTGGGGGCCGCGCGGCGGCAGCAGCTCGCCGGCGCCTGGCTGGCCACGATTCTGGCCGCCGTCTGCTTCGTGTTCATCGCGTGGCGCGGCTATTGGTGCGCCCAGACCCTGCGCTCCACGAAGCTTATGGCGTTCCGGAGTCCCTTGGGATTGATGTTGTTACCTTCCGTCATCGCGGCGCTGGGGTTGAACCTGTCTCTGATTGTGATGGCCGCCGAGCGGGCCCAACACGTGCTACATGACGCGGCCAACCGCGATGAGCTCACGCAAGTGCTCAATCGGCGCGGGTTTCAGACCATCTTATGGCGAATGCTGCGTCCGGAAAACAGCGCGGGGCAGGGCGCCTTGCTGCTGGTTGATCTGGACAATCTGAAGATCGTTAATGACACGCTCGGACACGCCGCCGGCGATCGACTGCTGCGCTGCTTTGCCCGAACGGTCGTTTCCGCTTTGCGGACCAGTGACGCCGTCGGACGATTGGGCGGGGACGAGTTCGCCATCGCCCTGGCGGGAGTTCGCCCCGGGCAGATTGACGCCATCACCCAGCGGCTGCGCCGCGATTATGCCGCCGCCGCGGCACTGATCGGTCACCATCCCCCGCCGACGCTGAGTATGGGCGTGGCGTTCATCGAGCCGAAGGACCGCACGGTCGATGAGATCATGGCGCGGGCGGACCAGGCGCTCTACACGGCCAAGGCGGCCAGGGCCAGCCGACCGATTCTCCTGCCGCAATAGTCTTGCCTGTCCCCGGGCATCATCTTTGCCGACATCTCCGGCCTGAGCCAGCGGGACGAAACGGGGGATCCGACCGCATCGACGGCGGTCGCGCCTTGGGGTCCGTCAAGAAATAACGTTTACACTCCGGAAAAGAAAACAGCGCCGGCGTGGCGGGAAGGCTAAGCCGCGAGCGGCTAATCATCCCGACCGCTACCGGGATAAAGGCAGGGGCGTGTCCCGATGGCCATCGGGATTTGTTAACAATCCCTTGGTCCCGGCGCTGCGGCGATAGAGACGCGCCGGCTACGGCGGCTGGGAGGCGTGATGGAGGTCTGCCGCCCGCACAGATGCCGTTCGTGGTCGGAGCGTCGCGCCGTCCCGGGCGGGGGATAGCTCAAAGAGTGTCTGAAGAAAATGACCGTCGTTGAGCCGGTCCAGCACGCGACGGCGGCGATGGGTAGCGCGGGCAATCGCGGTGAGTTCCGTAGCCCAGGGCGGCCGGTCGCGGGTGAGCACAAAGACCGGTGCGCGCGGATCCGCGGCGGCGATGGCTTGAAGTTTCGCGGGTATCAGCTGCGGCATCAGTTGGTTGGCGTAATAGAGCACCCCCAGCCACAACGGATCCCCCGCCAGGGTATAGATGGTGCGGCCGTGGGCCAGCGCCACCAGTTCCTGGGTGGGGCGGCGATAGCGGCTTTCCTGGTAGCCTCGGCCAGCGAAATAAGCCCAATAGCAGGTAAACATAAACAGCCAGCCCGCCAGGGCATACGCCAGGAAAGCCCGGTCAAAGCGGCGCTGAAATTGCCACCGCCAGAGCTGCCATCCCAGCAGCATCAGCAACAAGGCGGTTAAGCCCCAACCGACCGGATGAAGCACGGCCAGTGCGGGCTGCAGCAGCGCCAGGGCCTCGGTGAGCGTCAACGCCCCTTCGTGGTACGGTGGCGCCCGATGGGCCAGCGACACCACGGGAATCAGCACCGCGATTCCGCAGCCCAAGGCGAAGATAAGAATGGCCTGGGCGGCCAACAGAATTTTCGTCGCCGCATCCAGCGGCCACCGTTTCGGCAGCCGGACCAATTCCTGCCAGACCGCGGCGATTAAAAGGGCCGCGAACGGAAATTGCTGCAGCGCATAGCGCTGCTTCTTCTGGTGCGGAATGGTCAACAAAAGCAGGCCCAACACCAGAATCATCCAGAACAGCCAACGCCCGCGCTTTTCGGCGGCGCTAGGCGCCGGGATGGAATGGGCCGGAAGCCACGGTAAGGCCAGGCCGGCGATCAGCGCGGGGGTCCATGGGAAGATCCATCCCAGAAACGCCAGATAATACCAGTTGGTCTGCTCAAAATGCGGGCCGGAAGCGGAGGTGTACCGCAGGAACTGGCGTGTCCAGATCGCCCAGGCGCTGCCGCCGTACTGGGCGTGATACTGGGCGTTCACCGCGACCAACCACGGCAAAAATACGGCCACAGAAGCAGCCAGG
>JAJYFE010000108.1 GCA_021785435.1 Planctomycetota bacterium
AACATCCGCGGGATCATCCAATCCATGGTCACCTACAGTCAGACCAGCAACGGCGTGTTCCCGGCCACCTCCATCGTGGTGGAGCCGCTGGCGGATCGCACGGCTTACAACAATGCGCCGTATCCGTCCTTATACGGCGGCTCTGCTTTCAACCCTCGCACCGCGCCAGCGGCGGTTGCGGATTGGTTCGCTTTAAGCGTTGCCAGCCGGACGGGATACAACCAGAGGGCCAACCCCGCGGCCGATATGTGGCTTTTGGTTCTCCAAGGCTACGCCACACCGGCGAGCTTCGTCTGCCCCTCCGACCCTATTGCTGCGGGCCCGTCGTCTGAAACCTATGTTTCCAGCGGCGTGCTATATTACAACTGCAATTTCGCCGCCTACGGCACGACCGTCCCCGCTGATACGGCGCAGAACGCATATTCTTACGGGAACACCCACGGCCAGGGCTTGAGCTATTCCATCGCCTTTCCCTATCCATGGCAGTACAGCACGGCGGACAGCCAGGACGAGCTGGGCCCGGTGCCCGGCCAATGGTGGACCACCACCGGGGCCAACACGCAGGTTCCACTGGTCAGCGACATGGCGCCGATGGATGGCGCTACTTGGGGTAGCGATGGTCCAGGCGAAGGTACATACCAGCGCATCACCACCACCTTGCCCACGGCGAACACCTTTGGTCCGTACATCTACAACTCCGGCAATCATGCCGGTGACGGCCAGAACGTGGGCTTCGCCGACGATCACGTAACTTGGGAAATCTCGCCCTACGTGGGCCAGAACGGCGACAATATTTTCACCTTCCATAACGGCCCGGCCACAGTGATCAACGGCGTCACGGATACCAGCCAAGCCGGACTCTACCTTTTTGGCGCAGGTCAACCGCCACCTAAAATTCAGACCCTGGCCGCCCCCTTTGACACCTGTATGACACCGGTGCGCACGGTGGATCCCCGCACGGCGGCGGACCTTACCAATAACGCAGTGTGGTAAGGCGCGCCAGCTTCTGCGAGAGTAAAAGTAAGAGCTGGGTTACGAAAGGAGCCATCCATCGTGCTTAAACCGAGCGCTGCTATCTTGGCGGGTGCTTTGTTCACCCTCGGGGCCGCCGTGTCATCAAACAATGTCCTGGCCGTAAACGGTCCCAGGCCGGCAATGCCACGCCTAACACGCACAGGTGAAACGGGGCCTTTTTGGGCCTGGTGCTGGAGTCCCGCAGCCGCGGCGGACAAGAATCTTGTTCCGATGGTGTGGGTAACAAGGCAAACCACCCCCCAACAAACGGCTGCCGCCACGAGAAAATTGCCCGCCGGCAAGGTCGCAATATTCCTGTGGGGCGGCGGGCTGCCGCTCTTGAAAAGCCCCGCCGATATGTGCCGAACCCCCGCTGGAAAAATCACCCATTTCCCCGGCCCCTGGCTGAGGCCGGAGGCTGCGAAAATTGGCCAGCGCATGGCTAATTTTTTTCGACGGTACAAGGCCGCTGGTGGGCGCTTAAATTTTCTGGCAATGGATTATGAGGCGGGCATAAACCTGGATTGGTACTATGTGACACGCAACGGTACGGTGTTGGACCATCTCCGGGCGATCAATGCGGATCCGCGCAGCGCGGTGCTGAAAAAGCAGCTCGGTTTTTCCGATCTATTTTCCGTGCTCCACTCGGGGAAAGCGCGGCGTCTCTGGAATGCCTTGATGGGCCGGTACGTGGCGGAGGCTCTGCATCAGGCCTATTTTCAACCGGCCAAGCTCGAATTCCCCGCCCTGCGCGGTAGTAACTACGGCGACTACATCATGCCGGGAAACAGCCAGGCGCGGGTGGCCGTCCCCAACGCTGACGGCCATTACCACCCATCGTGGGCGGTGGCCGGGAACGTTCAGAGCCCCTCCGTTTATGGTGAAATCGGCTCATTGAAGCTGCGAAAGATTGGCGGCCACGCTTATGGCTGCAGTCCCTTCGCCATACTGCGTTGGAAGATGATGCGACAGGCC
The DNA here is from genome assembly GCA_021785435.1 of Planctomycetota bacterium. Lineage (GTDB taxonomy): Bacteria > Planctomycetota > Phycisphaerae > WQYP01 > WQYP01 > JAKCCC01. The sequence continues at coordinate 1,990 of JAJYFE010000108.1, forward strand.
ATCCGCCGCTCCCGCGGTCTGCCACTGGTTCCCTGGGTATCCTACAAGAGCTACTATTCCGCCTATGATCACCAGGCCACTTTCGGAGCCAATCACTATTATGAGGAGCTGATTTATCAATTGGCGCTTCGCGGCGCCGACCAGTTTTTATATTGGAACCCCGGTCCATGGGATAAGCAGAAGGGGGCGACGCCTTATGACAACCAGGTCCTCAACCATTGCCTGGCCGTGCTGAACAAAAGGTTCGGGGCCAAGCCCGGAAAGGTGATGCCTACGGGTCGAATAGGTTGGAGGAGCGATATTCTGGTTGCCGCGCGTAAAACCTCCACGGGCAAGATACTTTACCGTGTCACCGTGTCGCCGGGCGTTAAAGCTATCGATGTGTCGCCGGGGAACCACCACCTCAACCTGCGGGGGAAAACTGGGATCTGGGTAACATCGAAGCCGGGCGAACGCCTTGCGTTTCGCTCCGCGGCGGGGCCATAAATCCCGCCCACCCCTGAGTGGGATTTAGCGCTTCGGTTCGGTAAGGTCCCACCCCTTAGGTGGTTTCGTAAGCCTGCGGGAACAAAAAGGAGAATTCGTATGTCCCCCGCACGGAACATCCGCGCGTTCTTCTCCATCGCCCAGACGCGTAGCGCCCAGGTCGTCCTCGCGTTGATCGCCATCCTCGCCGGCGCTTTGGCCGGGGCGCCTCCTGCCCACGCGGGAAAGCCGCAGCGCTCGATGACGGTCCCAGGCCTGCGTCCGCCCGCCTTCCCCGTCTTCGACGCCTTGGGAATTCCCGCCGCCGATAAATCACGCTGGTTCGGCCACTATCATGCGATTGTCCCCATCCGCATGATCTACCAGTCGTCCCTCTGGCCCCGGAGTGAACGTAATAAAAAAGGGTACGCCCGGCCCAATCTCGCCTACCTCCGTCGGTTCGCGCAAAAGCTCACTTCATCCATGCTGCTCTGCCTTGATATTGAGTGCTGGCCTGTCAACGGCTCCGACCGCGAAGCTCGGGCCAGCATCACGAAATTCGAGGAAGTCGCGGACATCTTCCACCGGGCGCGTCCCGACCTCAAACTTGGTTTCTATGGCGTTCCACCTATCCGGGATTACTGGAACGCCATTAAACCCGGCTCCGCGGGGTACAAAATATGGCTCGCCCATAACCGGCGCCTCGCCGGCCTCGCCAGGCACGTGGACGTCATTTTCCCTTCCCTCTACACCTTTTACGATGATGTGCCGGGTTGGCAACAATACGCTCATGCCAACATCCAGCAGGCCAGGCAGTATGGCAAGCCCGTCTATCCGTTCATTTGGCCTCAATTCCATAACAGTAACAAAACTCTTGCCTATCATTGGCTGCCCGGGGCCTTCTGGCGTGCGGAGCTTGATACGATTTACCAGCACGCCGACGGAGTCGTGATCTGGGGCTGGTCCGGCTTCTTTCCGAAGGGCTGGCACAAGAAACATCCAGCGTGGGTCGACGCCACCCGTAATTTCCTTACCCAGCTCAACCCAAGGCGGAGGTAAAGGGCCGTAAGGAAATGATCTTTACATTCCTGGAAACCGCAGGGGGGCGGCCGGGCGCAGAACGCCAATCCCGACGCACCGGGATTGTGGCGGCGATTGAGGCCGCAAAGTGTCAAGGTTGTTGATTGACAATTAGACTGCTTGCCGCTCGGCCGGCCGCCCGTCGCTGAAGAATACGGTCGCGTCAAGCACGATGTTTTAAAGGGCTTTTTATGTTCAGCTACGGGTTTTCATTTGGTTCTGCCCGGACGCACAGTCCCGTGCCGCCCCCGGCGGCGGAACTTCCCACCATCCGAGAGTTGCCCGATCCGTTCCAGCAATCCGACGGCTCGCGACTTACAACCACCGAGCAGTGGAATCACCAGCGGGCCCAACTGCAAGCGCTGATTCTGGGATATCAATACGGCCAGATTCCCGCGGAACGCGGGCCGGTAACGGCGGTGGAATCGTCATCGGCGGCCCATCCGCAACTGCCCGCCAGGATTTCGCAAGTCCGGCTGACCTGTGGACCCGCCGGTCAATTCTCTTTCAGCCTGCTGGTAGTGGCCCCGAAGCCGGCGGCCCGGCGGTTTCCCGCCATTGTCAGCTATAGCTATGGCCATGATACGTCGATATGGGCGCGCGTTGTGGACCGCGGCTACTTGCTGGCCGAATTTGATCGTAATGAAATCGCCGAAGATCGCCCGGGAGGAAAAAATGCCCTGCGCTCCTATTACCCGCAAGGAGACGGCGGGCGTCTGGCCGCCTGGGCCTGGGGATTCCAGATTGCGGTGGATTATTTGCTAACGCGTCCCGACGTGGCCCCCGAGCGTATCGCGATCACCGGCCACTCCCGCTGCGGCAAGGCGGCCTTGTTGGCCGGCGCCATTGACCAGCGAATCAGCCTGACCTGCCCCAACGGGTCCGGTTGCGGCGGCGCGGGTTGCTATCGGTTCACGCCGCCGGGTACTGAGGATTTGGCCGCCATCCTGGGAGCCAGGCCGGATTGGTTCGCTCCCCACTTGGCTGAATTCATCGGCTGCGTGGCGCGGCTTCCTTTCGACCAGCATACCCTCAAGGCCTTGGTGGCCCCCCGCGCCCTGCTTTCCACCGAAGCCCTGGGGGATTTGTGGGCCAATCCCGAAGGCACTCAGCAAACGTATTTGGCCGCACGCAAAGTTTTTCAGTGGTTGGGAGTCGGCGACCGCATCGGCATCCACTACCGTCAGGGAGGACATGACCATAACCTTGAAGACTGGCTGGCCCTGCTGGATTACGCAGATTATATCTTTTTCAGCAAACCCACTCGCCGCCATTTTCACCATCTGCCGTTTCCGGCGAATCATGACCTCATTCCGTGGTCTGCGCCGCATGAGGGTGTCGTTAGTACTCCCAAGCGGGCGAAGCATACGTCAAAAGTCCAGCTATGAATTCCAATCAAGTAGGTCCATCGCAGCCCGACGCTGGCCAAGACCCAGTGAAGTTGCTGGTGATGCGTTCGGTGAATGAAAAAGAAAGGATGAGCCGTGGCTATGGAAAATGAACCCGCACGTTGGCGAAGCGACTATAAACGCGACGGCTATCTAGTCGTCGAGGACTGTCTGGACAAGCAAACTCTGGCCAAGCTGCGCCAGGGGATCGAAAAGATCACCGCCGACCCCGACGGTCTGCCGCCCCATCTCAAGCGCTGGCTGGACTTCGAGCGCGATTTCATCAGGCGGAGCCCCCAATACAACGACTTATCGGCTCCCCAAGTCGGCAACGCGCTGCACAACATCATGGAACTGCCGCTGTTTGATCCAGTGTTCGCGGAGTTGATCCTTTACCGGCCCCTTCTGCATGTCTTGCAAAGCCTCTTCGGCACGGCGGAGTTTCATTTCCACAATTACAAGTGCATTATCAAGGCTCCGCGTATCAGCAGCAAATTCTTGTGGCACCGGGATTTGCCCTACCTGGAGCATTCCACGCCGAACTTAATCACCGCCATGCTTTGCCTGGACACCATGACCGAACAGAACGGCGCCACGGTGGTATTGCCCGGCACGCATCGCATCCCCCATGAACAAGTAAAGCCCGGAGACCGGGACATCCCGGAAAAGGACCTGCCCGCCGGCCCGCGGGTGACGGTCACCTGCCGGGCTGGCGCGGCGGTGTTGTTCCACGTCAACCTCATTCACGGCGGCGGAGCCAACCGCTCCGACGTCCCGCGCCGCAACGTCATCGGCATCTGGGTTGGCCCGGATACCTACCCGGTCACCGCGGCCCGTTATGCTTACCAGGGCCTCATGCCCTTAAGTACGGATGTGGCCCGGCAGCGCCAGGTGGCCATGACCTTTCCCAGTCTGGTGGCGCGGTCATCGACCGGTTGAAGAGGTGTTCTATCACACGCTGCGGGCAATCTAGCCGCGCGGGAGTTTGAGCTAGCATGACTGAGTTGACCCCCCGGCAACGAGTCCAGATATCCCTCCATGGCGGGTGCTCCGATCGCGTGCCGTTTACCATCTACGAAACCATGCTTCCGCAGTGCGCCGCCGAGCGTGCGCTGCGTAACCGGGGCCTGTGCATCGTCAAGCGCGACGTGCCGGTGTTCAAGACCAGTTGGCCGGATGTGAAAATCACGCAGCGGGTATTTTGGGAAGACGGCCGGAAATTCCTGCGGACGTTTTATGAAACGCCCGTGGGTAAAGTCAGCACGCTGGAGGAACCTCAAGAGGCCACTTCCTGGCATCATGAGAAAATGTTCAAGTCGCCCGAAGATTATAAAGTGATTTTGTTCATACTTCAGAACGAACGTTACGCCCCGGACTATGCGGGTTTTATTCAAGCCGAAACGGATTTCGGCGATGATGCCATCTTTCGCGCGGGAATTGGCTTGGAGCCGCTGCAGGCGCTGATCTCCGGGCCTTACCTGGACATGCAGGATTGGTGTGTCCAGTGGATGGACCATCGCGATGAGGTGCTCCAGCTCTACGCCGCTCTCGTCGAGAATCGCCGTAAAATTTATCCGCTGGTGGCGCAATCCCCCGCCTTGCACGCCAATTACGGCGGCAACGTTACGCCGGAGATCATCGGCCTGGAGACCTTTGCGAAATATTACCTTCCGCACTACCACGAAGCCGCGGAGCTGTTACACCGGCATGGCAAGTTGATCGGCTGCCACTTTGATGCGAACTGCAAAGTCCTGGCCGCAGCCATTGCCTCCACGGAGTTGGACTATATTGAAGCCTTCACGCCGGCGCCCAACTCGGATATGACTTTGGCCGAAGCCCGCGCCGCCTGGCCCGGTAAAGTTCTCTGGCTCAATTTTCCTTCCTCCTTTCACCTGAAATCCGATGCGGAAGTTGAGGCGCTCGCCGTTGATCTCTTGAACCAGGCAGGCTCTGTGGATGGTTTGATCATGGCGGTTACGGAAGATATGCCGCCCCACCGTTGGCGGGACAGTTGCCGTGCTATCATGGACGGCCTGGAGCGACATGCACGGGAAAATCCGCGGGTCTACACCGCGGGCCGACGAGGTTTGTGCCTATGAGGGTTCATATAGACCCAGGGCGTGTGGCTTATCTTCGCTGCCCTCAAGGTTTCGCCCGCGGCAATGGAGCCAGGCCTATATTTCGCCGCCGTGCTATGGCCCACTTGAAAGTGAGCAAAACATGACCCGTGAATCCAATAGGACCGGGATTGCCCCCCCCTCCCCTGGCATTCGTGACGTGTCACGCGTCGCCGGTGTTTCGATCACCACGGTCTCCCGCGTGCTCAATAACAGCGTCATTCCGTCGGAGGCCACGCGGCGGAAGGTGCTGGAGGCCGTAGAAAAAGTCGGCTATCGTCCCGACCCGCTTTTCAGCGCTGCTCTGCGCCGGCATCGTTCCGGACGGGGCGTTGAACCCGTGAAGACCAAAACCATTGGTTTTCTGATCATGCGCGGACTTCAGGAGGCAGCACACCGCCACCATGAGGATTACTATTCGCGCGTCTTATCCGCGGTGTGGAATGTGGCCAGCAAACAACGCTATCACGTTATGTTCGCCGAAGTGGACGCCGGCGAATCCCGCGTTCCGGATCTGGTCGCGGAAAATCGCGTCGACGGCCTGCTGGTGGAAGCGGAGCTGAGTGCGGCCTTGCGCAAAGTGCTCATACACCGGCTGCCCACGGTGTTCATTGACCGGACCTACGCTGATCCTGCCGCCGACGCGGTCGTGACGGACTACGTTCAGGCGGTCACGGATGTGCTGGGGTATCTCTGGCAGTTGGGGCATCGTCAAATAGCGCTATTTTCCGATACGGCCGATCGCTTTTACAACCAGGAATCCATGGAAGGTTTTCGCCGCTTCTATGAATCCCGCGGCCTTCCCCTGCCGTGTCCGGAGTTAAGCCAACCCCAGGATATTCACCCTGACACCAACGATCGGATAATCACCGAGTATCTTACCCGGCTTTGGGCCACCAAACCCCGGCCAACCGCGGTGGTGGCCGTCAGCAACGTTTATGCCCAGTTCATCCTGACCCACCTGGCCAAAGCGGGACCCGTGGTGCCGCGGGATTTAAGTGTCGCCAGCCTGAACGACGTGAGCGTCGGCGGTGCGCCTGTCCACCCGGCCCTGACTTCCTACCGGGCATCGATGGAGCGAATCGGGGCCAGCGCCACCGAGTTATTGCTGCAGCGAATCCGCGATCCCCAGCGTCCGACCTTCAGGCTTCTGGTCAGTGGCCGGATGATCGAGCGGGCCTCCTGCGGGCCGCCGCCGGATACTTCTGAACTCGATCTACCCTGATTGTTTTGGGTGCATGAGTCTCCGAATGCTTCAGAAATCCCGGTTCCGCGACAGGCTTTGGCACACCCCGCAGTGCTTCTGGACGTCGCACAATTCCGCACGGTGCGGCGAGGTTCACGCAAACCATGTCTTCGCTTCCTCCCCATCGACAAAAGTTGAGTCAAGCATCTATGGTGGATAACGAACACAACGCGGAAGCCGGCGCCAGCCGTCCCCGGCGAAAACCAGCTTCGTCCGCGAGGATTGGCCCACCGTGGAAGATAACCGCTGTCCAGTTGGACCTGGCTCGACACCTGGAAACGGTCGACTATATCAACCAATATGCGCGTTTTGTCGCCGCACAGGGTTTCAACACCCTGGTGCTCTACCTGGAAGGGCGAATACGGACTGAATCTTTTCCGTTTCGCCCACGGGCCGAGTCGTATTCTCTGGAGGACATGCAGCGTGTGGTAAACCATGCCCGCGAACTGGGGCTGAACGTGGTTCCAGTGGTGCCGACGTTAGGTCATTCCGAACAGTTTGTACGCTGCCGCCAGCTTCGCCATTTGGCGGAAGAGCGCGACGGTCAGGGGCGTTGGAAAGGATTGGCGTCGCCTTGCACTTTCTGCCCCTCGTTAGAGGAAACCTACCACTTTCTGGAGTGCTATTGCAGGGAGCTCGCTGCGGTATTCCGCGGACCATGGTGGCATGTGGGGCTGGATGAATCCTGGAACTTGGGCTTCTGCCGGCTGTGCCGGAAGCGCTGGCGGTCAATGGGCTTGGGTTGGATTTTTACCCAGCATGTACGGCGCGTGCATAAAATTATCGCCCAACTTGGCAAACGGATGTGGTTTTGGGACGACATGTTGTCAGCGGTGTTTCCGGAGGAGCTTGCGAATTTGCCGCAGGACGCGGTGCCTTGCCACTGGCAGTACGACGAGACTATCGAACCGGAAGGAATCCGGGACAACTTTATCAACCGCCGGCGACGGAACTGGCTGCAAATCTATGCCCAGCACGGGCTGGAGGTTGTGGTCTGCCCGGGCGGACCGCATCCACTGCAGAACATTGAAACCTTTACGGATTATGCGCGGCGTCATCGCATCTTGGGTGCGGTGCTCACGCAATGGGAGGGTACGCCGCGGCACCAGCCGGCCAATCGGACGGTGGTGGCGTTCACGGGGCGATTGTGGAATCGCACTGCTTTTGATCCGGCGGCCGCCTGGGATGACGCCCTTAAGACGGTGCTCCCCCGAATCTCCGCCGCCTTGCGCCAGGCGGCGGGGGAAGTAATACGGTTGGCCTCGGGGCCTTCCGGCGCCACCCTCGCGGCTATCCGGGAAGCGGCGCGACCCTATTTCAACGGTCTGCCGGTGCGGGAGGAACGCCTCGAGCAGACGGCGCTGCGGCTGGCCCTGGCGGGCTTGCAGCGGCAGCGGCGGCTGGATCCACCGCCGCACAACCAGAAAATGTTTTGGGATCATCTAGAATGGACCGTGCGGATGTTACTGATGGGATGGCAGCTGCGCCGGTTCGTTCCGCTGCTTTATGATCCCACGCGGCCCGTTGCGGACCGGGAAGCAATCACCCGACAAGCCGCGACCTTACGGGACCAATTAAGCGGATGGCTCGGATGCCTCGGAAACAATTTTCGGGCTTGGGGCTATGCCGGACACCCCAGCGATCAAAAGGATTTCGCCGCCTGGCAGGCGTTGGCCGAACTTTTTCGGCCGCTCTGGGGGCGAGCGTGGCGTAAGCCGTCGCGCCGGGACTGGCTGCTGATTCTCCGCCTGTTTCTGCAGGATTTTTATGGCGTGCCGATCCTGAAAGTTTCTCTGACCTTCGGCGCCGCGCAAAGGACCATCTTGGAAGGAACCTACAAGCCGACGGGCATTTTGCGCGGCCGGATGGGCGGTCATTACGATCTGTTTGTGCCCTTCGTGTCGCACCGGGCGCCGGATGGAATGATTTTGGAGGGCTTCGGCTATGGTGGCCAAGGCGTTGGTTTTGCGCAAGTGAAAAATGCCTCGCGGACTCTCTTGCCCGCCGCGGTTCGGGCTGTGCGCGGACCGGTTACCCACGCGCATGCCGTTCTACAGGATGATTCGTCCTGGGCGTATCTGGGGTGTGCCGACATCGCCGCCGCCATGCGGCATCCGGCGCTGGCAGAGCGGCGAGGAATACTGCGGGTAAGTTTAAGTGGACGAATCATGCCCCGGCAAGGTGACGGGCAAGGCCCTGCCCTTGGCAGCGCTGCTCGGTATGAGGCGACGCGATTATCGAATCGGCCGGATGGGTTAAATTTTGTCCGAAGGCCGTCGAGGCGACGGCCACTGCCGATTCCCCGCCGGGTGCCTACAAAGATATGAGGAGAACACTTTAAGCGCAACTTTATGTTCCTGAAAAGCCTTTAATGGTCGGATCACAGCTCTGATACCTGGCCCAACCGGAGACAAGGATTGAGTAAAGATAGCGTTGCCCAGCAGGACTTTTTCGCACGTGTCGCCGCGGCGCATGCTCTTCCGCGCGACGCGCTTCTCGTGGAACCGGCGCCACCGCGTCGGCCCAGGATCTATTTGCCCGCGGACCAGTCCAGTTCCGCCGCCGCGTTCGACCCGACACCCAGGCTCAACTCGGCCCAAAAACTTCAGGCCGAGCTGGCGCGTCAACGCCGGCGGCATGCCCGCTTCCTGGCGAACCTCGCCCCGGCGCTGGCGTCAATCCGCAACACCGTACTGCTGGAAGAGTTCGACTGGCGGCTGCAGACCGACGCCGACCGGCGCGACTTCATCGGTACGCTCAACGGCGCCGGTGCGTGGCAGCGTGTGCGTCTGCCGCATTACGGTGGACCTATTGGACGGGCCGTCGCTTTTTACCGCACCACCTTTCAGGTGACCGAAGCAATGCGCCGCCCGGGGGCGTTGTTCCTCTGCTTCCAAGGCGTGGATTACAAAGCGCACGTGTTCGTGAACGGCTCCTACCTGGGATCGCACGAAGGCTTCTTCGCCCCGTTCGAGTTCGAATTCACCGGCGTGGCGCGCATCGGTAAGAACACCCTGCTGGTGAAGGTGGAAAATGATGCCGTGCCGCTGGGCAATGACGGCTGGGGGCAAAAGCAGGCCGGCGACAAGCTCTACGCGGCTACGGGCCTGGGTTGGGATGATCCCGAACTGGGTTGGCACCACTGCCCGCCCGGTATGGGCATCTATCAGAAGGTTGCCGTGGAGGCGCGCCCCCCCGTGCATATTCGCGACGTCTTTGTGCGTCCCTTGCTGACGGAAAAGCGGGCCGAAGCTTGGATTGAGCTTTTCAACTGCACGCGTGAATCGCGCCAGGTCACGTTCACAATTTCCCTATTTGGCCGGAATTTCGCGCACACGGTCTTCCGCGACCGCGCCTTCGATCCGCCGCAGGAGTTGGGGCCGGGCGTGAACTGCTTCCGCCTGCCCTTCGATGTACCCAACCCCAGGGTCTGGAACCTGGAAACGCCGTGGCTGTACGAGGTTCACATCGCGCTGCCCAACGGCGATACCCTGGCCCGGCAGTTTGGAATGCGGTCATTCCATATGGATACGCAGCATAAACCATACGGGCGGCTTTTCCTCAATGGCCGGGAGATTCGCCTGCGCGGGGCGAATACGATGGGCTTTGAGCAGCAGGACGTGTTACGCAAAGATTTCCATCAGCTCCGCGACGACATCCTGCTGGCGAAGATTTGTCACCTGAACTTCTGGCGGCTCACCCAGCGCCCCGTGCAGACCGAAGTTTATGACCTCTGCGACCAACTCGGCCTGCTGACCCAGACCGACCTGCCGCTCTTCGGTCGCCTGCCGCGCCGCCAATGGACCGAAGCGGTGCGCCAGGCCGAGGAAATGGAGCGGCTCGTGCGCGGCCACGCCTGCAACATCATGGTCAGTTTCATCAACGAACCGTCCAACACCGCGGGGGGAGACGACTCGCCCCGCCACTGCCGCCGCGCCGAATTGGAGCAATTCTTCACGGCCGCCGGCTGCGCCGTTCATTTAGCCAATCCGGATCGGGTTATCAAGCCCGCGGATGGTGATTATGATCCGCCCGGACCGGGCCTGCCCGACAACCACTGCTACACCTGCTGGTACAACGGCCATGGCGTGGATGCCGGCAAGCTGCATCGGGGTTACTGGCAGAAAGTGAAACCCGACTGGTTTTATGCCTGCGGCGAATTCGGCGCGGAGGGACTCGATGCGGTCGACCTGATGCGCCAATACTACCCGCAACCTTGGCTGCCGCGGTCGCCGCGGGAAGAGGCGCGCTGGTCGCCGAACCGAATTCCCCGCGCCCAGACGGGGAATTTCCATTTCCTGTTTTTTGAAACACCGCGCACGCTGGAAGGCTGGGTTGCCGCCAGCCAGCGTCACCAGGCCTGGGCCACGCGTCTGATGACCGAAGCCTTCCGCCGTGATAACCGCCTGAACTCGTTGGCCATCCACTTATTCATCGATGCCTTTCCCGCCGGTTGGATGAAGGCGATTATGGATTGCCAGCGCCGGCCCAAACCGGCCTTCTTTGCGTACCGCGAGGCGCTGACGCCCTTGATGGCCAACCTTCGCACCGACCGCACCGCGTTCTTCAGCGGTGAAAAGATGCTCTTTGAGGTTTGGACCTGCAATGATACACACGAAATACCACGTGGCGCGTCGTTGCGCTATCAGCTGGAAATCGCTGACCAGGTGGTCTTTGCACAACAGGCCCCGGCACGCGTTGAAAAATGCCAAAGCACATTTCAAGGTTTTCTACGGCTAGTCGCGCCGCCGGTTCCCACACGCACCACGGCTGTCTTACGGCTCGCGCTGGCCTCGGCCGGCGGCGGAGTTTTACACCATACCGCGCTGGAGCTTGACTTATTTCCCTTGCCCGCCCGGAGCCTGCCGCCCTCGGTGGCCGTCATTGGCTCCCCCCGGGGTAAGGCGGCGGGGTTAGCTCGCCAACTGGCTTGCCCGCGCGGTGTTTCATCGGCCATTTTTCTCGTGGATGATTTCGCCGCGTTCACCAGCCGCCGGCGCGAGCTCGAAGCCGCGGTGGAGCGCGGCGCGGTGCTGATCTTTCTGGAATTACCCGAAGGTGAATACGAAATTGGCTCAACGCAAGTGAAAATCGTCCCGTGCGGTATGGGCGCGCGGCATTTCGTCGCACGGAACACCGGACACCCGTTCGTCTCTGACCTGCAGCCGGAAGATTTCAAGTTTTGGTACGATCCGGCGTTGGATCGAGTAAGCCCGTTGCTGGAGACAACTTTTACGGCCCTGGGATGGACCCCCATTCTTACCAGCGGAAATGGTCGCTGGGGCGGTACGGCCTGGGAGCCAACGCTGGCTGCGGCCCAGCTGCAACGCGGAAACGGCTGCTACCGCCTCTGCCAGGTTCGCCTGGCCGGCCGTGTAAACGCCAATCCTGTCGCGCGAATATTCGCCGAGCGATTGCTGAGTATCAATGCAACATATAGTTGCGTAGCGTCAAGCACTAAGATCAACCCTTGCCGATTGTTAAGCGTTGCTGGATGACGACAGCCTTCAGGAAACTCGACTCGTGCGGAGTCTTGAAATATCCTGCCCGCGATGGGGTGTTCCTAAATCCACGTCAACACCCCGATTTTCTCCGTATTCAGCGATTTATGCTCCGAAAAGTTGACAAGAGTCGAGCTAAACCGTTGAAGCACGAATCGGCCACCACCATGTCTCTGCGTGAACAACGATTTTACTGTTTGATACATACTTGACAACATTTACCGAGTCCTATAGCCTTCTTCTGGCAAAACCTGCGCTGGGTTGTGGCTATCGTCGGCACAATGTTTGATACATACTTGACAACATGGCGCACACGCGATAGCATGCAATGTTGATAATAGTCGGAATAATAAAATGTTGATCGGCCAGATGAGCAAGAGTCAGCCCGAAAAAAGACAACTTTCCGTGCAGATTGCTGACTTACTGGAGGCTGAAATAAGCCGGTGTGTTGCTGGTGAAAAGTTACCCACCATCGCCGAGCTCGCCAAACGGTATGAAGTGAGCGTCTTGACCATTCGCGAGGCTTTAAGCGCCCTGACCTCCCGGGGCGTGGTCGTGCGCCGCCGCGGCAGCGGAACCTACGTCGCTGACATAACCAGGAGCCGACACGTGGGGGTATTATGCGAGTCGGATATTTCCGATCCACGGGCGTCGTATTTTTATCACCGTGTGCCGCAGCAGTTAGTGCGTTTTTTCCAACGTGCAGGGTTTCCCGTGCGGCTATACGTCGGCCATGTCCCCATGGCTGAACCTCCGCACTCCGAGCTTACCAGCCGGGAGTTTCTGGAAGCGCTCGAGCGGCGTCAACTTTCCGGGGCGGTGGTCATTGATGAACCAATTGGCTCCCAATGGCTGGAGTCCCTGCAACGCCAGCATATTCCCATCATAGGGCTCCAGGAATGGTTTGAGTATGCGTGCGTCAGAAATAAGGCGCAAATGGGGCGGCTGGGGGCGGAATATCTGATCCGCCATGGCCGCCGGCGCATCGCCCTGATCCAGTGGCTGCAACCCCAGCCACCCGGAACGCCGCAGCGTAACCCAGTGATGAAAGGGTTTCGTGAAACTTTGGCCGCCGCAGGGGTGGAGATCCAGCTGCGTTGGATTCGCCACGACCTTCCTCCCGGCGCGCCGGGAGCGGGCTGGGAGGAATTCCGTGAAATCTGGGTAAGCAAGGAGGAAAAACCCGACGGCCTGCTGGTCTGCGATGACATGCTGTTTCTGGGGACAGCGATGGCCATCTGTCAACTGGGCATCCGCGTGCCGGAAGATCTGTTGGTGGTGACGCATTGGAATAAAGGCTCAGGTTTGATCAGCCCATTTCCGGTGGCGAAAGTGGCGTTTGATCTTGACGATTACGTCCGCAAGATGGGAGCCATGCTGGTCCAATTGATGCGCCACGAACCCGTGGAAAATCACCGCGTGGTACTCCCCTGCGAACTGCTGGAGCCGGGGGAAAAAGACGGAGACGGTGACGCGGTGAACCGAGCACCGACGTACGAAGATGGAACGGACACGGAGACTCGCAGACACGGGGATATGGCGGGGGTGGAGCGCGGAATGATAAGCACCACGTTTTAACGCGGTGCGCTGGCGTGGACGAAGCTGTAGTAACCACTGGCGACTCCCGACGACATACAGGGGGTGTTTGTGGAGAAGAAAAATGGCAAAAGGGAAAAAGGCTAAACACCTTGAAAACCGAAAACTTTCTGGTTTTCGCCTTGGCGAAAACAGGTTTTGTTGAACCCGAGCCACGCGGCCCGGACCCGGTTCCCGCGGAGCACTTTTAACAGGAGGTGCTGTATGGCACGCAATAGCTCATGGTCTCCCTTCGGTTCCTCCGTAGAGCCGTCGCCCTCTGTGGGGCCGTCGCCCTCGACGCCTAACCTCTCCGTAGAGCCGTCGCCCTCGACGGCTGGCGTAAAGATTCTGGTCCACTTTTTACAGGAGTTTCCCATGACAGTGCGACAAC
>JAJYFE010000109.1 GCA_021785435.1 Planctomycetota bacterium
AAGAAAGCGGGCGGCTTGTCAAGCCCGCGCCGAATGCGAATCTGCTCCCGGAAAGACCGGCCCCCACCAACCGCCCGCCCCCGGCGGCTCAGCTCAACGCGCGGTTACCCTCTTTGCGGAATCGCTGGACCCACCGTGTTGTACCGGAGTAGAATTGCCACCCCTTAGCCGAAGTAGAAGTGTCACCGCCGAGGCTGGGGTATACCAGCCAGAATGAAAGCGCTACGTACGTCGGCTAAGGAACGGGTGCGGCTGGATGCCATACATCAGGTCGCACGGAGCGAGGTAACGGTGGTGGCGGCGGCAGGCGCGTCGGCTGCGGAAGCGCTACCGATCCCAAGGTGCCGCCGAGCTGGTGCATCGGTCGCGTGTTCGCCCGGTAACGGGCGACGGGCCGAGCGACCGCGGGAGCGGATCGTCCAACGGCATCAGGAGCGGTATGCGGACTTGGGTCCGACCCTGGCCTGCGAGAAGCTGGCGGAGGAAGGGCTGACGGTCAGCCCGGACACCCTGGTGGCGCTACTGCGGGAGCGGCACCTGTGGCAACGCCGGCGTAGGCGTGGGCGGCATGGACAACGGCGGGAGCGTCGGGCGAGTTTCGGGAGCCTGATCCAGATGGACGGCGCCCATCACGATCGGTTCGAAGGCCGGGACCCGGCGCGTGTGCTGAGGGTGCCCATCGACGACGCGGGCGGTTGGACCTACGCGCGGTTCTACCCTGCGGAGACGACGGAGGCGGCCTTCGACGTGTTCAGCGGTGGTATCTGCGTTGAATACACGCCCCCCTCTTGCACCCCGCCGCCGGGTTCCTGCCGGCACCCCACCGCCGGTAAACCGGCGGCGTCACTGTTCACAGGCCTGAACCTGGCCCCGCGCTGATCCCAATGACCATCGGGCGGGCCCTGAATACGCGCGTTTCTTAGTTCACAGCCCGGAGTCCCGGCGTGCCGGCAACGGGCGTGGCCGCACTTGGCACCCCCGCCCGTGAACGATTACGCGTCAAGAAACCTGGGCGAGACCTTGGGGCAACTGGTGGACATTTCGTCCCAACGGCCGCGATAGTGGCTGTCCCGAGGGGGCCGGTAGATTGTCGTCCGTCTTGGCGTCTTCAGCACTCCGCCATGGCGGAGCTTCGACTTGACAGTGAAACGTTCGGGTTCAGGCATGAAACGCCACCAAGATCAAATGGCGGATGGGCCGAAAATGCCGGGCGTTACAGGAAATCAATTCAACCGCGTGTTCAACGGCGGTCGCTGCGATCAGCGCGTCGTCTGGCCCGAAGCCGGTGGAAAGATGGTGCTGTTCCATGTAGAGACTGGCCCGGTGGCCGATGGCTTCCGTCAACGGCAAAATTTCAAAATCAAGGTGGCGAAGGGAGCGGCGCAGTTGCTCCACCTCCGTGCCGTCACGCGCTCCGGCCAGAAGTTCCATCCAGCTCACCACGGAAATCTGGCGCGTCCGCGCCCGGTCTATGGCGACGGTGGCGGCGTCCTGGCCCCGCAGGTGCCAAATGAGCACGTCCGTGTCAAAGAGCATGCCAGCGCCTTTCGCGCAGCCGGCGCACAAACGTGGCCGGATTTCGCATGTCCGGACGGTCCGCCCACATGCCGCGGGCCGGATCGGCCTCGGCCGGCGGACGATGCCGACGAAGCACCCGCCGGGCGGGCGAAATGACACCCGCCAGATGGCCGCGGTAGTAAAGTTGAACCTCCCTTCCGCTGGCCAAAGCTCTGGCAATGAGCTTGGGAGTCCGGCGAAAATCAATAAAAGACGCCTTCATGGCCTTGGCTCCATAGTGTACATATCACAGTGTATAGTTTAATTTTGGGAGATTCAAGGAGGAATTTTGGCTCCTGGTGAGATCACCCGTGTACCGTGGACGGGAAGGTGAACGGCGATCAGCCGTCACCGGCCAGCCGTAATAACGCCGCTGATGAGCTGGACCTGAGACCATACTGATTCATGCTTGACAAGCATCGTCCCATGCTTTTACCGTAAACGGCGCGGAAAGAGCGGGACACGCATGAGCAGTTTTTCAGGCCGTACGCCTTCGGGCCGCGGTCTCGCCGCGGCGGTGCTGCCGGTGGGTTAAACGGCCCCAGGCACCCCTGCGCGAGGTCGGCGGTGGACCGTTCGTGTTTCCGCTGCCACGGCGTTATTATCGTAAATTGGTCCAGGTAGTCGGAGGCGAATCCTGTGCCCAGGCGCGTGGTTGTGGTTCGCAGGAAGCGATGGATGCGGTGGTCGTCGTTGATCACGGCGGCACTGTTGTTTCTTCTTTCCGGCTGGGCCTACTGGCAGGGCTGGCGCGTAGCGCCGGCCGCCGAGGATGCCGCCGTCCGACGAATGCTCAGCAGCCCGCTTCTCTCCACTGGCGAGCGTGCCAGCCTGCAGCGCTGGCCCGGCTTCCTTGAGGCCTCGCGCGCGGCCCGGTCGAGGGTCGACCAAATCGCCTGGCTGTACCACGCGCCGGGGTGGATTCCGTCGCCCGAGGTGTTGGGACAGCAGAATATGTGCATTGTTACGGCCCAATTGGCCGCGTTCCTCGGGTTGGTGACGGCGTGGCTTTGGTCGGGCGTGGCGAAAACGACGGAAAACGGCCTTAAGCTGCCGTGGAGACGGCTGATCCCCTGGAGCGCCATCACGCAGATCGATGACCATTCTCTGGCCCACGAAGGCGTCCGTGTGCTGACGTTCGTGAACCGTCGCGGCCGACCGCGGCGAATTGAAATCAGCACCCGCGGTTGGGATGGTTTGGCTGGTCTGCTGTCGTCGCTGGACAGCCGTGTGGCCAAAGCTCACACGTCCGCCATGGTTCCGTCCAGCGCGGGTAGCACGGATAGGGCCGCCGCCACTTTTGATTTGGAGCTTTAGCAGTCCGTGATTGCCTGACCTTCGGGTACAGGCGTTTTAGATACACGGGGCGGCGTCCGCCGTTGGGAGCGTTCAAGGCCTCCGGCCCCGCAGGCCAGCCTACCCGAAACCCAAATCCTGACGGACTGTTAGGGGTCACCGGCCATAACGTAACACGATGCTTCCGCGGGCGAGGATATGGCCAGGCAGAGCGCGATAGACGCTTGCCGCAGCGCTGGCTGGTCTGACCGCCAACCGGATATCCAAGGCATAAATGCGGAGGTGATAGTGATGCGCTGGTCCCGCGGGTGGGGCGGGGCCGCCGTAACCGATGCCGCCGAAGGAATTCCTGCCTTGTACCGCACCCCGCGGTCGGAGCAAACGCCCCAGGCGCGGCACGCCGGCGGCCAGGCGGTGCACCGTGGGTGGAATATTGAAAATCAGCCAATGCACAAACGGAGTTGGCCCCGGGGCATCGGGATCGATCATGGTGATCATGATGCTGCGCGTGGCGTGGGGCACCCGCCCCCATGCCAGCGGGGGGGAAATATCAGCGCCATCCGCGGTATACAACCGGGGCATACGCTGGCCGGTCTTGAACGCCGGGCTGGTCAGATGGATGCGGCGTATTCCGCCCGCTGTGGCGGCCGGGATAGCCACGGCGCCGAGCGCTAGCGCCGTCGCGATAACCAGCACGGATAGCGAATCCGGGATTTTCGCAATTTGAGCTTTAGGATTTTCCCTGCGCATAGCTCCGTGCCCGTTCCTGATGCGGTTCACACCCCCACGTCCAACCCCACCGTGGTCGCCGCTTTCCACATGGTTTCATGCTATTTCCCTGGCACCCCATCGTCAATAGCCTTAAGGCGATGGCGGCAAGATTTGTTTTTTTCACGCCGCCCCGGCAGCAGGCGGGCTGAATTAAAAATGAAGGCGGTTTCCGAACCAACGTGAACGAAAGCTGCGAAAAGGGGGTTCAAAAACCCCATAGCCGCCAGGACCACCCCCACGCTGTCGACGGCCAGCGTGCCAAAGAAATTAAACCGGATCACACGGCGGCATTGCCGCGCTAATTGCAGCGTGTGTGTGAATTTTACCAGATCATTGCCCAGCAACACCACGTCGGCGCTTTCCCGCGCCACGTCCGTGCCGGACCCCATGGCCACGCCCACGTCGGCCGCGATGAGAGCCGGAGCGTCATTGATGCCGTCGCCGATCATGGCCACACAGCGGCCCTGCCGGCGCAGCCGCTGAATGTGCTGAACTTTCTGCTCCGGCAGAAGATCCGCGTAGATCTGGGCGATACCCAACTCGCGCCCGATGCGTTCGGCCACCGGCGCGCTGTCACCGGTCAACAACACGGTTCGCACCCTCTGGCGGTGCAACGCCTCGAGCGCCGCGACGGCTTCGGGGCGCGGCAGGTCGGCCAGCACCAATGTTCCGAGCGGCTGGTGGTCGCAGGCCACGTAGGCGCACGTATCCCCGAGGGCCGCGCCGGGAAAAACCGCCTCGGGCCGCACGCCTTCTTGCCGCATCAGGAGAATACTTCCCACCGCGATGCGCCGGCCCTGGTGCCGGCAGGTGATTCCCATTCCCGGCGTATACTGGAACTCCTGCGGCGTCGCGGGAACGATGCCCAGCGCGCGGGCCTGACTAAGGATGGCGCCGGCCAGGGGATGTTCCGACTGGCTTTCCGCAATGGCCGCCGCGGCAAGCACTTCCTGGATACCGCGGCCGGGAAGCGGATGCACGGAGGTGACGCGCGGCTGACCGAGGGTCAAAGTGCCGGTTTTGTCCAGCACCACCGTGTCCACTTTCCAGAGCGTTTCCAGATAAATGCCGCCTTTAACGACCGCGCCGTACCGCGCCGCCTGTCCGATCGCTCCCAGAATCGCCAGCGGCGTGCCCGCCGCCACACCGCAGGCGCCCGCCACGATCACGACCGAGATCGTGGCGATCACATTGTGGGTGAACCCCAGGGTCAGCGCTGCGGAGAGCAAAGCAAAATAAACCAGGTAGCCGGCCAGCCGGTCGGCCGTTTTCTGAACCTTCGCCCGGGCTTTTTCCGCGTGTTCCACCGCCCGCACTATTTTGCCGAAAGTGGTGTCGCCCCCGACCCCGGTGACGCGGATTTTAAGCACGCCGGATTGATTCACCGTGCCGGCGAAAACCGCCGCGCCGGCAGTCTTGTCCACCGGCATCGATTCGCCGGTGATGGCAGCCTGATCCACCGCGGAGACTCCGTCGACCACGAGGCCATCGACCGGTATCCTTCCGCCCGGCCGCACGAGCACCACATCGCCTGGGCGCAATTCCTCGGGCCGTATGAAGCGGGGACCTTCGGGGCCCGCCATTTCCGCTTGGCGGGGCAGCAGTTGCATCAGTTCGGCGATCGCCCGGCGACCGCGGCGCACGGTCACGCCTTCAATGATCTGGGCCCCCAGCACAAAGAACAGAACGACCAGGGCGGTAATGAATTGTCGCACCGCCAACGCCGCCGCCAGGGCGATGGTCATGGACAGCTCCATGGTCATGCGGCGGGAAAAAAGATTGGCCAGCGCGGTTTTGAAAATCGGCCAGCCGCAGACCAGCACCACGGCCAAACCGATGCCGCTCAGCCCCGGCCACGGCTCACCCAGGCGCAGCCAGACGGGAACCATCGCCGCCACCACCACGCCCAGGCGAATCAGGTCCACCACCCGCACCCGGTATTCGTGGGCCGGTCGGGCGTCGTGAACCTGGGAAGCGGAATGCTTCATACCCATGCCATTACCAGGGGACCATTTTTGATTTCGCTTTTTGCCGGCGGGTCGGGCGAAGCGAAAATCCGGACTCCCGAATCCCGGCGTGCTTACGCCGAGGTGCAGCCGCAACGCCGCGCTGATCGGGGACCGGGCTACCTTAAATAACTGCGCAGCACATCAATCAATTCCTCGGCCGCGGCAACCTGCGCCTCATTGGGTTTGTGCCGGGGGTCCAACACATGCAGCCGGATATATCCTTCCACCACTTCCACCATCAATCCGGCCATGGCCCCCTGGCAGGCCGCAATCATCTGCAGCATGGCCGGGCATTCCCGGTTCTGGTGCAGGGCTTTTTCGATGGCCTGGACCTGGCCACGGATGCGGGCCACCCGGGCAATTAAGCGATCTTTGTTGCTTAGCAAATGGGACATGGCTAGGACTCCTTCGTCCTTATCGTATACCATACCCCAGTATAGTAATATCCACGCCCCGAGGCAAATGGAGCGCCGGCGGTCGGGCGGAACCGATTCGATGCGCCCGGCCGACTAACGGCCGTTGGGCCTCCGGCCGTGCGGGGTGGATGCGCCGCTCGGCTGGTTACAGGGTAGAGGGCAGGCTGTCTCGGAGATATAGCCGCCGGTTTACCGGCGGTGGCGGTTCGATATGCATGTAGCGCCCGGATGTGAAAGGGGGCGCCACGGAATACCTCGCACCGTGCCACCTCCGACATGTTGGCGGATACCTACCAGCGGGCAGAACTAACCGCTTGCAGAACTAACCGCTTGGGGAAGCGTTGGAAACGTGGCTTCCCCAGCCGGCTTGGTGTTGGCGAAAAATCCGGGGGTGACCGCAGGGTGTACTGCGCCCGGCAGGACTCGAACCTGCAACCCCGTGGTTCGAAGCCACGTGCTCTGTCCAATTGCGCTACGGGCGCCCAGGCTGCGCTCATTGATTGCGGGTCGCGTGGCCAGAGCGGGGAACACGCCTCCGCAGCCGTGGCGGTTTATTCCCACGCACCCCATACCGGTGCGTTGCAGCGTGCCCCACCACCATTTTACCCCTTCTTTTCAAATTGCGCATCGAACACGATGCGGCTGGGAGCGAAGTCGGCTTTCTTGACAAACGCCGCCGCTTCCGCGGCGCCGTGCTCCCGGTCCATGTTCTGATCCTCCCATTCCACCGATAACGGCCCGCGGTAGCCGATTTCGTTGAGCGCCCGGATAATCTGCTCGAAGTTGACACTGCCATGGCCCAGTGAGCGGAACTCCCAATAGCGTTCCGGGTGGCCGAAAGGTAGATGGCCGCCGAACACGCCGCTGCGCCGCGGCACCGGGCTGAACCAGGCATCCTTCATGTGCACATGATAGATGCGAGCGCGAAATTCGCGCAAAAATTGTACATAGTCCACGCCTTGATACACCAAGTGCGAGGGATCAAAATTGAAGCCGAAGGTGGGACGACCTTTCACCGCGTCGATCGCCATTTGGGCGCTGGCGATATCAAAAGCGATTTCGGTCGGATGCACCTCCAGGGCAAAGACGACTTTCTGTTCCTCGAAGACATCCAGAATGGGATTCCACCGGCGGGCAAAGTCGGTGAAGCCGGCTTCAATCTGCTTCGGCAGCACCGGAGGAAAACTGTAGACCAGAGGCCAGATGCTGCTGCCGGTAAAGCCATTGACCACGACGCGGTTTAGATCTTTCTTGACCGCCGGGGGAGCGGCGTCGAAGAATTTCCGCGCCGCCCGGGCCGTATTTTGCATCTCTTTCGCCGCCCGCGCCCGCACGCCCTCCGGTTTACCGTCGCCCCAAATGGACGCGGGCAGGAGCGCTTGGTGCCGCTCGTCGATATTATCGCAGACGGCCTGCCCAACCAGATGCGCGCTGATGGCAAAACATTTCAGGGCATATTTCTCCAGGATTTCCCATTTTTTCTGAACGTACTTTTTGTCATCCAACGCCTTTTGCACCTCGAAGTGGTCGCCCCAGCACGGCAATTCGAGGCCGTCATAACCGAACTGCTTCGCCTTTTGACAAATGGTCTCAAACGGCAAATCGGCCCATTGTCCGGTGAAGAGTGTGACAGCTCTGGCCATGATCCAACCTCCCTATGAAAATGAAGCCCAGCGCCACCTGCCAGCATGGGCCAATGGCACGGCCCATCACTATATAACCTCTCGGCGCAAGAGCAAGTTCTCCCGTCTTGGCCCTGTCGCTTGCCAGTGCGCAAGCTTTCGGTCATATTACTGCGGGAAAATCAGACTAAAGGAGTCAGGTATGAAGCGGCAGTCGTTAAAGAAATTTTTCACAATGTGGGGCAAGTCGCTGGCGTTGGCACTAATTTTAGTGGGGCTGGTGGCGGTGTTGCAGCATAGCGGCGCCTTGCGTGCCGCAGTGGGTCAATCGGCGGCCGGGGTGGCCGCGCCGGGGATGAACGTGCTCGGTGCGGCGCCATCCACCTTTACACCGTTCGGCTTTTTGACTTCTTCAACCTTTCAGCCCTATGAACGGGTGGCGCTGTTCGTGGTGCTGGGCATTGCAATTCTGGGGCTGCTGTACGCGGCTTATCTGGTTTCGCTGGTGCGACGGGCCGACGTAGGCACGGCCCGCATGGGGGAGATTTCCCGCGCCGTGCGGGAAGGCTCGTGGGCGTATCTGGGCCGCCAGCGGCGCACCCTGCTGCCGATCATCGGTATCTTGACAATTATCCTGCTGTTAACAGCCCCCTGGCACACCGCCGCGGGAATCAATCTGCCGGTGGGCCGAGCGATCGCCTTTCTGATGGGGTCGCTGTTTTCCCTGTCGGTCGGCACGATCGGCATGGTGATGGCCACGCAGGGCAACTTGAGGGTGGCCGCGGCGGCCCGGGGCAGCTTCAGCAAGGCCATGCAGCTGGGCTATCGCACCGGCACCGTCACGGGAATGCTCATCAACGGCCTGGGGCTTTTGGGGGCCACACTGATTTTTATGTATTTCGGCGATCAGGCCCCGCAAGCCTTGCTGGGTTTTGGTTTCGGCGGCACGCTGCTGGCGTTGTTCATGCGTGTGGGCGGCGGCATTTATACGAAAGCCGCGGACGTGGGCGCGGACTTGGTCGGCAAGATTGAAAAAGATATTCCGGAAGATGATCCGCGCAATGCGGCGACGATTGCCGACAACGTTGGCGACAACGTCGGCGACTGCGCCGGGATGGCGGCGGATATTTTTGAAAGTTACGCTATCACGCTGGTGGCGGCGATGATCTTAGGCTGGGCCAGTTTCGGGCATAAAGGGGTGATTTTTCCGCTGCTGGTGTATGCCATCGGTGTGGCCTCGGACATCATCTCCACCTTCAGTGTGCGCAGCGCGGAAACCGGTGGGGCCAAGGCGGCGTTGGCGGCGATTTTCCGCGGCTACCGCACCGCCGCCATTCTGAACACGCTGGGTTTTCTGGCCCTCGGTTACGGTTACTTGCGGTTCAGCGCTGCCTACCAAGCCAGCAGCCCCATGCTCCAGGCGGCCGAAAAACACGTGCCGATCTGGGCCAATTTCGGTTTGACGGGCCTGGACCTGCGCCCGGCGGAAGCGACGATTGTCGGCATCATTTTGGCGCTGATTCTGGTGTGGCTGACGGATCACTTCACCGGCACGGAACATAAGCCGGTCCGCGGGCTGGTGCGGGCGTGCTCCACTGGCCACGCCACGAACATCATCCAGGGCTTGGCCTTGGGAATGGAAAGCAGCGTGTGGGCGATCCTTACCATCGCCGGCTGCATTCTGGCGAGTGTGCTGATCTTCGCGGGCAGTAACCCGGTGTTTATCGCCTACGGGGTCGCCATGTGCGGCATTGGGATGTTGGCTTTGACGGGCAACACCATGAGCATGGACGTGTTCGGGCCTGTGGCGGATAACGCCAATGGCATCGCGGAAATGGGTTATGACGCCCAAGCCATGGGTCCAACGGTGTATCGCAAGGCCCGGCAGGCCTTGGCGGACCTTGACGCCACGGGCAACACCACCAAGGCCACGACCAAAGGTATTGCCATTGGCAGTGCCGTTATCGCCGCAGTGAGTTTGTTTGCTTCGTTTATTACGATTATCGGCACGGGGGGCGGGGCGGAACAGTCCTATTTAAGTCCTGGCATATACCATGTGGTGGCGGGCTTCCTGAACGTGGCGGATCCGAAGCTGTTTATCGGGTTCCTGTTAGGCGGCGCCGTGCCATTCCTGTTCAGCTCCATGACCATCCGGGCGGTAGGTCGGGCGGCGCATTTAATCGTACAGGAATGCCGGGTACAGTTTAAAGATAAGGCCATCTGGAGCGGGCAGAAAAAACCGGATTATGGCCGGGTCGTCGGGATTTGCACGCTGGAAGCGCAGCGGGAATTGATCGGACCGGGATTGTTGGCGGTGCTCACGCCGGTGCTGGTGGGCTTTTTGCTGGGCGCTCTGGCGCTGGCAGGCTTTCTCGCGGGGGCCATCTTGTCCGGGCAGTTGATGGCGGTATTTATGGCCAACGCCGGCGGGGCCTGGGATAACGCCAAGAAGATAATCGAGGACGAACCACGTGAGCCGGAAAAGAACTTGGGCAAAGGCTCGGAGCGGCACAAGGCTTCGGTGACCGGAGACACGGTGGGCGATCCCTTGAAAGACACGGCCGGCCCCGCTATCAATCCGTTGATCAAAGTGATGAATATGGTGGCGCTGCTGGTGATACCGCTCGTGCTGCCCTTCGACCATCAGTTCATGAGTGCTGTAACCAAGGCGGTGCATCAGGCCAAGCTGACCGGTTTCGTGCCCGTGGCGCAAAACCAACACGAATGGATTCCGTGGGCGGTCGTGACCCTCTGTTTCGTGGCCTTGCTTTGGGCGGTGTACCGTTCCAAGCATGAACCTAAACACGATGAAACCGTGTAGGGCGCCCCTTCCGGCCATACGCCCCCAACGCAGTGGAAGGGGAAAAACCGCCGGCGGCCAGAGGGGATGGTTCTGAAGCGAGGGTCCCATGCTGACCAATCGGGACCGCACTGTGTCACAATCCCCGTGTTTCTTCGCGCCGCGCGAAGCTTTTTTTTCGCCGCATAGATTCCGATGTTCGAGGAAGCATTACCCCCGGCAGAGGTCACCCCGGCGACTCTTCGATCCGCCGCAGCGGATCCGGTTCCGTGCGGACCGGGGGCTGTCTACTTGGTTGCGGTTACGTCGCACTGTGAACACCCGCTGCCTCGCCGGGCTGCTGGCGGTGGGGGTGGAGCTGCTTACAACCGTGAGTATGGCCGGTGCGGCGCGTCCTGGCGCGGCGGTTACGCCGCGGCACATTCTGCCTGACGGCCGCTGCGTCACTCCGGTGGGGCGCATCCGATTGACGCCCAATTTCGCCCTCGGCGTGGCCGGGATGGGACCCGCGGTGCTGGTGGAGGCGGCGGGGGCCGGCGCCCGACATACCGTAACCGTCCTGTCCGCGGCGAATCTGAAGCGGCTGAGTCAGTTTGCTTTTTTCAAAACGGCCGCCCGCCAGGGCGATCAGCGCAGCGGCCTGACCAACCAGAGTTTATTTCAGGGCATTACCACCGGGCCACACCATATGATCTATGTCGCCGGCGGTTTTTCCGACGACGTCGTGGCGCTGCGGCTGTCCGATGGCCGGCTGCATCTGGTCCGTCGTTATGCGCTGCGCTATCAGCCCTTTCCGCCATCGCAATACCCTTACCAATATCAAGGTCCGCACGACCAGCCGTATCACTTTTATCCCGATTCCTTGACGCTCTCGCCGCGTGGCCGCTATCTTTACGTGACGGGCTTGTTGAGTAACAGCGTCGCCCGGATCAACTTGGTTCGCGGTCAAACCGTTTATACCAACGCGGGCGCCTATCCCTTTCAGGTGGTGGCGGCCGATGCGGGCAAGCGGCTGGTCATAAGTGACTGGGGCGCCAATGGCGTAACGGTGGTCAACAGCGCCGCTATGCGACGGATCGGCTTCATTCGGCTGGGGCCTCCTACCGGCCCGACCAATCGCCTGCCGGGCGTCCATCCTGCTGCGATGACGCTCGATGGCGCCCCCGGCCAGGCTCCGCCAGCCGTGGTTTCAGCCCAGGCGCGCCGGCCGTTGGCCGCCAGCGGTTCCGCGCGGGTCTGGGTGGCCTGCGCCAACAGCGATCGGCTCTTGTGCGTGGATAGCCGCCTGCTGGCGGTGGTGAAAACCATTCCAGATCAGCCCTATCCCGCCGCTCCACCGGGCAGCTTTCCCGACGCGCTGGCCGTGCATGGGCGATATCTTTTCGTCGCCAACAGCGGCAATAACGATGTGGCTGTTTTCAACCGCCACAACGACCGGTGTCTGGGTTTAATCCCCACGGGTTGGTATCCCACCGCCCTGGCGATTCACCGCCACGCCCTGTACGTGGCGACCGCGAAGGGGCTGGGGTCAACGGCCAATCCGCGGCGGCAATGGATCGGTGATTCCATGCCCGGCTTGATTCAGCGAATTCCACTGACCGGCCTGCGGCGAAAGCTGGTCCGCTGGACCCGGCAGACACGGCGCGACAATGGTTTCACCGCGCGGCAGCGCGCCCGCCGCGCCGCCGCTAATCAACGTGCGGCAGCCTTCCTGCATCGGCATATTCGGGAGGTGGTGTTCATTCTGCGCGAAAACAAAACTTTCGATGAAGATTGCGGCGACTATCGCCGGGCGGGACGCTGGGCGGACCCGCATCTGGACCTTTATGGTCCGCGGGAACTGCCCAATCTATACGCGTTGGCCGATCGCTTCGCCCTGGCGGTTAACTTTTACGTCGATGGCGAAGTGACCGCCCAGGGACATCAATGGACCACCGCCGCGGAAGATTCCGATTTCGTGCAGCGCACCTGGCCGATGTACTATTCCGGCCGCGGACTGGTCGGCAATCCCGGCTGGACCCAGAACCTGGGCCGGCCGACGTTTCACGCCGCCACGGGTCTAAACGGCGCCGACGACCCGCAACGCGATGATGTGCCTCTGGCCGCCCTTCCACCGGCTTCCAACCCCTGGATCTCTTATCCGGGGGGAATGTTCCTCTTCAACGATTTCTTGCGGCACCACGTATCCTTTGAAGATTTTGGCGAATTTGTTTCGCGGAGCGAGGCCGGCGACATCGCCGGACGGATGCATCGCCATATTTGTACGCCTTTTCCCGCGTGGAACCGGTTTATTCTCGATACGTACCGGGCCGCGGTAGTGAAGCGATTTATCCATGCCCACGCGGAGAAGTTGCCGCGATTCATGTATATCTGGCTCCCCGACGACCATACCGCCGGCCGCACGCCGGGCTATTACACGCCCGATTATTACGTGGCCAATAACGATCTGGCCACGGGGCGCATTGTCGCGGCCTTAAGCCGCACGCCGCAATGGCGGCACATGTTGATTATCGTCACCGAGGACGACGCTCAATCCGGCGCTGATCACATTGACGCCCACCGTTCGCTGGCCGTGCTGATCAGCCCCTGGATCCGACCGGGCGTGTTGATTACCCATCGCTACAGCCAGGTGGATCTGGTGCGAACGGTGGAGACGATTTGCCGCGTGCCGCCGATGTCGCAGTGGGACGCCAACGCCGAAGTCATGAGCGGTATGTGGGCGGCCCATCCGCATGGGGCGCCGTACCACGCGCGGCCCATGGAGGTTCCCGTGGCCTATAATCCGGGACGGACGGGATGGGTGCGGCGGCTGCGACGGCAAGCTGGTCAAACCGGACATTGGCTTTCGCCGGGATGGCTGCGAGCGCATGGCCCCCGCGTAATCCCACCACGGCCATCCCCCGCAGGTGGCCCCCTTTCTCCGGTAACCCCACAGCGTGTGCCCCCGCTCGGCGCAGGGGCTGGTCATACGCCCGGGCCTTCCGGCCTCCCGGTGCCACCATCTATTTCAAACCCGTACACGCCCACCACCCTTCTGACTATTGCCGGCCCGGAACAACTGCGCCAGGAATGGATCGCGGTAAAAGGATTGGCCCGCTACCACGCCCTGCTGGCCTATCTGCGCCGCTTGGGGCGGCAACAACATCAGCCACTGTCCCACTACATCGCCGGCGATGATGATGCTTCGCCCGCCCGCCGTTGACCCGCGCCGACCGCGGCGTTACTGTTGCCATTCGATTCCGATGACTTGCCGGCTTGGCCGCAGCGCCATCGTGATTGAATTGAACCCGAAATAGGCGCAGATCAGCGAGGAGCGAATACCAAATGCCCGTCAGAAAAGGCTCCGGGGTTAAAGCGTTCATCCTGGGGTATTTTCTCGCCAACCTCGGTCAGGATATTGGAATCCCGCGGCATCCAGGTATTCGCGCGGCGGAACGTATAATTCCAGCCCGCAAAGGGAACCCATGAGCCGAATTCTAGATCAGCTCGACCGCGCCCGCATGACAGCGCTGCATCGGCGACTGGCGTGGGCAGCCGGCCTGGGCATCTTTCTGGACGGTTACGATCTGACCATTATCGGGGCGGTGCTGCTACTGCTTAAGCCGCAGTGGCGCCTGACGGCGTACGATACGGGCTGGCTCGGCAGCGCCGCCCTGGCCGGGGCGTTCGCCGGCGCGCTGCTGGGCGGACGGGTCGCCGACCGTTTTGGCCGCAAAGCCATCTATGTCCTCGATCTGCTGACCTTCTTCCTGGCCGCCATCCTTTGCGCCGCGGCGTGGAACGTGGTGGCGCTCGTTATTTTCCGTTTCTTTCTGGGTATGGGAATTGGGGCGGACTATCCGCTCAGTGCAACCTATATGGCTGAGTTTATGCCCGCGACCAACCGGGGTGGCGTCATCACCTGGACGTTCGGCCTGTGGAGCGCTGGGGCTATCATCGCCGGATTGGTAGGATTCGTGCTGGTCACGTACGGCGGGCCGGAGTCCTGGCGGGTCATGTTTGTTTGCGGCGCCTTGCCGGCGCTGATCGTGATCTGGCTGCGACGCAACCTTCCGGAGTCGCCGCGCTGGTATCTGCGCCGTGGTCAAACCGAAAACGCAGTGGCCGTTTTGCGGCGGCTGAATCCCGCGGTGCAAGAAGATGAAATCACCCGAATGCTGGCGGAGCGGCAGAAGGCTCTAGCCACGCCGCGGAGGCCTACGTCCATTCTGTTCAGCCGCCGCTTCCTTCGCGCCACGTTGCTGGTCTGCGGGCCCTGGTTCATCATGGATTTCGTCGGTTATTACGCCACGGTATATACGCCCCAGATTCTCGGACGTCTCGGTTTTCACGGCGCACCGAATCAAATGCTCGGTACCGTTGCGATAAGCGCAAGCTTCTTAATCGGCTATATTCCGCTGGCCCTGAGCATCGATAAAATTGGCCGCATCTGGCCGCAGATCATCGGTTTTGTTGTCAGCGGAGCAGGCTGGGTGCTGGTCGGAATCACAGCGCTGCAGGCGCCGCTGAAGCCCCAGTATGTTCACGGCGTGTGGCAGCAAGTACCGCAGTTCGGGCTGCTCGCGTTCAGCCTTATCTTCGCGGGCATGTTGATCGCGCAGATCCTTAACAGTTTCGGTCCCGGCATTACCACCTATGTGCTGGCGTCGGAGGTGTACCCAACCGACGTGCGCGCGACCGGCCACGGGTTCGCCACCGCCTTTTCCCGTCTGGGAGCCGTGGCCAGCACCTTTTTGCTGCCGCCGCTGGCGGCGAAAATCGGCATACCGGCACTGCTGATCTGGCTGGGCGCCGGTTCGGCCCTCGGCGGGGTGGTGACCTGGTTATTTCGCGTCGAAACGACCAATCAACCTCTGCCGCAAGATGCCGCTATAGACCACGGACCATGAAGATTTCGTGCCGACAAGCCCATTGCGCGTCCCCGCCTATTTCACAGCGCGGCGAAGCCGCAACCAAATATGTAACCCCCCGGTCCGCACGGAGGCGGAATAGTTTAGTCGCCCACGGCGACCGTCGGCGGATCGAAGAGTCGCCGGGGTGACCGCTGCCGGAGGTAACGCTCCGCCGAACCTCGGAATCCTTGTGGCGAAAAAATCTTCGCCCGGCGGGAAGAAACACGGAGATTGTGATACCGGCGCCACCAAACGCCAGTGCCACTCGCTAACGGCCCTAGTAGTCCGTCACTCTTGAAGTTTCGGGTACAGGTGTTTCAACCTGACCCGGGCGTCGGCGGTGGTGAACTGCCAATCCACACCAGTCTGGCGCGCA
>JAJYFE010000004.1 GCA_021785435.1 Planctomycetota bacterium
GAAGTCGTGGGCGAATTTCACGGAAAGCGGATCCCCGACTAAAAAATCCCAATCGAAGGAGACCAGGACTTGGGCTGCGGCCAATTCGGGTACGACCCGCAACGGTTCGCCAAAGGCCAGACGTGTTCCTTCGCGCGCATTATCGTCGGACACCGGCTCGTATTCGAACCAGTGCGCCTGGGGCAGCGCTAGTTGGAACCTTCGCCGCATATCCACCACGCTAGGTGAGCTGGAGTTTTCGGCCAGAATGGCCAGGGTCTGGCCATGACTTTTCTTTAATTGGGCAAGGTGGACTTTCCAGAAGGATTCAAAGGCCGCCCACGTGGTGTCGACAGGTTGGCCAGCGGCAGGCTGTTGGCGGACGGTGCGGCTGCGGTCGGGGTCATATACATTGAGCACGCTGGCCTGACCAAAGCTGTCGCTGCCGCCCCGATTGAGCGGATGCATCGGGTTGCCATCCACCTTGATCGGACGGCCATCCACGCTGGTGACCAGCATCCCCTGCCCGATGCCGCCAAAATCCATCGCGGTGGTATATTGCACCGGCACGCCGGGATCGCGGTTGGCGGGGCGATGGGCGTATGGAACCAGTTTTTCCACCGGGAAGCGGGCGCAGCCGCCCAGTCCGGCCAGCGCCAGCGATGCCCCCATGATCTTTAGAAAATTTCGGCGATCGCCCTGGAGCCATTCGGCGGCGTGGTTCGGAAACTCGCGTTGGACGAATTGCCGAAAGGCCGGTGTGTCCGCGAATTCCTCGAGGCTGCGCCAATAGGGCCCGGCGGTGAACTGGTTCTGGTTCAGCGGTGGCATGTCTCACAATCCGTCAGAATTTTCGCGTTGGCAATATGGTAGCGGGCCATTAGATATTTCCCCAGATTCTTCGGCAGCGTCGCCACCGTCAATCCCAAGTCCTGGGCGAGCCGGGGCTTATTTTTCGGCGTCCAGTTGAGATTGGTCACCTCATTGCGCGGCCGCAGATACGGTTCCGGATGGCGATGGCAGGACAGACACCACGCCATGTTCAATGGTCGGGCTTGATAGACCTGCGTCATTTCGTTGACATGACCGTGGCACACCAGGCAACTGATGCCGGCGTGCACGTGCGCGGCGTGATTGAAGTAGACGTAATCGGGCAACATGTTGACCTTTTTCCAGGCAATGGGCAGTCCCGCCAACTTGGGATTCCCTGTGCCGTAACTGTCGCGGACCAACTGCAAGCTGCGGCTTTTGGGGGCGATCATCTGGTGGCAATTCATGCAGGTCTGAGTGGGCGGGATCGCCGCAAAAGCCGCCCGCGCGACATCGCTGTGGCAGTATAGGCAACTGATGCCCAGCGTTCCGGCGTGGAGGGCATGGCTGTAGGCCACCGGCTGCACGGGCTGGTAGCCAACATTCAGCGTGCGGGCGTTGGCGCCGTAATACAGCAGGGCGACCACATACACCGGCAGGAGCAGTACGCACCCGAGAGCGATTTTGGTAAAACGGTTGGCCCACCGGGGAAAAACGAAAAAAGATGGTTGGTTCATGGTGGTGGCAGCTATTCGTATTTAAAATCACCGCTTGCAGTTAGACCCGTTCCCGTCTTGTCCCTGGGCCGTCTCCTCCTGGCGCGCCCGTGGGGCTCGCGATCTGGAGGATCACGCAAAAGGGGGAATGTTAACGGCGGCACGGGGCGCTGTCAACGTTTACGATCGCGCCGCAGGGGTGAGGCGGTGGCCAAGTGTGGTGGCAGGGGGCATCCGGGGCGCAGCGCCGCCCCGGCCCGCGCGGAGGCGGAATAGTTTAGTGGCCCACGGCCACCGCCGACGGGCTTGGGCTAAGCCGCCGGTCGCCGCGATGAGACCGCAAAGCGACTCGACCAAGCCCGCCCGCCCACTCGCGGGGTGAGCGGTTTGGCAGTGGAGGCCGTGATTGCACGCCGCCCCGGCTTGGCCATAGATGATGGCCACCCGGCAGGGGTTCAAGATGATGGCGATGGGCGCGGCGCGGAGATATGATAAATAAGATGCTCGTTGAGCAAGCGAGGCCATGATGCGCCTGACCATCCGGCGCAAAATCGTCGGCACGCTGGTCATGGTGGGCCTGCTGCCGCTAGCCATCAGTCTGCTGACCATCGTCGGCTTGGGCGCCCGCACGCGCGTGGAAACGCTGCGCCACACGTACGGCATTGTCGCCTATTCCTGCGCCCAAGCCGTGTCCCAACGCTTGGCGGCCGAACTTCAGCGGCTCAACCTGTTCGCCCGATTGCCGGCCGTCGTGGCGTATGTACGCCAGCAGGATGCGCGGCACAGCGCGGGGTTTAGCCGCGTGGCGGCTGCCATCCCGGCGGGCCGGGCGTCGGACACCAGCCAGCCTGCGTCCTCTATGCACAGCATTCTGCATAATCCCCTGGCCTATCGTCTGCGCCTGATCGGTGGCCGCAACGCCGGGCCTGCGCACTTTGTAGTCACGGATCGCTATGGAAATCTGATCGCCGCCGACGTTCCGCCACGGCGGTTTCTGGCCGAAGCTAAACCCTTTTCCAGCGCGCTTCTACGGCGCCGTCGTAATGAGATCTATATCCGCGCGGTGCGCCAAGCCCCATCGACGGGCGCCGCGGCCGTGGTGCTGGTCATACCAATTGATGCCCGCCAGAGCCTGACTCCGCTTGGCTATATCCAGGAGACGATGACTTTCGATGCATTGCGCCGCCGTCTTCAGACGCACCGCTTATTAAGCCGGGCCACGGTCCAAATTTACGACCGTCAGCAGAAACGGACGGTCCTGCTGGCCGGCAGCGCGAAACAGGCGGCGCTGGCTCAACGGCACTTCGCGCAAACCAGACCGCACCTTCACGGGCTGGGTTGGTTGGAGAATCTGCTGGCCGGTGTCGTGATCGGCAACGCCCCGGTGCATCTGTCGCATCTAGTCTCGGCAGCGCATGGTCGGATCCACGGTCCGGCCTGGTCCGTACTGGTCAGCCAGCCTGCGACCCTGGTGCTGGCGCCAATCCTGATGCAGGCGCGCATGATCGGCGGCGCCGGACTGCTGCTGATTGTGGGGCTGTTTCTGGTTGGATTCATCATCAGCCAGCGCGAATTCGTGGCGCCGGTGGCGGCGTTGCGCCAGGCCACCGCGGCCATCGGTCGCGGCCAGTTGAACGTGCGCCTGCTGTCCCCGGGCGAGAGGCGCCACGCGCTTTTCCACGACGACGAGCTGGCCGACCTGGCCCGCGATTTCGAACAGATGACACGGCGCCTGCAACAGCATCGTAACAAGCTCGAACAAAGTGACCAGGCGAAAAAGCGTTTCATCGATCTGGCGGCGCACGAACTCCGCACCCCCGTGACCCGCATCCGTGCGGCGGTGACGCTGCTGCGGCGCCAGCTAACCCGGGCCGACTTGGCGGTCCCCGCCGCCCAGGCGTCCGATCCGCGGAGCGGCGATTCCACGGTGTATTGGCCGCTGTATCTGGACAATATCAGCGCCGCCACGGCACGCCTGGAGAAGATCGTCACCGATCTTACCAAACTGGTGGAGTCGAACCGCTTTTCCACGCAGCTGCATCGCCAGCGTTTCGATGTTCGGCAGTTGATCCTGGAGACCGGCGCCCAAAGCCGCGTCTTTTTTGCCGCCCGCCGGCAACAACTGGATATCTCCGTCCCCCCGACCCTGCCGGAATTTGACGGCGATCCAGACAAAATCGCCGACGCCTTGACCAATGTGCTCAGTAACGCCAGCCGCTTTTCGCCGGATGGCTCGACGATTCGATTGACCGCGCACGCGACATTTGGTGACCTGCTCGAAATTCTGGTGGAGGATTCCGGTCCCGGGCTGCCAGCGCAGGTGCTCGAGGAACTTTTCGAACCGTTTCGCATCGGCGGGGATGTTCTGCGCCATCAAAGCCCCACCGCCGAGGAAAAGAGCAGCGGCTTGGGGCTGGGGTTGGCGATTGTTCGGCGGTTTGTGGAGTTGCACGGCGGGACGGTGCGGATCAAACCGCTGCCGCGGGGAACCCAGGTCCAGATGCTGCTGCCGTTTAGTCAGGAGCAGCCGGTGGTTTCCGCGCCCCAACCCGCCGAGCCAGCCGCGGCGCGCACCGCCGGACCATGATGGAATTAAGTTTTGTCGATCCGCTGTGGTTATGGGCGCTGGCGCCGGTGTTGATACTGGGCTTGGCCGCCTTGGGTCGGGGGCGGCGCCGGGCTTATCTGTTTCCGGCGCTGGACTTTTTCCCGCCGCCCGCGCCCGTTCCATCCGCCGGGCGCCAGGCGATGGATTGGTTGTGGCTGTTCGTCTTCGCGGGTGCCGTGCTCGTGGTATTGGCCGCGGCCGGGCCACAGGTGCAGTGGGCCAAGCCACCCCCGCAACCGACCATCCGCCTGTACGCTGTCGCTCGGGCGCTGCCGCTGCCCGCCCCGTTTTCCACGGGGCGCCGGCCGTTCGCCCCTCGATCCCCCGCCCCGGGCGGAAACGCACCCAGCCGTATGACCCGCCGGAGTCCATCGAGGTCAACCCGGGGCAACTACGCGGTGCGGCCGCAGGCGCTTTCCGGCGAAGAGGCCGACCTTTGGGTACGTTGCCTCTCCCGCCTGCCGTGGCGGCAATATCGCCTGGTCTTTCAGAGCGGTGGAAAAACGCTGGCTTTAACTGTTCCTACCCGCCGATTGACAGGGGGCTTTACGTGGACGCATCTCACCGCGGGCCGCATCGTGCGACTAAGGCTCCAGCACGGCCACCACATGCTGGCCCAAACCGTGCTTTTGCGCCGATCCGTGGCCACGCCATTTAATATCAATCTTGTCGGGCATGTGCCGCGTGCGCTCGTTCGTCTGCTGCGACTGATGCCGGGTGCGCACTGGAATCAAACCGGTCCCAGGCCGACCCTCACCGTTTTGACGCGGAACGGGAGCGCGCCTTGGATTTTGCGGTCGGACGTCATTTTGGCTATCGGGCGCACGGCAGCGCCGGACCTGATCCCCGGCGGCATCATCCAACCGCCACCTGGGGAAGCTCTAACGATCAGTCAACCGGTCAGTCCTCTTTTGAGGCATGTCCACTTCGCCTCCGTTCACGTGCGGCGGCTTTTTGCGGCGAGACTTGGGCCCAAGTGGCGGACCCTGGTTAGTCTTGGTCCGCGGCCGTGGTTGGCGGAATGCACGGATGTCCATACGCATGCCCGGTGGTTGTGGCTGGCCAGTCCGCCCCAAGCCCGATTCACAGATTGGCCGCAGCACCTGGGCTTTGTCATTTTCTTTGCCAATCTGGTTCGGGCTGTGGTCGGCGGGCCGGGGCGGGCGGTGGCCGGAACCTGGTGGCGGCAGGGAGAGAGCGAATCCCAACGCGATTCCGGCAGCCTATGGCTCGGAACATCCGAGCACGGAAACACCCGGTCGACGGTGGCTACCTCCACGTCGGGTTGGCATTTGCTGGCGCCTTGGCTGGGGCTATTGAGCGCTGCGCTGTGGACCGTCGTGGCCGCCGGCTTGTTATGGCGCTACACTCCCGCAGGGCTTCGCTGAGGGTCACTCATTTTTCGGGGAGCGCGGCAGCAGGCGGTCCGCGCAGGCCACCGGCCTGCGCCGCGTGGTAGGAGCGCGCTTCGCCAGAATAAGGTCCGACCTGGAAACTTGCGAACGGCGCAAGCGCCGGGGTTTATCCCGGTGAACGGCGATACCAGGATTTTCACACCAGACGAAACTTTTGAGAACCGCTCTAACGGGGGGCAAGGCGCCTCGGTTCACCGGTTCACCGGCTGGGGCAGTTTAACTTTTAGGTCATCTCCCGTAAGTGAGTTTTAAAGGAATGCTGGATTATCGCCCATTTCAGCATAGCTAAGAAATGGACCGCCGTTTTCTGCTACCGGGTGGCGATGCGCCGCGCGTGCTGGAGCCAGTCGATACGCCGTTCGATCCCATTTGCGCCGGCGATAAGTCGGCGCGTCGAACCGTGGGGGTGGGCCGGCCCACGCTCGTAGGGCCGGCATTTTTCGGGGATGACCACGCGGATGCCGCGGCGCCGCAATCAACGCTGCACCCGCGGAATAACCTGGTGCTTTGTCACCACTTGGCGTTCAGGTACCCCGGCTGCCGCCATGCACCGGGTCGCCGGGGGCGAGTCGCCCACGGCGACCTGAAGGCCAGTGCTTCGGGTTCGGTGGCGGATCCGGGGCTCTTTCGCCAACCAAAAATTTATCGCTTGACCAAGCCCTTCGGGGGTCTGCAGCAAGCGGTCGATCAGCCGGCCTGCCGCCACTGATGGAAGCGGTGGTACGCCGTCTTCCAGGGGCCCAAACGATCCGGTAGGTCCCGCCAGGGAGAACCGGTGCAGAATCCAGAACCAGGCATGGAGGATGGTCCGGTGGTCCCGGTATGGCCGCCCCTGTCTCGATCACGGCAGTAACAACGGTTGGATCGGCCGCCACCGCCGGATAAAATGCGAATTTGAAATATAAATTTTAGTGTGGCTTGACCGGTCCCGGCGCGGCCCCTATACTGGGGCAGTCGAGCGGAGGCCAGCGGCGAATTCCGGCCTTGGCGCTCATGGCGTTAAGAGGTCGGCCGGACCTGATCCGGCGCTGGACATGGAGAACGCCGGGGCGCCCCGGTGGTGGCCTGGAGTCAACTGATGCCGTTTGGCAAGATGGAAAAGCAGCAGATCAAGAAGGAGCTGGCGGCCTGCTTGGGGGGCGAGAGGGAAGTACGAAAAATAATTATTTTCGGCTCCTTCCTGACCAGCAATAATCCGCATGATTTGGAACTCGCGGTCTTCCAAGACAGCGATGAATCATATTTGCCGTTGGCGCTAAAGTATCGTCAGTTGACCCGCCCCATCGCTCGCCGTATTCCAATCGATATTCTTCCCGTCCGGCGGCAGGGGGCTTCAGGCTGGTTTATGGACGAGATCAATCGGGGAGAGGTGGTCTATGAGCGCTGAGGCTGCGATAGCTTGGCTTGGCTACGCCAGGGAGAATCTTCGGACGGCCCAGCGGGCCTTCCAAAATGGGCTGCTGAACCCAAGCCTGCAAAAGGCTCTGCAGGCGGTGGAAAAGGCCCTCAAGGCGGTGTGGGTTTTTCATGGGCAAACGGTGCGGAAAACCCATTCGATTGCGGACCTCGTGGAAGACCTTGCGGCGGCAGGCGCCGACGCCGGAAGCACATTGGCCCAGTGCCACCTTTTGGATTCCGTCTACCTGCCGTCGAAATATCCCGTGGAATCAGTCCTTCCAGAACGACCCGTGGACACCGCGGCCGCCGGGCAGTGTGTCGGCTTGGCGGAGCAAGTATGCGCGTGGGCGGCCGGGAAAATTGCGGGGCCAGGAAGGCCCTGGCGTTGGCGGTAGGGCGGGCTCTGTCCGGCAGCCGGGAAAAATGACTGTGGCCAAACAGCGGGCTTCGAGTAGGAGATTCAGCCCTGTTATATCCAGAAGCTAACGCCACAACCTTCTGTTCTCCCCTCGTGCCCATCGCGGGCGATACGGCGGAGCGCGGCGATCGTTGCGGGCCGTCGGTTCGTGGCGGGTGCAACCAGGCCCATCCGCAGCGGCGACTGGAGACCCGCTGGCCAGACGATGCGGTTGGCGCAGGAATTCAGTGTGGGCCGCACATCGGATTCGCCCCCGGGCGTTCCGTAGCCAGCGAGGTTGAACCAGAAGGCGAAATTCCCAGGCGGCACAAGCCGCCCACCGGGTTCTCTATCGCCGGTGCCAACCACTCGTGCGCCGGGATGGCGCCCCGGGACCAGGCGGCCGTGCTGCGCCCCGCGGCGGCCGTAGCCGGCGCTGGCCTGGCCTTGGCGGCGTTGGCGGGGATGTGGCTACTGCTGCTGACGGGTTGCTCCTTTGAGCCGCCGCTGCACGTGCCGCCGGCGCCGAAAACGTCCGCCTACGTCGCCGCACCGAAGATGACGAAAACCGCGGCAGCGCCTGCCCTGGGCGCCGCCGGGGCTGCGCAGCGCCTGGCCTATGGTCGGGCCGTGGCGGCTGATTGGTGGGTGTTATTCCGGTCGCCGTCGATTGATGCATTGGTGCGCCGGGCGGTGGCACACAGTCCCACGCTCACGGCCGCGGAGGCGGTGCTGGAACAGGCCCATCAAAATCTTAAAGCCGTGCAGGGGGTATTCCTGCCCCAGGTCACTCTGAATCCGCTGGCTGAACGAGAGCGCCAAAGTGGGGCGGCCTTCGGCGGAAAGACCCGCACCTTCACCCTTTATACCGGCACCGTTAATGTCACCTATGCGGCGGATATTTTCGGTCTTAACCGCATGGTAACCCGCTCCCTGAAAGCCCAGGAGGCGGAACAGCGTTACGGTCTGCAGGAGGCCTACCTGACGCTGGAGGGCAATACCGTGGCCACGGCGATTGATATCGCGGCGTTAGAGGCGCGGATTCACACCACGCGGCGCTTGATCGCCAGCCAGCGGCATATTCTGAATATTGTCCGCCAGCAGTACCGCCTCGGAGCGGTTACGTACTTGGACGTGGAGAATCAGAAAAGCCAGCTGGCCGCCACGGAGGCAACGCTGCCGCCGCTGGAGCAGTCCCTGGATGCGGCCCGGCACGCCTTGGCCATTTTGTTGGGGACGGTTCCCTCCCAGGCTCGGTTGCCGCGGCTGGAACTGCGGCAGTTCCATTTGCCGCGTACCTTACCCGTGAGCCTGCCATCCACGCTGGTCCGGCAAAGACCGGACATTCGCTCGGCGGAAGCCCAGATCGCCGCGGCCAATGCCCAGGTGGGCGAGGCGATCGCGCAAATGTATCCGCTGGTGGAGCTGTCCGGCGACGCGGGATTTGAAAACGGTCGGCCCGCCGATTTCTTTAACGCTTCCAGTTTGATCTGGAATCTCGCCGCCAGCGCGACGGTGACGCTCTTTGACGGCGGAACGCTCCAAGCCAAAAAACGCGCCGCGCAGGCCGCCCTGCGCGCCATTGCCGCTGACTATGAAAGCACCGTGCTGAACGCTTTCCAGCAGGTGGCCGATGCGTTGCGGGCGATTCAGCACGACGCCCAGACGCTGCACTATGATCAACAGGCATACGCGGCGGCCCACGCCGCCTATGCTTTGGCCCAGCGGCAATACCAGGCCGGCGCCGTGGCGTACGTGACCCTGCTTAATACTGAGGTTCAGTACGAAACTTCGCGCCTGGCGCTGGCGGCGGCCCAAGGCCAGCGTTATACGGATACCGCCGCCCTGTTTACAGCGCTCGGCGGCGGTTGGTGGCCGAAGAAATATGCCCAGGCGCATGGGGCCGGGGCCGCCGGAGTTGAGTCCACGGTCAGCGCTCCGCGTGTAAGCGTCGGGGGCAATAGGCCCAGCTCCAATCCCGCCGCGCCGGGCGGCCTTGGGGCGCCGCAGTCCGGGCTGGATCCGCCGGTAACCCTGCGGGCTAAATAGGAATACAGAGTGATTGCGGCGAAAAACCCCGAAGTTTGGGTCAATCATGGCAGCAGGCACGGTCCGAAGCGCCGCCGCTTCACCGAATGCGGCGCTGGCGCCCCGGCACTCCGGGCCATGGAAGGGGCGCGACGCGGCGATTTTCATGACAATCAGGGGACCTTGAAGCGATGATGAAACGCCTGATTATTTCCATCGCCGTTCTGGCGATATTTGGAGCGTTGCTGTATGGCTTGTTCGCTTACAAAGCGATGGTCGGGGCCAAGATGGCGTATGCGATGGCGCATCGCAAAATACCGCCGGTGGTGGTGTCCACCGCCACGGCTACCCGCCGGACGTGGGCCCAGCGGCTCCATGCGGTCGCCGATGTGGTGGCGGTACGGAGTGTGCAGGTTTCCGCGCAAATTTCCGGTAACGTGACGGCCATTTATTTTCACTCGGGCCAACGGGTCAACGCCGGCCAGCGTCTCGTGCAACTCGATAACAGCACCCAATTGGCCCAGTTACGGCTGGATCAGGCCAACGCCCGCCTGGCGCGGATTAATGTGCATCGTGACCAGCAGCTGATCGCCCAGCGGGCGGTCAGTCAGGCGCAACTGGATACGGATACCGCCACGCTGGCTGCCGACAACGCCAAAGTCGCGCAGGATCAGGCGGTTCTTAATAAATTGCGAATTGTCGCACCTTTTACCGGTTATCTCGGTATCCGGCAGGTTTCGCTGGGCCAATATGTTTCGCCGGGAACCGCGATCGTCGCCTTGAATTCCTGGCGGCCTATTTATGCCGATTTTTATGTGCCCCAAAATGATCTGCCGATGCTGCACCTCGGACAAACCGTAACGCTGGCGGTTGACGCCTACCCCACGGTCCAATTCACCGGAACCGTCGCGGCGCTTTCTTCCCAGGTGAATACCTTGTCCCGCAACATCCAGGTGCGAGCGCGGTTGGCCAATAAAGGAGAGCGTTTGAAGCCGGGTATGTTCGGCAGCGCCACCGTGACGATCGGCACAAAACGTGTTTTCACAACTATTCCGGCCACGGCGATTACGTACAACACCTTCGGCGACTTTGTGTATCGGGTGGTCCATGCAAAATTCCACGGCCAGCCGATGCTTATCGCCAAACAGGTTTATGTAAAAGTAGGTCAGCAACGGGGCAACGAAGTTTCGATTTTATCCGGTATTCGGGTCGGAGATACGGTGGTCACCGCCGGACAGGTCAAGCTTCGCCCCGGTTCGCCAATCGCAGTGAACAATAGCGTTCAGCCCTAACCAGGAATTTCACCGCATGAAATTTACGGACATTTTTATTCGGCGCTGGGTGCTGGCCATCGCCCTGAACCTGGTCATTCTTATCATGGGCCTGCGGGCCTGGACCGGTATGACCATCCGGCAATACCCGCACATCAGTAGCACCCTGATCACGGTGAGCACGGCCTATCCGGGCGCCAGTCCCGCCACGGTGCAGGGTTTTATCACGTCGCGCCTGGAACAGGCCATCGCCCAGGCTCCCAATATCGACTATATGACGGCCAACAGCACGGAAGGCGTCTCCACCATCCAGGTGTACATGCAACTCAACAGCGATCCGAATGCGGATGTGGCGCAAATTTTGGCCAAGGTTAAGCAGGTCGCCAGCCAGCTTCCTCCGGCCAGCCAGACCCCGGTGATCAATGAAACCGTCGGCAATCCCCGGGCCCTGATGTACCTGGCGTTTTATAGCAAGACCATGAACCAGCAGCAGATTAATGATTATCTGCTGCGCGTGGTGCAACCCCAAATGCAGGCGATCCCCGGTGTGGCCCAAGCCCAGATTCTGCCGCCCGGGGCCGGTTCCAGCGGAAATAGTTTCGCCCTGCGGGCATGGCTCAATCCACGTCGTCTGGCCGGTTATGGTTTAACGCCGGCCGATGTAGCCAACGCCCTGGCCGCCAATGACTATATTTCCGCCGTGGGGCGCGTGCGCGGGAAAAATATCGCCCAAGTCGTTAGCGCCACGACCTCGCTTCACAATCTGGCCGAGTTCCGCAATCTGGTGATCAAGCCTGACGTGCAAGGCGTGCCGATTTACCTTAAAGACGTGGCGCGGGTGGAATTGGGGGCGCAAAATTATAATTCCGCCGTGTTTCTAAATGGCATTCCAGCGGTGTTCGTCGGCATCCAGACCACGCCCGACGCCAACAGCTTAAACGTCGCCCACGCGGCGCATCAGGTCTTCGCCGCCATAATGAAGAAACTGCCGCCGGGACTGAAGGCCCGGATCGCATACGATGCCAGCGTCTACATTAATTCCGCCATCCACGAGGTTTTAACCACGATTGCCATTACCCTGGGCGTGGTGATCCTGGTCGTCTTCCTGTTCTTAGGGTCGCTCCGTTCCCTGCTGATTCCGATGGTAGCCATCCCCCTGTCCACCATCGGCGCCGGTATTTTCATGCTGGCCGGCGGCTTTACCATCAACCTGCTGACGCTTTTGGCGATCATTCTGGCGATCGGCCTGGTAGTGGATGACGCCATTATCATGGTGGAGAACATTCATCGGCATATTGATGAAGGTTTGGCCCCGCTTCAGGCGGCTTTCCAGGGCGCCCGGGAATTGGCCGCGCCCATCATCGTGATGTCGACTACGTTGGTGGCGGTATTCGCCCCGATTGGTTTTCTGGGTGGATTAACCGGCAGTCTTTTTTCCGAATTCGCATTTACCCTGATTTTCACCGTGTTAATCTCCATGATCGTGGCGTTGACGCTTTCACCCATGCTCTGCAGCAAGCTGCTCCAGCCTACCCGCGAACACGGTCTGGTACATTTCCTGGACGCCAGTTTTGCCCGGTTTCGGGCAGGTTACGACCGCTCGCTGGCGGCGGTGCTTCAATACCGTTTCGTGGTGGTGCTTATGGCGGCGGCCATTTTGGCCGTCATTCCCTTTTTGTACTTGGGAACGCAGCACGAACTGGCCCCGACCGAAGACCAGGGGATTCTGTTTTTCACCGGCACGGGTCCGCCCACCGCGACGCGGCATTACATGAATATTTATTCCCGCCAGATTCTCCACGCGGCGCTTAGTTTTCCGGAAACGCGGGCGGTGTTTCAGGTAACCGGTTTTTCCTTTGTCAGTCCCGGCCAGAATACGTTGGTCGGCGGGATGAATCTTAAGCCCTGGAATCAGCGGAAACGAACCCAGATGCAGATCGCCCCGCTCTTCCAACGGAAGCTCGCCCGCATCGCCGGGGTGCAGGTGGCCGCTTTTTCCCTGCCATCCCTTCCCGGCGCCCCCTCCGGCTATCCGGTCCAGTTCGTTCTCACTTCCACGCATAGTTACCTGCGGATTGACCAGTTGGCGGATGAGCTTATCGCCCAAGCCATGGCCAGCGGCAAGTTCCTCTTCCTGACCAAGGACCTGCGTTACGACAGCCCGCAAGTCAAGCTGGTGATCCACCGCAATTTCGCCCAGACGCTCGGACTGAATATGACCCAGGTTGGCCAGGACCTTGAAGCCCTGCTCGGCGGAAATTTTGTCAATCGCTTCAACCTGGCTGGCCGCAGTTATAAAGTTATTCCCCAGGCACCCACCCGGTGGCGGGCCACCCCGTCTATGCTCAAAAATTACTATGTCCAAACCGCTTCCGGGGCGATGGTGCCGTTGTCGACCCTGGTCTCCGTGCGGCACACGGTGCAGCCGGAGTTTCTGCCGCAGTTTCAACAGCTTAACTCTGCGACGGTGCAGGGCGTTCCTGCCGCGGGCGTACCTCTGGGCAGCGCTTTGGCGTACCTGAAAACGCTGGCCCACCGGATTCTGCCGAACGGCTTTGGCGTCGATTACGCCGGTCAATCGCGCCAGTTTATTCAGCAGGGCAGTTCCATCTACACCACGTTCCTGCTGGCCATCGTGATGATTTTTCTGTTGATGGCCGGGCAGTTTGAAAGCTTCCGTGATCCGCTGATCGTGATGTTCACGGTGCCCATGTCCATCTTTGGCGCGCTGACGTTCTTATTTCTGGGCGTTTCCACCCTGAACATCTATACAGAGGTGGGGCTGCTCACCCTGATCGGCCTGATCAGCAAGCAGGGCATCCTGATCGTTCAGTTCGCCAACCAGCTGCAGGAACAGGAAGGCCTGGATGTCCGCGCCGCTGCTATGAAGGCCTCCAGCATCCGCCTGCGGCCGATCTTGATGACCACCGGCGCCATGGTCTTCGGCGTGGTTCCTTTGCTGCTGGCCAGCGGCGCCGGCGCGGTCAGCCGCTTTGATATGGGCCTGATGATCGCCACCGGACTTTCCATCGGCTGCCTGTTCTCGTTATACGTGATTCCGGTGATGTATACCTATCTGGCCACGCGGAAGGAACGGGTTAATGCCAGGGCGTGAGCATGCGCCGGGAAGTTTCCCCCCATATCTGGCATCGTTGGCCGCCGAGATCCGGGCTAAGCCGATTTCACTGGTTCGCTGCGGAACAGATTGCGCAGGATGGCGTCGGCGTTGATGGATTCCCCGCTTAACACCATCGCCAACAGCTCTCCGCCGAGGATGTCCGGGGCGATGATCATATCCGGTCCGACCCGTTGCAGGCGCGCCAGATTCTTCCGGTTTTTCGCTGACGCCACGATGCGGGCCTTGCCGCCAAGTTCTTTCGCCGCCAGGACGATAAAGGCGTTGTCGCTGTCATCAACCCGTAATGCCAGTATGGCCAAAGCATTAGCGCCGCCGGCCTGACGCAGCGTTTCAATGTCGGTCGCATCGCCGACGATCAGATCGTCGGCGTCCACCCATGGCGTCTGCGGTGGGGCCGGTGCGATCACGGTTACCGGCAGGTGGCGGGCCTTCAGTTCACGATACGTATTATGGGCCAGAGGGTTGTCGCCGACCACAATATAATGATCTTTTTTCATACGTTTCTTTGCTCCTAAAAGCAGTTGCCGCATGCGCGTGTTCATCAGCGGCACAATCACGGCGGAAATGGCGGTGGCGAAAACCGTGATGCCCAGGATGATGATCGACACCGTGAACAGCCGGGCATCGGGGCTTTTCGGGACAATGTCGCCGTAGCCGACGGTCGACAGCGTGACCACGGAGAAATAGAGGGCCTGCGGCAGATTGAGGATGGGGGGCGAAAAGCCCGCCCCCAGTAAATAGGCGCCGAAGACCGCGTAGCCGAGCAGCAGGATGGCACTGACCACCCCGAACATGGTTCCCGCCGCCACGCTCGTGCGCGAAAAGGTGCGGTAGAAAACGAGCATGACGGCGAGCAACATGAGGTCGAACAGGGCCAGGGCGTCAAGGCGCCAGGCGGTTTGGTGCAAAATGACCGCCAGGGTTCCGGAGGCCAGCAGCAGCGTGATAGTCCAGGCGAAGCGGGAGCGGGTCAGAAGTCCGACCGACATCACCAGGAGCACCACCCCTGCGATGCCCTGCGGCACGCCCGCCAGATGGGCCAGAGCGGGAACCTGGCCCAAATTCAGCACCGGTTTGAGATGCAGCAGAAACGGCACATTACGCAGGACCATCTGCAGGCTGGAGAGCAGGTTCAGCAGCCCGAATAATCCCACCGCCAAAGCGATCGGCACATGCGGAAACCAATGGTACCAATACAGGCGATGCTGGAGTTGCTGCCGTCGACGTGCCCACCGATGGCGAAAACTGAACCGAAGATGGGGGTGGAATTCAGCCACGCCGGGTCACGGTTCTTCGCTGACGTTGGTTACCTGCTTAATTTGGCGCGGATTGGGGCTGGGGGGAGCGGTCAGAGCCGGCTTTTCCGGCGGCGGCTCGTTGGCGGTGGACTGGTTGACCTCGTCGGAAGTCTGATGCAGGCCCTTCTTGAACTCCACAATGGTGCGGCCAAAGCTGCGGGCGATATCCGGCAGACGCTTTCCGAAAAGCAGTAAGGCAATCAGCCCTACAACCAGGATGTCTGGCCCGTCGAGGTTGGGAAGCAAAAAACCAAGCAGCTTCAAGTTGGCCAAGCCAATCATAGCACGTACCTCAATCGAAGCAGGCCCCGGACACCTGCACCAGCCAGGGAAGGAAAATGGAGCAACCTCCACTTGGTAATTATACGGTTTCCAAGCTGTGCAAAGCAAGTCGCCAACA
Source organism: Planctomycetota bacterium (assembly GCA_021785435.1). GTDB lineage: Bacteria > Planctomycetota > Phycisphaerae > WQYP01 > WQYP01 > JAKCCC01. The sequence goes on from JAJYFE010000004.1 coordinate 15,460, forward strand.
AAACGCCGGAGGTATGACAGATTTGGCCCGCCAGTGCCGTTCCCAGTGCGCCCGTTTCGCGCCGCGGGGTAAGGACGGCAGGTGATGATCATAGTTCGGAGGTCGCCGCGGGCGACTAAACTGCAGCGACGGGTTCGAGATGCTGCTGCAGCGCCCGGCCCCGGCGCTTACGCTTAAGGGCTATGTAGGGCCGATGCCCTCATCGGCCACGTGGCCAGCCGACGAGGGCGTCGGCTCGATGGGTGCTCCCGGCTATGAGCAATGGCCGGTTCAACGGCGCACCCCACACGGCGCGAAACTCCTACCCTGGAAACGGCACTGGCGCGCCAAATCAGTCCGGCGTCGCTCCAGGCACCTGCGCGCACCTGGGGGGTGGCGTTGGCGGTGGCCGCCGGATAGAATACAGCCTATCACAAGCAGGCAACGGGTGACCGTGTACGCCCGTTCCGACACGCTGGGAGCGTTGCCCATGCGACCCATGCACCCAACACGGAATCACGCATGAAAATAGATCCTCGTTTTCAGGTTGAAAGCGGCGTGGAGATCTTCAGCGGTTCGGAACTGCTGCTGAAGGGCGCCCTGGAGACGCCTGGCGGGGTGGCGTTGTTGACTGGTTATCCCGGTTCGCCGGTGGCGGGATTCTTCGACGCCTGCCACGACATCGGTCCGCTGCTGAATGAAAAAGGGATCTGCGCCAAAATGGCCAACAACGAGGCCATCAGCGTGGCCATGCTCAACGGCGCCCAGATGGTCGGCGTCAAGGGTCTGGTGGTGTTCAAGTCCGTGGGGTTGCACGTCGCCGCGGACGCGTTGGCGCTGGGCAATCTGGGGGGCGTGCCCCATCCGGGCGGCGGGGCGGTGGTGGTTTCGGGAGATGATCCGTGGTGTGAATCCACGCAGGTCCCGGTCGATTCGCGTTTCCTTTTCGAGCATTTGCGGGTTCCGGTGTTCGAGCCAGCCAATCCACAGGAGTTGAAGGATTGGGTGGCCCACGCGTTTGATCTATCGGTGGCGGCGGGACTGTATATCGGCATCATGGTGACAGTGGCGCTGGCTGATGGCGGCGGCACCGTGCAATGCCGCCCCAACCAGTGGCCGACCATTAGCACCAAAGAGCGGATCGCCCTGGAGACAGCCGCCATTGACGTTGAATCCACCGTATTGCTGCCTCCGCGCACCTGGCGCCGGGAGCTGACATTTGAGCCGCGGTTCGCCGCGCTGCATCAGCGCTGCCGGCAGTTGGATCTTACCCGCCTGCTGTATCCGCTGGAGCGCACGTGGCGGGGCGGGCCCCGTGAAAAGGCGCCGCTGGGCTTCATTTCCTCGGGGATGTCCCACACCATGCTGGTCCACGCCCTGCAGGAAATTGGTTTGCTGGGCGCCTTTCCGATGCTCAAGCTGGCCTTCAGCTACCCGCTAGACACCGTCGCAGTGGATGAATTGGCCAGCATGTGCGAGCGGATCATCGTCGTCGAGGAGCGGCGGAGTTTTATTGAAAAACAGATCACGGAACACCTGGTCCGGCAGCGGCAACAGCGTCCGGATCATCCCCACGCCCGCGTGCAGTTATGGGGCAAGGCTTTTCCCAACGGGCGCCCGGGCATTCCCTCCACCCGCGGCCTGCATCCGTCGCTGCTGATTGAGCGGCTCATCGAATTCCTCCGCGAAACGCCCAACGTATCGCCCGAACTGGCCAATGGTCGGCTGGCGGAGGAGCTGGCCGTTATCGCCGCGGCCAGCCAGGCTAAGCCGGCGGTGGTGGTTCGCACGCCGGCCTACTGCCCGGGGTGCCCGCATCGCGATTCGTCCAGCGCGCTGCTGGAGATTCGCCGCAATCTGCTCGACGCCCGGTACATGCAACGCCAGTACGGCCGGGGTCCCGTCGATCTGGTGGCCCACGGCGATACCGGCTGCTACACCATGATGATGTTTGAGCCGAACAAGCCGCTCATGCATAACTACAGCGGCATGGGCTTGGGCGGCGCCACCGGTGGCGGGGTGGACCCCTTTATCACCAACAAGCAGCTGGTCTTCATGGGCGACGGCACCTTTTTCCATTCCGGTCAGTTGGCCATCGCCAACTCCATCAACCAGGGCCAGGACATCACGTACATCATCCTGGAAAATAAGACTACCGCCATGACCGGCCATCAGCCCAACCCCACTTTGCAGGAGGACCTGGTCGGCCAGATGGTGCTGGCCCACGATATTGAACGGATTGTCCGCGCCATGATTCCCGAGGCCGCCGGCCCGCTGCGCATCCGCGGCCAGGACGGCCGCAATGAACCGCAGCCCCGTGTCATCCGGATCAATCCGGCCGAGCGCGACAATTACCGGGAGCTGCTCGAACGCGTGATCCTGCAGGACGGGGTGAAGGTCGTGATCGCCGACAAGGAATGCGGCATCACTTTCAACCGCCGAAAACATCGCGCCGAGCTTTGGGAAAAGAAGGATCACGGCTTTATCCGCCAGAAGACCTACATGAATGTCACGGAGGAGGTCTGTGAATACTGTCTGGAATGCACGCAGCAAACTGGTTGCCCGGCCCTGAAAGTGGTGCAGACGGATTACGGGCCGAAAATCCAGACCGATTTCACCACCTGCGTCAATGACGGCGCCTGCGCCCGCCTGGACGCGTGTCCGAGTTTTGAGCAGGTCATCGTCACCCGCAAACACCCGCCGCGCCTGCCGGACGAGGTGGTGGACTTAGGGGGCATGCCGGAGCCGCCGTTGGCGAAGATGGGTGAGCAATGGCGGTGCTATCTGGCCGGCGTCGGTGGAATGGGGATCGGCGTGGCGGGGGAAATTCTGGTGCGGGCCGCCCACAAGGAAGGATTCCACGTGGCGTTTCTGGACAAGAAAGGCCTGGCCATACGCAACGGCGGTGTGTTCAGCCAGTTGCTGTTTTCCCGGAATCCCATCGTGGGTTCCGCCATCACTCCGTTCGGTAAGGCGGACCTGCTGATTGGCGTGGATGCCTTGGAAGCCGCCCGCGCGGTGTCATCCAGCGAAAATCTGCGCGTGGCTTCGCCGCGCTACACCCGCGCCGTGATCAACACCGGTAAAACTTCCACGATTCTGACCTTGCTGGGCCGCGAGGATTTTTCGCCCTCCGAACTCGCCGCCGCGATCCAGGCCCAGTGTCGGCCGGGCCAGTTTTTCAGCTTCAACGTCGGTGATTTGTGTGAACGCCTGCTCGATTCCAAACTCTACGCGAATATCATGATGCTCGGTGTCGCCTGGCAATTGGGCTTTATTCCCGTTTCCTACAAGAATATCACCTGGGCGATCCGCCACGCGGTGGGGCGTGAATTTGAACGCAACTACCGGGCCTTCAACCTCGGCCGCAAGATTGTGTTGCGTCCGGACTTGTTCGGTGTGGCCGCGGCGCACGAAGTGGAAACCGTCGAGCAGGCGATCGGACGCAAAGCCAATATTCTGCAGGTCAGTTCCCTGTGGGGCCGCCGCAACGCGGTGCGCTACCGCCGACTGTGCCGCGATACGCTGGGCCAGATGCCCGGGCTCGAAGACGCCGCCCGGCGCGATTATGTGATTCGGCTGTTCGACGCGATTCAATGGGGCGGTTTGCCCTGCGGCCGTTCCTACGCCGCCCGCGTGGTGAAAACGTACCGCCAGGACGACGCCGCGCGCGGCTTCGCCGTCACCGTCGCGGTCATCTGGAATCTGGCCCGGGTGCTGCTGATCAAAGATGAAGTGTATGTCGCCATGATGTACACCAGCCCGGAGAAATATCGCCGCGACCGCCGGCGCTTCAACGTCAACCGCGCCAACGGCGACCGCATCCGATATATCCATTTGAATCGACCGGAATTTGAGCTGGGCGGCTTCAAATGGCGCTTCCACCTGCGCGGGCGCGATTGGCAGATGCGCATCCTGCGTCATTGCCGCTGGCTGCGGAGGCTTTTGCCCGCCTGGCACGCTCGCGAACGGGCGTTCCGGGACTGGTACCTGCGACTCGTGGACACCTGCGAGTTGCATGAGCCGTGGCTTTACAACCTGTGGCTGGATATTCTGAAAACGCCTGAGTCGGTCACCGGTTTCCGCGAGGTGCGCTATCGGAAAATGGAAGCGGCCCAACGCCGCGTGCACGACCTGCAAAGCGCCATCGCCACCGGTAAGACCGACGGTCGCTTCCGGTCTCCACCGCGCACCATCAGCCTGGTCGGTCAGGTGATGGGAACGTTCCGCGAGTGAACATCGAAAATTCCACCGACGCCCGCCCCCTGGTGGAGCGCCTGCTGCTCGCAGCGGTCCAGCGCCGCGCCTCGGACCTGCATGTCGAACCGGTGGCCGGCGGTTATCAAGTGAAATTTCGCATCGACGGTCTGCTGGAGCCGGCGGATACGCTGGCGTCTGAATCCGGCCAGGCCGTGGTCAATCGTCTGATGGTCCTGGCGCATCTGCTGACTTATCGCCAGAATGTGCCGCAGGAGGGCCGCTTGAGCGCGGCCGTGGCGGATCATGGGCCGCTGGAAATGCGACTTTCCGTCATTCCCACCCGCCACGGCCTGCGGGCCGTGGTGCGCCTGCCCGCGGAACTGCTTCAACCGCGGCGGCTGACGAACTTGGCGCTGCCGCCGCCGGTCCTGGCGGCGCTGGAGCACTTCGCCCGCCAAGAGGCCGGCCTGCTGGCGGTGACCGGTCCGGCCGGTTCCGGCAAAACCACCACCGTTTACGCCCTGCTGGAATATCTGGTTGAGCACGGCGCGGGGTTGAGCATCGTTTCGTTGGAGGACCCTATCGAGCGCGATCTGCCCGCCGTAACGCAAATTGAAGTCACGCCCTTCGGCGAATTGGATTATCAGAAAGCCCTGCGCAGCATGCTGCGGCAGGACCCGCAGGTATTGGCCCTGGGTGAAATCCGCGACGCGGAAACCGCCTCGCTGGCGATGCAGGCGGCGCTGACCGGTCACCGGCTGGTGTGCACGATGCACGCCGGTTCGCCCGCGGCGGCCATTCGCCGCTGGTGTGAAATGGGCATCCAACGTCACCAGATTTCCAGCGCTGTGTACGGCGTGCTGACCCAGCGCCTGCTGCGCCGAAAACAGGCCGATGGGTACGGCGGCCGCGTGCCGGTGGCCCAATTCGCCGTGGTCGATGAAAGTCTCCGCCAGGCGATCTTAAACGACTCCGACACCGCCGCCCTGCAAGCCGCCATGGCCCGCCAGCCGGGCTATCAAACCCTGCACGCCTGTGCCGCGGAACTGGTCGCGCAGCGCGTCACCGATTATCCGGAAGTCCTCCGCGTCCTCGGCCCACCAGCCGGTTCCTGCTAACGCGACAATATCGCGCGGGTTCAAGAATGAAAGCAACTGGGGGGGCGGCCTTCCAGGCCGCCGGTTCGTCGGGCCGTCGTCCCTGCCCTGCGGGCACTCTCCGGAGGCGAGTCTTCGACCTGCGGAGGATGAAAATATGCCTAGCCCTCCCGATAATCCCGATGGATTTCGGGAGATAAGCGCAGGGTTCGGGGTGCCCGAGGTCAAGCGGGCCCCGTCGCTGCGGTTTAGTCGCCCGCGGCGACCGCCGGGCTATGAAGGAAGGGGGCGCAGCCATTTTCAGAACAGGAAGGCAGCCCCGTGGACCAAGCCCGGGGCGATCGACCACCGCGTTGCCCGCGGACCGCTCCCGCACCGCCGAAAGGCCATCAGTGAAAGGCGATCACTGAAAGCTGAGAATTGATCGCTGACGGCTGAAAGCTGATCGCCGGCAGCTGGTCGAAGAATCACCAGGGACCCCCAGCCCCGCCATTTTCAGGCCCGGACCAGGCCAAACCGTTGGTATGATAAAATAACGCCGTCCATTATACTATCAAACGCAGCAACGAAAGGCAGAGGCTTAGCTATGTATGCACGATACCTCCAAGACTCTCTGCTTGCAGCCCTGGTGGATACACCGGTGGTTTTTCTGCAGGGACCTCGCCAAAGTGGTAAGAGCACACTGGTGCAGTTCCTGCTCGCCGGTCCCCAACCTGCCCGATACATCACGCTCGACGATCCGGCCGTCCTGGCTGCGGCCGGCGCATCACCCCATGATTTTATCGCCCGCCTGGACCCTCCGGTGGCGATCGACGAGGTGCAGCTTGTACCGGAGCTTTTCCGCGCCATCAAGCGGGCGGTTGATGCCGAGCGCAAGCCAGGTCGTTTTCTGCTGAGCGGTTCCTCGAATGTGCTCTTAGCGCCGAAGCTATCGGAATCGCTGGCCGGGCGCATGGAAATTCTGACCCTTTGGCCGCTTTCCCAGGGAGAAATCGCCGGCGCACGAGAAGGTTTTATCGACGCTGCGTTCAGCGCCGGGTCGTGGCCGGCGGTGCCGCCCGTTTCGCTGACACGCCGCGCTTTGGTGCAGGCCATCTTGGCCGGAGGCTATCCCGAAGCGGTCGCACGCACCGATGCCAACCGCCGCGCGGCCTGGTTCAACTCTTACCTTACCACGATCATCGAACGCGATATCCGCCATCTCGCCGCGATCGAGGGCTTGACCCAAATGCCGCGGCTTCTGACCCTTCTGGCGGCGCAAACCGGTGGACTGCTTAATGTCGCCGGGCTTTCACGCGACCTGGGATGGACCCAGCCCACGCTGGCGCGCTACCTGACGCTGCTTCAGGCGACGCACCTGTATCGACCGCTGCCGGCGTGGCTGACCACTGCGCGGCAGCGGTTGATTAAACGCGAAAAGGTGTACCTCGGCGACACCGGTCTGGCGGGGCACCTGCGCAAAGCCGCCCTGCCGGCACTGGTGGAGGGGACGGATAACTTAGGTCCTTTGTTGGAAGCTTTCGTCGGCCAAGAATTACGCAAGCAAGCCAGTTGGAGCTGCGCCCGGCCTGACTTATTCTACTACCGCACCGTGACGGGCCGAGAGGTGGATTTTGTGCTCGAAGGCCGGGATGGTCGCGTGGTCGGTATTGAGGTTAAGGCCAGTGTGAGCATATCGGCTGCTGATCTGGCGGGCCTGCGGGACCTGGCGGGGACCGCGGGCAAGAAGTTCGTCCGGGGCATGGTCCTGTACTTGGGTCGTGAAGTGCTGCCGTTCGGGGAAGATATCCTGGCCATGCCCGTGACACATCTCTGGATGACGGCGCCGTGACGCCGGAGATGGCCCCTTCCGCCCGTGGCCCGTTGGCCTGCGCCAAAACCGAACAACACAACCTTTCAATACTTCTTGACATCTACCCAGGCCTGGCATAAATTGAACCGGTCCGTCCAGTCAGCGAAGAGGGGAGGCTTATGGCCGGGGCTTTGAACCGCGGTTTCGCCTATCGCGCCCGCCTTTCCAGCGGCGAAGAAATCACCGGCACGCTTAATGCCGCCGATGCGGATGCCGCGCGGCACAGCTTGGAATCCATGCAGTTGCAGGTGGCCCAGCTTTGGCCGGCCGGTCCAGCCATCCGGGGCCAACCGCTTTCCGCGCAGGATTTGAAAACCTTCAACCAGCAACTGGCCATGCTGGTCAAGGCCGGTCTGCCGGTGGAATCCGGGCTGCGATTGCTCGGCTCGGAAATGGGCCGCGGCCGGTTGGCCCGGGCGATGGACGGCGTGGCCCACGATCTGGAAAGCGGCCTGTCCCTGCCGCAGGCCATCGCAAAAAGCAAAGGCCGGTTTCCCGCCGATTACGGCCCGCTGCTCGAAGCCGGCGTCAAGAGCCATAATCTCGCCGCCGTGCTGATGAATCTGGGTTTCCACGTGGACCTTTCCGAAAAACTGCGCGAAGCGCTGCGCCGGGCGCTGGCCTATCCCCTATTTGTCTTTATCGCCATGCTGGGAGTATTGAGCTTACTGGGCCTGTTCGTTCTGCCGCGCTATCAGCAGATGTATGGCCAGTTGGTGCGAACGTGGAGGCGTAGCGCCGTCCAATATAACTTTGTGAATGGCCGGTTCCAGGCGCGCGTACTGTCGTTTCCGACATCTACGCGGATGCTGATGACCGTCGGCCAATACACCCCACAGATTCTTATGGCCTTGGGCGCTCTGGTCGTCGCGGCGCTCATCTTCTGGATAGTCTTTCGCCATCGCCGTCTCATGCTGCATCTGCGCGATGCCGCAGCGCTGCATCTGCCGCTGCTGGGCGTGGCCTTGCGGCAACAGTTACTCGCCCGCTGGATCCACGGCCTGAAAATCGGCATCGATGCGGGGCTGGATTTACCCGCCGCCATTGAGCTGGCCGGCGCCATCGCCGGCTCCCCGGCGCTCCAGGCCGATGGCCGCCAGATGGCCCGGAGCCTTTCTTTGGGTCTGGAATTGGACCAGACGCCGCGGGGGAACATGTTGCCGAAAATAGTTCCGGCGACGCTGCAATTGGCGGTTAAACAGAACAATCTGTCCGACACGGCCGGCACGCTGGCCCAATCGTTCCGGCGCCAGGCCGAACACCGTACGGCGGTGATTCCGGCGGTGCTCTCGCCGGTCTTGTTACTCTTGTTGGCGGTTACGGTGGGCTTCGTGATCTACGCCATGCTGGCGCCGCTGATCGGATTACTCAAAATAATGGAAATGTATACGTTTCTGCGGTGACGGGGCATGGGCGTGTCAGTGAGGCGACGACAAGCAGGCGTCGGGCGCGAGGTGCGGCGCCCCGCTATTCCGGGAGGTCGGCGTCGGTGGCAGGCGTCACTGCCGGGCTGGCTGGCCATCGTGCTGGTGGTGGTGCCCTTCGTCGTGTTTCTCGGGCTCAACGCCCACCGGGAGTACGGCGCCTACGAGCTCTATCGAGCCACCTCTTATTTTTCCCCCCGTCCCCCGCTGCCTCCGTGGATCTGGGTCCCGCTGCACACCTTCACCACCATGAACTTCTTCCGGGTAATCCTCCAGCCAATTAACCTGGCGCTTGGCCTGGCGGTCGCCTTTATTCTTTGCACGGTGGCCGGGGCAGGGTATTTCGCCGCCCGCCGACGGGCTAATGCCATCGGGGATCATCTCGATCAAGCGGTCCGGCTCGGCCATCCGTTGCCCGAATCGTTGCGGATTGCCGGGGAAGGCGAGCGCGGCAAGCTGGCTGGGAGCCTGCTGGCCACGGCGGAGCTGCTCCGGCGGGGCAAACCGCTCGACGAAAGTCTGGCCGTAGCGGCACCCGAGATTTCCCGGCGCGATCTCGCCATAATCGCCGATGCGGGAACGTCCGGTAAGTTGCCGCAAGCGTTAGAGCGGCTCCGAGCGGAGCGGGCGGTGTGGCATTACAGCGGAGAGCTGCTGCCGATGTATATCGCCTACGCGGCCACATTGTTGCTGGTGCTGTTTCTGGCGCTGGCCGTCGCCTGGGGGGTCATCCTGCCGAAGGCGATCTACGGCTTGGGCGCGTTCTCACCGCCGGCAACGGTACCGCTTCCTGCAAGGCAGCACCTGGAGGTATTGTGGTCGCACGCGGCGGCGGCCACCAGCGCATGTTTTTTCTTTGCGTCGCTGCTGATTGGTTCGGCCGCAGCGGTGGTCTTGCTTCGCTGGGTATTCACCCCTTACGGCCACCGTTGGCCCCGGACGGCGTGGCTCTGGGATCGCCTGCTGTGGTACCTGCCCGTGGCCCGCACCCTGGAGCGCAGCCGTTCCTGGGCGGCGGCGATGGACGTGCTGGCGCACGGCGTTGAGGAAGGCGATGAATTCCCGGCCCTGGTGGAATCCGCCGCCAACGCCGGCGTTAACGGCAGGGCTCGGCGAAAACTATTGGTGTGGAAAAAGGCCTTGGAAAACGGCGCCGCCATTGATGCCGCCGCCCGTGCCGCCCATTTGCCGCGTTTGATCTGCAATATGCTGCCTGCGGATAACACGGGCTCCCTGCCGGGGGCGCTTGCCTGCCTGCACGCATGGTACCGCCATCGCTTCACCCAGTGGGCGGACATGATCCGCGGCGCCTTTATTCCAGTTTTTGTGCTGGGCTGCGGCATAGTGGTTCTCGGCGTCACGCTCCTACTGTGGGCGCCTTACGTCGAGTTAATACGGCTGCTGGAACTGCAAGGGCCGTTATGATGCGAAAGGACCGTGCCTTCATCCTGCTGGATTTTGTGCTGGGCATCACGCTGGTGTTGATCCTGGCTGGTGTATTCGCCCATGCGTTGTGGCAAACGAATCGCGGTATCCGTACCGAGCAAAGCCTGCGCCATTGCCTTCGCGCGGAACAGACCATTCTGCAAAATTATCTGGCCGGTGCTCCCCCGACTCCGCCCCCACGGTTTTCGGCCAGTAAGCTATCCACTCCCGCGCCGGCGGGTTATCAATGGGTGGTCATGCGCCGCCATCTCGGTCACGGCGAAGTCACGCTGTCCGGTTTGGTGCCGCTGTCCGCGAAACTGTCGCAGCGAAGGAAAGTGCGCTGATGACGCGATGCTCTCCAGCTCCAGGTACGTCCGCGGAATCGTCGCGGCCAGAACAGCAACTGGTCTTCGTAGCCCGGAGCGTTAGCGACGGGGCTAGGCGCAGCGGCGGGACGCTTAGCCCATCGCTTATCCCGACCGGGTCGGGACTTTCAGCGCTCTGGGCTGTGCAAGGGCGCCGTTCCGATGGCGTACCCCGCGGGCGCGAAACGATTGCCCTGGAAACGACACTGGCGAGCGATCCTGTCGCTTATCCCGACCGGGTCGGGACTTCCAGTGCTCCGGGCTATGAAGAATGGTCGGCTCGAAAGGTCCACTCGTGCTTCGTGTCTTCGCGGCGGAGCCTGTCCCGATTTCCTCTCATTCTTTCCAGATATCGGGATGTCAAGAAAGCCGGTTTCACCGTCATTGAAATGGTCGCCGCGCTGCTCATCATGGGCGTGTTTCTGTTGATCTCCGGTACGTTGTGGATGCAATGTGTCGGCGCCTTCGGCAAGACGGCGTCTTTGGAAAATCGCCAGGCCCTCTGGAGCCAGATGGTCCACCGGCTGGGCCGCGATGTGTGGACTGCCCGGAAAATCGAGATGAAAGGTGCTCGGGAACTGATCTGCCGCTATGGCTCGCAAGATTGGGTCGACTGGCGCGTTCAGCGCCGCGGTGTGATCCGGCGCATCCGCTGGCGCGCCAGGCTGGCGGGCTGGCCCGTTACCTGGACGCACTTCGGGGCTGTGGTACGTTTCGGCCCAGCGCCTAAAGCGGTGCAGTTGCTGGTGTTCCGTCACGGCCGCCAGCGCACCATTACGCTGCCGGCCGAGCTGCGGTTGCTGCAGGCACTTGCCGAAAGGGAGCGCTGATGTCGCCTTTCCACCGAATCCCTGAAATCAGCTCCGGCTTTGCAATGGTCATGGCTTTGTTTCTTATGGCGATCATCGCGATTCTGCTATTGGTAATGTCCGCCGCGTTCATGCGCCAGGTGCAGAGCGCCCGTGGCCTGCAGCGGCGGCTTCAGCTGCAGCAGCTGCTGACCGCCGGGGCGCTGGATGTGCTCGTCCATAGCCGTCGCTGGGGCACCGCCGCGTCCGCCGCCCATTGGACCGTGCCGCTGCCGTCCGTTCTGGCCGCCGCCGGCGGGGCCGTACGGATCGCCGTTGCGCCGGTCGGGGCCTCTCAACTGCGAGCCACGGTGCGGGCGGCTTTCGAGCACGCCCAAGCCCGGCAGGTGATGACGCTGCGGTGGTTCGAGAAGCAGTGGCGGGTGGCGCGACTGAAACGGTGAGGAAGGTCCCGTACAGGTTCATATGCCCACCTTTGGGATGTTCTTTCCGGCCCTTGTGCTGATCGGGGCTATGTGGCGGGTGCCGGAAGGGCTCGGGCGCTGGCGCGGAAGGGGGCCGGGGCCGCTGGGCCGCGATGAGGCTTCCGGGATGGTCTAACAGGCACGCCGTGCCACAATGCGAGCACCGCTCGTAGAGCCGTGCCAATAGGTCGGCGAGGAGCAGGTCGATCGCGTTGTTGTGTTACGAGCGTCTCCACGAGGAATGCCGCCGCGGCACCGTTGCGGCGCGGTTGGCGGATCGGTTGAACGCGGGGATCATCGCGTTGCAGTCGCTTGGTTGGCGCAGCAGCGTCCGCCGGTAAGGTTCCGTGGGCGCGGTGCCGTGGGTCATCTCCGCTCTCGGCCGAAGGCCCGTGTACCGCTGCACTTCGTACAGCGACAGCCTGGAAGCGGACCAGCAGTGGCCCGCCATTGGCTAAGCTTCGAGTACAGGCGTTTTAGCTTTAGGGGCGGTGTCGGCCGTTGCGAGCGTTCAAGGCCTGCGACCCAGCAAGCCAGCCCACCCGAAACTCAAACCCACTGGTGCAAGCACCCGGCTTGCCGATTTTTTTCCAACCCAAGCGCCCGATGTGACAACTATTATTTTTGTTATATAATAGGAACGTAGTAGTTGACTGTAAAGTATATCGGAGTTATAGTATGAATGGCATGGAAAAACCTGGCCCAGACCGAGAGGCGCTGCGACATCTCGCCGATACCGGTGAAGCGCCGAAAAAGGCGTTCGAGGTGCTGGCCAAGCGGCAGCGGAAACGGCGGGAACTGAGCTTGGAAGTTCTCATGCAGGAACTGCGGGCCGACGGGGTGGAGATTACCAGAGCCCAGGCTTACTCATTTTTCAAGGAGTTGGAGCGTTGCGGCTGTGGCAGAATTAAACTGGGGCGCGGCAGTCGCCCCACACGGTTCCGCTGGCGCTACACGATGCGATCCATCGCCCAGTTGGCGCTGGGCCAAACGGACACGGTCGAGATCATGCCGGAGCTGGACGCCGAGGAAATAGACAACGGCGAGGGGACAGCCCCGGCGCCGCCCGACAATACAGCGCACCAGGACGGCCCGGCTCTGTGTGAGAAATATGAGAAAGCTATGGGCCGGTCCGATCCGCAGGCCCCCGTGCCGTCCCCTCGCGAAGGCGGCATGGGGGACACGGCCACACCCAGTGACCGGGGTATTCGCATCGTGAACTATCCATACCCGTTGCGGCCGGGGTTGCTGGTCTCAGTCTCCTTGCCGGTGGATATGACCACGCAGGAGGCGGAGAGGATGGCGGCGTATATCAAAACGTTGGCCGCGGCCACACCGCAAAAGGCGGCGTGCAGCCCTTAGGGTAGCGGTGGGGCGAATATTTCGGGGTGGTCCTTTTTAAGGCCTTGAAGCGTCTCGGCCACAGTACCGTGGACACCCGCCGGATTGTTCATCTCGTCGTCGTAGTCGGCTTGGTTCCTGTACTGGCGTAGGCGCCCCAGCTGCTCCCCCAGCCTTCGTCTGCCCATATCCGCACTGATTTTCAGCGTACGGACTACTTCTTGATGCACCTCCGCTTTGGTGGAGAACCTATGTCCTTCCGCTTCGAGGAACTGTCGCACCAAGTTGAACGCGCCGTAATATCCACGGCTGATACCCGCGCGCAGGCGAGCTTCCGCATTTCCGGCCATTGCATGCGGAGAATCGCACAGGAGCAGGAACTGGCGCCAGTCGAACCCCATTAGGCATCAAGAAGAAAACAAATCAGGCTCCCCCGACTTTCCGGTTGCTGGAGCCACCATTCTGTGTCGAAACGACCAAGTTGTGCTAGTGCCCGTTGTGGGTCACCCCCCGGCCTGATGCGCACCAGAAGTTGTGTTAGGTCCGGGAGTTCCGGGTCGGTTTGCAGCTCGAGCATGGCGGTCGTAAGTGGACGAAAATACTCGCGGATAGGTTCGCGGGCCCGCGCCAGGAGGGTTCCGACGCCCGGGTGCGCGCTAAGAAAGGCACTAATTTGCGCCGCGCCGTGCGGTACGTAGCCATCGGGAATGACAGCGCTGTCGCGTTGGGCGTCAGCCCTTTGCCGGGCGGCCCTCTGGCTGGCGTCGCCGCAGAATTTTTCCGAAGCTTCGTCCGCGGGACTGTTTCCCGCGTAGCGCGTTATAGCCACGGCAAAGGCCTGCCAATCGGGTTGGGGCGCGGACCAGGCTGCGACGGTTTCATAGGACCAGGTGACGACCAGGCCGCCCACATTCTCCAGTGCGAGCGACTGGGGCAGGCGCGCGTGTGCGGCGTTCAGCGTTTTCGCGGCGTCCCGGATGCCTCGCTTGTCGTACCGCACGCTCCGCCCGGGGCCGAACCGAAGCTCCGCTATTCCTTTCTCCATTTCCGGCCGCGCGGAAAACAGGGCCGTCGCACTGGCCGTTGGCCACTCACCGGAGATGCTGCTTCGCGGTAGTTGCTCGATCATGCTCTGCCCCACCATTGCTTCTGAACCTCGTGCGACGTCAGCCCCAGGAAGACGCTGATCAGCGACTCGTGGGCCATGGCAAACCATTCTTTCATCGCCTCGTCTCCGGCCGCCTTCCCGAACCCGCGCGCCACCGACTCCATTATAATCAGCGGTTGTCCCGATTCCGCGCGGATGGCGGATTGTATCCTTATATGGGCTCGACCAAGCTCCTCCGGCAGTCCGAAGATCAGCCGATGTTCGAACCCCTCCGGATCGACCATGCGGCCGCGGCCGGGTGCCCTGAAGGCCACGTCCGGAAACACGCGCCTCGCCAACTGCGTGGGTGACACCGCCGCTTCGCTGGCATCAGCCGCGATGTGGTCAACATAGATCAACTCGTACTGTATGGCCTCGGCCGACCCGAGCTCATATTCGGCGAGAAAACCGCGAAATTCCACCAGGCGCTGCATAAACTGCACGAAGGTCGCATGATACTGTGGATACACCGTCTGCGCATCGGCCTTTCGCCAGTTGTAGACATAGCGGTCACGCTGTACCTGGATCAGCTTTTGACCATCCTTGCTCAGGTACCAGGTCCGGGGCAGTGGTGGCAGATTGGATATGGACAGCTGAATACTGGGAGAGGCGCTGCCTTGTTTAAGCTCAATTGTCGGCGATAAGGGCGGGGCCTCGCCGAATTGCGTAAAATCGGATTTCCATCGATCCCAGAGCACCCCAAGATGGGGTCCCGTCAGCTTCTGCAGCGGCGGGAAAAGCAGCCCCATCGCCACCTCGGCAACCGGCGGATTTTCAAAGTGCACCGGTTCTGCCAACATCGTTCCGCCGCCACATAGCCCGCCCTCCATCCGGGTGCCGCTTACGCCAGCATGGTATCCCTTTTCATATCCTAATCGGGCGTTACCCGCCCAGCAACCACCTCGCGAACCTGGATAGCCGGCGGATGGGCGGCCGCGGCCGCCGAGGGGACGCCGCCCTTCACACCGAGGATGCGGGGACCTTTCCCGCACCCTTCAGCCGCCTTGAGGGCCGGCAGAGAGCGGGGGCGATTGGCCCGGCGGGATCGCTTCGGTGGCTGCGGCGCTGGGCGAAACAGGCGCGACAGTGACCTCGCTCTCCGCGCCCGGCCCTCGCGTTCCGGGTAGGGTGGATTCCACGTTGGAGTGGACGTAGCCCGTCAGGTTCTCGAATTTGGCGATGGTCTCCGCTATCTTCTTAAAGGGGACGACGATCGCCATGCCTGCATTTACATTTCCGCCGCCTGAACGGTCAGCGGCCGTTGTAGGGTCGACTTCATCGATGTCTACCGCTGCGGTGTCGAAGTGGCCGTGGATTAAGCCAAGCAGGAGGACGTTCGGTCCACCCGACTGAAACCGGAGATTGGCACCGAGCATCCGCACGGGGCCGAGGTTCAAAAACACCGGCGATCCGCTTAAGCCCCCGATCGAGCGGGCCTCAATCAGGTACGCGTCCATCGCCCCGAACGAAGGAGATACCAACACCTTGTCTTCGGGCATACACGCCAGGTTGCCTATTCTGACAACCGGCTCATTCTTCCGAGTCCCCGGATGGTAACGCAGCAGGCCTGTGACAAAAACCTCGTCGCCCAGCCCCACCTCGTTGGCTCTGAGCTTTTCTTCGTCGACGCACTGCGAATAAGGAAAAACAAGATGGTCGAGACCCTCGGGAATCCCCGCCCTCAAGATGGCCACGTCGACGGAGCCGTCGTCGGGATGGGAGAACCAGCCGGCGGCGTCGGTGGGAACCCATTTGGCCTGGCCGTCGGCGCAATTAACGCGGAGCAGGGGTTGGCCGTTACCCCGGTTTCGCACCCACTCGACCACATGCCTCGCCGTTACCGCGTAGACGGGATCCGCTCTTCTCCCGCCGGGCGTATCACGCCCGAGGAAGAACACGGAGCCCGCGAAACGGCGTTGCCCGCCGTCCTCGTAGCCGATAAAGGCAACGCACTTCCGGACCTCATCGGGAACAATCACGGGTCTCACCTCATCTCAACCACCGCGCCGAAATTCCTCCAGCGTGGCATCCTTCACTTCCTGCGCCACGATTGGGAAGGTGGACAGAATGTGGGCGAATTCTTCCTCGGTTAAGCCATACAGATGCGCGATGATCGCGTCCAATTCCGCCCGCAGTTTCAGCCGCTTCGCGGGATCGGTTACGCCGTCCTTGTGGCTTTTCAGACCCACCGACTTGGCCAGCTCATCAAATTCCGGCGTGGTGCGTGTCGGCTCGGATGGCCGGATCCGCCGTTCCTGGCGAGGCCATAATGACAGGTCGCCCCTTCGCGTTTCCCCTTGGTAAACAGATGGCGCTCATAACCACAGCGCCCTACCGAAACAGCGCCGTAACAGATCCGGTCATTCGCCAACGCGGGCGGTGCGCCACTTCTAACACTTGCTCCAAATTTGGCTTTCGATCCAGTGCCCGTCCGCGAATCGGTATGCCGCCGCGCTCGATGAAATGCGGATTCGCTTCCGCCGAGGGACCGGGCGATGCAAAATCAACCACAAATAACGGATGATGGCGTCTGATCGCCTCATCGCCCGCCGCGAATGTGCCCCCCTCGTTTGCGGATTCCACCAGAATCATCCCGTCGGAAAGACCAATAATGGTGCGGTTGCGTTTCATGGCGTTGCGCGCGATCCAGGGGAGGCTCGGCGGGAATTGCGAAACAACCAGGTGCTTTCCCCGGCCCAGCACATCGGCAATCTCCTTCTTGACGCGGAAATGTCGGATGCCCTCGGCCACGACCATGATCGTCGCGCCACCGGCCTCCAGGGTGGCCCGGTGCGCCGCTAAATCCACGCCATGGGCGTAGCCGCTGACCACACAGATATTCTGGCGGGCCAGGGCCGCGGCAGCGTCGCGCGTGACCGCCAGGCCCTTGTCCGAAGCTTGGCGAGAGCCACAGAATCCCAACGCTGGCAGGTCAAAAAGTTCAGCCTCGCCTCTGAGGAAAAGAAAGGGTGGCGCCTCATCCCCCAGGATGGCCTTGAGGCGCGCCGGGTAGGCGTCATCTTCGATCCAGAGCAGCCGGACGCCGTGGAGTTGCAGGTTATCCCATAGCCGGGCCGCCGCGTCCCCTGATTTCCCGACGTTGGCGGCTGCCGGTTCCGAGACACCTAACACCTCCCTCAGGCGGGGCGGGTCCAAGCGAACGGCGTCGGCCGGGGAAATGCCTTCACCTGCGCAGTACCGGGCCAGGTGCCGCAGGGCCGCTTCCCCGACCCCTTTCGCCAGGATGAACTGTAACAGGGGAAGCGCGTTCATTGGTTATCCGTGTCGCTCATTGATTTTACGCACACCAACCCGAAAACATATTTTGCCCCGAGGCTCTTCAAAAACTTAGCGCAACACCATAGCGTGACGCCGGACTGATATAGATCATCCACAACGGCCACCGTCCTGCCCCTTATGTCGGCATCGATTCGAACGCACTGGCCGCGTTCGTATAACTCGCACCAGTGCTTCATCTTTTCCACGAAAGGCAAATTTTTCAGATAGGATTTTCCACAGCATAGGCTGCTTTGAACAAGGGGAACGCCCTTGTCTTTCGCGACGCGCATTGCCAATTCTCTGCCGAAATTATACTTTTCCAGGTCGGATGGGACACCGGTGATCAGCAGATTGGTCTTTTCCTCGGGCGGTACGGGCAGGTAATCAAACGCCTCGACCATCGCCCTGCTCACAACGGAGCAATAGGCTTGGGACTGCCGGTATTTGGCCTGATACAACGCCTCGCCAAACAATGTCCGCCTTTCCGAGTTTGGATCGTAGTTAAAAGACAGCCCCATGCAGAAATCCAGCTCTTGCGAAAAGCCGGGAGCGATGTGCCTGCTCAATCCGATCAGCACATATTCCTGGAATCTCTGTCTCCAGTTCTCGATCTGTTCAAGGTTTGCCTGGTTGAGTGCGCCGGCCGGAAACCAAAGGTATTTCATCTTGCCCCCCTTGGATACACGCCAGCCATTTGGGGCCAGCTTAGAGATTTGCGGGCAGTGGTAATCGAAAAGCCCCGGATAGGTGTCGCAGGAAACGAACAGGCTTATCGCACCATCGTCGTATTCGTTGAGATGACATTCGAGCTGTGACCGGCTGTGGGTGGTCCGTGGGATCATTTTTCTCCACCTGCTGCCAGCACCGGCGGTGCGGAACAGTGTTCCACCGTTTGAGCCGGCTGCCGACCGGGCGTTGCCGGGCCGCGGGTCACACGCATCCGCAGCTGGGTGCCGCAATTATAAACCACATACGGCCAACGGTCATGCTTCAGGCGCATTATTCACATTTTTTCCCGGTCGAAGATATTCCCAACTCGCCGGGTAATTGTCCACCGGGGTAGGCCGGCGGCTCGCCTCAATTGGTGCGTTTGAAGTCCTCAAGCGTCGCCCGTTTCACTTCCTCTGGCACGATCGGAAACGTCCCCAATATGTGGGCGAATTCTTCCTCGGTTAAGCCGTACAGATACGCGATGATCGCGTCCAATTCCGCCCGCAGTTTCAGCCGACCAGCCCCGACAACGACAACTGCTGGAAGCCTTCGGCGTCGACGATCGCCACCGGAACGAACGCCTTCAGCGAAACCCACTCGCTAAGCGCACGCCGCGGGAGCCGGCCCGCCCGCAGCTGAATTTCCCCAAGCGTCCGGGGGGCCTGCCACTCTCCCCGGGCTTCGACGGGGTCGCCGGGTTGGTGCGATGCGGGCCCGGGCGATGGCGCGAAAGGGGACGGGGGCCGCGGGGCCGCGGCGAGGCCCCCAGGCCAATACAACAGGCCTGCCTCGCCGCCTTGCGAACACCGCTCGTAGAGCCGCGCCAGTAAATCAGCAAGGCGCCGGCCCGCATCCCGACAGTCATCCTCCATGGTTGCAGCAGGGGTGTCAGCCGACACGCCGACGGTCACGCACGGGTCGCTCGCGAGGCGAAGCTTCCCCTGCGCCAAGCCGTCGGGCGGGAACAGATAGGCCATCGTGGCGATCCCCCGAACCGCGATGTCTTCCCGGACCAGTTCGTCGCGCCAGCCTGGTCCGACGCCGGAGGGCTGCGCGGGCGCATCGATAAGCTGCCGGTAGTCCAAGGCGAACAGCGGGTTGGGCGCGCCGAGAAGGTGCAGCACGGCGTGGAACCCCCGGCTGCACGGGGACCATAGCCGCGTCGGCGCGGCCGGGGTTGCGGCGAGTGCCTCGCGGAACGCGCTTTCCAGCGCCGTGCTCCACTGCTCGGGCGTACCCGCCCGCCTCCCCGCCTGGCTCACCGACGTTCTCCTAAACGGCCCAGTCCCGTATTGAATTAAATTCCTCCCCGGTCATTGGATCGTGGCCCTCCGGCCACTGGCCCGTGAGTTCGATCAGGAATCGCTGGTGGGTAGGTGCACCGGGTGGGTTTCGTCTGACCAGGCGGGCTTGGGCGCCAGCGGCCCCGCCCGCCGCGGGGGCGAGGACTTCTGCCACGTAACGCGGCGCCCAGCCGACCACGTGTGCATCCCGCGGTCGCCCTGGCGACTCTTCGATCCGCAGTTCAACCGCCGGTTCCATTGCCGGGCCATCTCGGCGCACCGCCACGCGCAGCGGCTCATCGGCGCCAAGCTCGGCAAGCCGGGCTTGCGCGGCCTGCGTGGTGCGCCGCCAACCACGGAGGAAGAACCGGCACCGGAAACTTCGATCGGCCCCTGCTTCGAGCTTGGGAAATACCTCCAGATTGTCCGTCTGGCGCCGCCCGCCTGTTAGCGCCAGCAACGTTAAAGGGTCGGCCTCTTCGGGGCGCAGGTCCAGCAGCTTCAGGTACTCCGCATATTCCTCGCGCGTGGGGGAAAGGACCCGATTGCGAAAGAGGGGGAATAACTCGTCCGCCTCGTAGCGCCACCCGAGGTACGGGAACGCCTCCAGCGGCCGCCACCCGGCCTCCTGTGCCGCCAGTTGGGCGCCCTGCGTGTACCAGAAGCAATAATGGCATGCTGCGGGATCGGCTTCGAGCCGGCCGATGGGGTACCAGCGCCGCATTTGCACCGGGCTCTGCCACGCCAGGAACAGGCTCGTCATACCTTGACCTTCCTCAACTCCGCCATTGTATAGCGCAGGACATCCCGACAGAAGTCCTTCTGAATAGCGGTCATGCACGTGTTGGGAACCCGATCGACTGGCAAGATCACGCGGGCTTCTTCGAGGGCCCGCAACTTTTCGAGCCATGGCTTCGCCAAGGCGGGGTCCTCCTGGGCGAGACGCCGCAACAGCGCCATTGGGCTGGGGCCGCACCGCGCGTGCGCGTCCCAGTAGATTCCGCCACGGCCTCTTTCCACGTATTGTCCGATGCGTCCGTGGCGTATCAACTCAAGGCGCCGGGCGTCGGTCAGTTCGCGCCCAAGGGAGGAAGCATGGTCGTAAGAAGGGGCCACGGAAATTTCGACGTCCACGGGACCATCCCGGCGGGTCTCCAGGATCGCCCAATTTTCGTGGTGGCGATCGGTATTGCCGATCCAAGCGTCGAACACGATCAGCCCCACCAGCTGCGCCAGATAGGGCCGGGCGCCGCTCTCGGGAAAGCGGGCTTCGACTGCCTTGCGAATGTTGGCCCAGCGGTGATCGGCCTGCCCGCGACGCTTGGCCTTATCGTAGCCCGTCACCCATTTCCCCAGGAGCTCGTTTCCATGGACAAGCTCGCCCAGCCGAATGTGATGCGAAAAGGGGTCATATTGATGGGGAATAAAGGACCGGGAGGCGGTTCCGACCACCCCCTGGTAGCGTGCCAACTCCACCCGCGCCACCGGCAGGCCGATCAGGGGCGCTAGTTCGGCGGCAATTTTCTCCGCCCAATGCTCGCCCGTTCCCGGCCGTGGGTACTTAAAAAGCCACCGGCGGGGGTCGCTGTCGACAGAAAACCAGAATTTGGTCTTGGTCCCAAACAACTCCGTGTCAAGCCGCTGGAAATCGTGCCGACCCTCCCGCAAGTCCCAAACGTCGTACTCACCGGGCTCGCCACTCATGGGGGCTGCGCTCCCTTAAATCTGCGAAATTCCTCCATCGTCGTGTGTTTCACTTCCTGCGGCACGATCGGAAACGTCGCGAATATGTGCGCGAATTCCTCTTCGGCTAAGCTGTGCCAACGGGCGATAATGGCGTCGAGCCCGGCGCGGAGCCGGGGCCGCCCGAATCTTCCATCCCTTGGCGAGGCTGTAATGGGATGGCCCCACCTGGAGCCAAAGCCATGACCTGCTGTTTTATTAATCTGGCGCCCTCGTGGTTCTCAATGATTTTGAATGCGGCGCTGTTCATGAGGGCGTGCATGTAGCAATGATGAACGGTTAGCACCAAATCCTGGAGTTGCTGGTCCTCTTCAATCAGGACGACTTTCAGGCCCATCTTTATGCACTCGTCGGCGTGGATATGCCTGCTGTGGGCCTTGTGGCTGCGGTAGTCGGCGAGCCTTCTGGCTATCTTCGACGCTTTGGCATCCGCGTCGGGCTCACCGGCGAACATGACTTTCGACAGCTGCTCACGTACGAAGCCATTGGACCAGTCGATGGCGTTGGAGCACTGCCCCAGAAAGGTGGGATGATATTTTCCGATAATAGGCTGCCAGACCGCGGCCCTGGCGGGGTCGGATTTAATTTCCTTGACCGCCTGCTTGAATTCCCGTATCACACCCTGGGCGGGAACTCCACGTACCTGTGGGTCAATAGGACCGAGATTAGACTGCTTGCCCATCAATATTTCCCTGCACGAGCAAGCCATGACCGTACCCGCCGACATGGCGATTTGCGGCACGATAGCGCGAATGTTGCGGTCGAACATTTTTTGCAGGTAGTCAACGATGGACTGGGTGGACGCAATATCACCCCCCGGCGTGTGCAGGATGAGATCTAGCCCCTGGCTCCGATCGAGCTTATGCACGGCCATCATGAAGCCGTTTTTGTCTTCATCGTTTATCTCCGCGCCGACGATCTGCGGCTTGGAAAGCCAGCCCGAATAATAGGCAATAATGTTACGTGTCGTGCGCTGATGAAGCTGGCCAAGGTACTTTTTTCGAACCGAGTCCAAAGCCTGCTGGGCCATCGCCTGGTGGCTGAGGATTTCTTGATTAATCTCGTTTTGGACATCGCCCCAATTCGGCATACGACCCTCACCTCGCTGGCGCGGGCCACGGCGTAGTGGTTGTTGTGATGGTGGGCACCGCGGGGAACGGCCAGGGCTGCTCGAGCGAGTAACTGTCCCCGGGGGAAACCGCCGGCGCGGTTATCCCGGCGCTCCGGGAGAGATAGCGCCGATAAAGAAGAGCCAATTTCGCGGCCTCCGATCCCGCCCTGTGGTATGCGGGACCAACTCGCCGCTTCCTCCGGTGTCCAGGTTGTTTGCCCGACCGTCCCATTATTATCTCCTTTCTCGGTGAGTTGATTCACCAATCAGTTTAGCCGCTACGGGACAGGCGTCAAATAGCCCGCGATGCGCAGTGGCGCATCCGCGACTTAAATTCCGCCATCGCCGCGTCGTCCACCCCCTGCGGCACAATGGGAAATGTCCCCCCAACATGTGCGCGAACTCTGCTTCGGTTAAGACGTACAAATGGGCGGTGCTGGGGTGGGACAATTTTTCGGGGGTGGAATCCCCGCTGATAGTCCACCGCCAGTTCTCGAACGCGGCCTCCCGTAGCCGGCCATGTCCCGGCCGTTCAGTCGCCTGGGCGACCTGGCGGAGCGATGCGGGTACGCGCTTTGACCGCGGCGCCGATGGGGGCATCGGCGGCTACATGGCCGATGAGGGCATCGGCGGCTACATGGCCGATGAGGGCATCGGCGGCTACATGGCCCCGGGGCGCGGGGGTATGCGGCAGGTTAAACGTGCCGGGTAAATTCCGCCAACGTGGCATCCTTGATTTCCTGCGGCACGATCGGAAACGTCCCCAATATGTGGGCGAATTCTTCCTCGGTTAAGCCGTACAGATACGCGATGATCGCGTCCAATTCCGCCCGCAGTTTCAGCCGCTTCGCGGGATCGGTTACGCCGTCCTTGTGGCTTTTCAGACCCACCGACTTGGCCAGCTCATCAAATTCCGGCGTGGTGCAGATCAGCCGCGCGGCACGTTCCACAATCGGTGCGAAGGCCGGGTCTTTCTCGGTCAGGCGCGGGACGGGCAGTTGGTAGACGTAGAAGAAGTTCACGTTGGCCGAGACTCGCTGGCGAATGATGTAGTCCAACGCCAAGGCGTCGAGGATGGCGGCAGCCCACAGGCGGACAGGGCCATGCGCGAGCCAAACGCCGTCCGCAGCGGCGAACTCGCCCGCCTGGAAACTGTTGGCGCAAAACGACGGCGGGGCGACCGTTGTTACCAGCGTCCGCTGGTCCGTGTTTCGTGCGATGTTCCTGAACCCCAGCCGGTAATCCTGATAATCCAATTTCTGGCCCGTGTCCGGCGTGCGGCCCAGGATTCTTGCCCGGCCCTTCTTTTCATCCACCCAATAGCGCGGCGGGGCCAGCTGATGATCGAACTGCCAGATCATTTTGCCTTCATACAGCGGCAATTTTCCTTTGCCCGGACTGGTCTCAAACAAATCGCTGTCGTTCGTCATGTTGAGCTCCTGGGCGAACCGTACGTTCCAATTGCCTTGGATTTTTTCGCCCAGCAGCGGGAATTTCAGCATCTTTTCCGCGATCTGCACATCCAGATCGCACTTGAATTCCATGATGGAAAGCGAATCCGGCGAAAGCCGCCGCACCAGATCAACGGCTATCTCCAGGCCTCCCTGCCGGGGAAAACCCTCCAGTTCGGCCACATCGTGGCGCATGAACGCGGCAGGAAATTCCACCGTCTGGCCGCCCTTTTGAAAGGTCAAAACGACGAACTTGAAACTACGGTGCACGCCCTCAAAGATTTCCTTGCGATTCTCAAAACCAAACAGGCCAGTGATGTGGGTTTCTTTAAACAGCATTTCCCGCAACTGCTTGCTGCCCAAATCGGTATAAATGCCGGAGGGAATCACAATACCGCAAAGCCCGCCGGGGCGCAGCAGGTTGAAGCACTGTTCGGTGAACAACTTGTATAGGTTAATCTTCGAAGCCGGGGTGCGCCCGCTGGCGTCGGTTGACAGCTGGTTTGGGTATTGGGCGGAGAGCTTAAAATACCTCGACGGGTGGGGAAACTCGCTGGAGTATGCAAGCCACGCCTCCCGCACTCTGCGATCTTCCATTATCGCGGCGCGCTGGGCCACCCAGTCCTCGATGCGGAGGCTCTTCTTGGTAATTGAGGGAATGTATTCTTGGAAAAATTCTTTCTCGTCGGTCTGGAAGACCTCCCACGGCGGATTGGTGATGATGGCGTCGAAGCCGCCGTTTTTATTTAGCACCCGGTCGAATTCAAAGCCCCAATGAAACGGTTTCAGTCGCTGGATATCGGCCAGGCCCAGCGGTCGCTTCTTCGGCCGGCCCTGAACCTTTTTCACCCCATCCCACGTCGCCTGCTCGAACTTGATCCCCAGCCGCTCGAACTCGCCGAGCAGCAGGTCATCGAGCACGGCGGCGCAGGCGCGCTTGAGGGAATCGATGTTGTTGCGCAGGGCGGTTAAATCGTCGGCGTAGGTAGCTGTCCGGCGATAGTTGTCAATCCGCCGATTTTTGTCTTGCAGAATTTCCTGGTATGTCCGCTGGCGGAACAGCTGCCCCTGTTTTTGTTCAAACGATTTATCATCCACCCGCATCAGGCCGATGAGCGAATTGCCGGGCAGAATGTTAAAGTCGATATTCGGCAGCGGCTCGAGCTGATCGACGGTTTCGGCGGAGGAACCCAGCGCCAGAAACAACCGCAGGCGGGCGATTTCCACGGCCTCTTCCATCAAATCCACGCCGAAAAGATTATCCGTAATGATGCATTTCTTGATGAAGTAGTCGATGTTGGAGTGCTTTTTTTCGATGTCGGCCAGCCAGGCGGAAAGCTCGGGATCATGCAGAAATTTAATCTGGCCGATGATGGGAGAATAAATGCCGATCAGCGTATTCATGGCGGCCACCAGAAAGGCCCCTGATCCGCAGGCCGGATCCAGCAGTGACAGATTCGGCAAAACATCATGGATCAGCTTGTGACACAGCGGGGCATCGAGATCAATCAGCAGATCGGCCACCGACTCATAACGGCGGGTTTTTACCCCCGCCAGGGTCGGCACGCCGGGGGACGTGTTGGCGGCGTCGAGAATCAGGCGGTGGATGGTCCGTTCGCAGAGATATTCCGTGATTTCCGGGCGGGTGTAATAGGCGCCGAAGGCTTTCTGGTTGATATATTGCTCAAAGATGTAGCCGAGAACGTGCGGGCTGATTTCGCGGTCATTTTCGCCGGGCGCGTCGTTAAGATTCCAGGAATAGGAGGCGAACAGCTGGAAAAGTTTATCGAAGAAGGCGTCAGGAATGGCGATATTCTGGTTTTCGGTTTCGATGCGGTGCGGCAGAAACAGGCCGCCGTTGAGGTAGCGGATGTTGCCGAGCTCGGTACGGGCGGCGGGCGAGCGTTTTTCCGGCGGTTTGGCGAAGCCTTCAAAGAAAAGCAGTTGCAGAAAATCGCGGTAAAAGCGTTCGGGGCCCTGGCGGCGGGAGGCCTGCAGCTTACGCTGCAGGTAGTCGATATCGCCGTCACGGGCTTGGGCGTCCCGGTAGTCGAGAAACCCCTTGCGCTGCAGGAAATAGATGAACATCAGGCGGTTTAAGAGAATGGAGGCGTACCAGCGGCGATCGTGGTCCGTGGGTATGCCCTGGATCAGCTCCACCAAGTTGTCGTGGATACCCTCGAATTCCCTGAAAAAGCGTTTGGTGACCCGTTGGACATCCAGCGCCGCCTGGAGTCGCTGCGTAACTTCGGTCAGTTTGATGCGTCCATCGGAATCAAATTCCGAGATGTCAAAATGGATGGCGCCCAATTTGCTGATGAACAGATCGCCGGGCTGGCCGGCGGCGAAGAGATGCTCGCGCGGCACGGTTTTGCCATTTTCACGCTTGACCCAGCGCCAGAGGCTTTGGGTGCCGTTGGCGTCAACGAAAATCAGGAGGCATTCATACTGCAGCTGGGAGATTCCCTTATGGATGGCGGCGCGGGTTGGGGCGTCGGGTATGGCGGCGGATTCAACTTGATAAACGCCCACGCCGGCCAGATCGGCAATATGGCGGCGGGTAAGCTGAAGGCCATCGATGGCCATGGGAATCCCGTCGCGGCGGCCGGGGGGCGGATTCGACCAGCCCAAGTGTTCGATGAACAGCTCGCCGAATTTAAATTGGCGCAGGCATTCGCGCACGGCGGGAAAATTCAACCGCGCGGCGGCATTGGGCCGGGCATGAAGATTCTCCGTGCCCGGGGCGAGTTCGCGGTGGAGGGTAGACATGACGGCAATTATGGCCGAGGTGCGCACGTTTGGGTAGTGAAAAAAGGCGAGCCGCCGGGTTTATCCCGGCGGTGGGCTACGCGGCCAGTGCCGTTCTCAAAAATAACCTCCGATGGGGGAACTGGAGAACTGTGGTAGCACTGGGTTTATCCCGGTGAACCGCTATTCCCCGACTCCCCTATCCGACAGAAGGTACGACAACTGCTCTAAACCGCGTGGCGTGCCTGCGAAAAAACGTAAAAGTGCGGGCAAGTTCCATCTTTCCCTCGGCTATTTCCGGGGGATCACCCGCATGACGACAATCTCGCAAAGCATGCCGCTCTGGTTGTGGATATACCGATCCGCCGCGGCAATCGCCGCCTGGTCATGCAGGTAGCGATCACTGCCGCCCCGGGTCCACCAACGGCGCGGCGCTCCGGCGGCTTCGCTCAAGGCGGCGCTGCTTACGCCCTTGATCACACGCCGCACGGCGGGGCCGTCAGCGGGACAGTTCGTTATGAGGCTGTGGATATGATTGGCCATGCACGCGGCGCGGAGGATAACCCAGTCGCGTTCGACGGCGGCCTGGCGGATAGCCTCGGCGGCGACGCGGGATTCCGCTTGCGTCAACCAAACTGTGACGTGCTCTTGAAATCTCCTGGCGGCGGCGAGGGTGGCCGGATCATCCTGACCGCACGGCGTGCCGCGCTGGTTCCGCTTTCGCTCGTATGCTCCGCCAGGCAACAGCGTGTTGGAAACATAGCCGCGTGGATCACCAGGAAGCCAGGTGCCGTAGGTGGTCCAAGTGATGAACAGGGCGAAAGGCGATACGGGCATGGGCGCTCCGTCGGATGACACCGCCGGGATAAACCCGGCGGTTCGCTAAAGGATGACGCAACTCGCTGGGGACATTTTACCGGGAGCGCCCGGCGGCTGGCGCGCCGCCGGGTTTATCCCGGCGGTTCCGTGGGGCTAACCCCCAGCCCGCCGGTCAGTCTTTCCCCCGTAACCCGAGCGAACAGATGATCCGCGGATCGAAATTGGCCGGGTCTTCCGTGACGTTGCACAAGTCGTTATCGGCTCTTAAATCGCTCACCAACCGGCCCAGCGCCTCATCATCCATGCCTTCCCGGATGCAGCCGGCCGGGCGCCCTGTTTCGATCGCCGTACTCATTCTGCGTTCCCACTTGGCCGCGGGGTTTATTCCCGGCGGGGGAAGGGCGCCGGTTTACACCCCTACAGTTCCGGCGCATGGTGGGTCAGGTGCTTGAAGATGTGCACCGCTAAGTGTCCGAAGTTCCCTTGCATCGCTTGCTTCATAATGAAAGTGTAATCGGAATGATCCGGGCGCTGACGGACCCTAAATTGCGGCGGTACGCCAAACCGCAATAGGCCCCAAGCCCACAGCAGACGGGACAGCCGGCCGTTCCCATTGATAAAAGGGTGCACCTGTATAAACCGCCCGATCATCGTGCCGAGGATAATGGCCAATCTCTTGGCGCGTTCCTGTGGTGACAGCTCCGGCCAGTCGAGCTCCAGTGCAACGGTGTATCGGCGCAGGTGATCGAACAGCCGCTCCATCTCGGAAACCACGGTTTGGTACGGTGCGCCGGGGGTTCCTTCCACCCGGACATCTGTTTGCAGGCAAGGGCGTAGCGGATCAATTTGCCGATAGTTTCCGGCGTAATAGTCGAGTGGGACGTGGTGTGTGAACAGGGTGCGGTGCCAGTCACGGCAGGCCGGCGAATCGACGATTTTTCGCTTGGCGGCCGCCGCAGCCGCTCGATAGGCCGCGGCGACGGAGGCGCGGAAAGTTCCTTCCCTGGTCTCGGGGCCGTCCGAAGACCACTCCGGACAATTACCGGTGTAGGGCCTGGTCATCGTCATCCGCAAGCAGGTTAATTTGTTCGTCGGTCAGATCCGATGCATATGGAGCGGCGGCCGGATCTCGGAAGTGTTCCGACGCCTTTTGTGCCAATTTGTCGAAATCGAGTCCTTGCTGCCTGACGATCTGTCGCATGGACGACTCGGCGCCTGCGAAATCAATGGCCATCGGATTCCATGGGGACGCCGCGGAGGCGGGACATTCAGTATGACCGTAGGGCCACTGCCCGATCGTCAGAGGCTGCTGGATGTCGCGCCTGATTGAACCTACACGCTCACCCAGTTCCTTTACTGTTGACATCCAATCCCAGTATCCCGTCTCCGGGATGCTGGCAGGTGGCTTCCGCGAACCAGCCGCGTATTCCTCTGCAACCAATATCATCGAATCAGCTCCCTGGCTTTATCCGTGATCGACCCCTCAAAAAACCTGTTCTCGGTATCGTGAAGCAGTTCCAATCGTTCCGAAAAATTATAGGGAATGTTCCCGGTCTGGAATACGTCTATATCCACAAGCACGGACGCCACCCCCTCCCTTGTCGGCGGAACTAACGCCTCATTACATATAATCATTCCCGGTAAGTCCGCCTGCGGGATTTGTAATTGCATGGCAAAGCCGCTCAGCCCCGCCGGCAGTCCGCCGCCGATTTCCGGCGCGGTGGAAAGGTAATCCTTAAAATCCCGAAATGGCAACGGCAAGTCAAACCGGTTGGTGTAGCGCACCGCCAACCGCATGATTTCCTTGGGCTTCACGATCGCCTCATACCACCGCCAGAGGCGCAAAAATTCATCGCGAAGTTTTTCCCACGTTTCGTACGGCGTCAGCCGACTAACGGTCAGCCCTTCCTGTCGCGTCTGGAACACATACTTGTGCTCGGCACGGCCACCATGGGAATAACCGATTTGCCTGAATTCCGGTTTCGCAGCGCCGCCGGGCGCCACTTGAATCATGATATTGCCAGTGAGGACTGGGGTTACAGTGGGATAATCCGCCTTGATCTCCGCTGAGGGGGAATTAAAGGCGGCCCAGTCAATCCAAGTGTCGTTCTTCACCTGGACATCAATCAGGGCCTGAATAATGGGCGCCCGGCTATAGTGTGTTCTTTGCGGCATTCGCGGTGATCCTACCCGGTGCTAAGGTGACCCGCAACTGGCAAGCTACTTCGCCCTCCCAGCCAAATGGTTCGATGGACAACTCGCGGAGCTTGCACTGACGCGGCAGGTCGCGCGTGGCGGAAAAATTAAGGGCATGAATCCGGCGCTCCGTGGTAATCGAGATCGGGCCATCCGGCGAAGGTCAGGCTGGTCCCGGCGTAACCGTCACTCCAACCGGAACCCTAAGCGCTCGCGTGCACTTATCGGGGGATCGAGGCTCGCGTTAAGCTTGATACCCACCGCGCGCACAAAATGGTGATCGCCGATGCAGGCGATATTCAACTTCGCGCAGACCTCCGGAATGCCGTAGCGATCGGGGCCGCGGTTCTTGACGGTTTCCCGCGTCACCACCGTGGCCCCTGCTTCCCACGCGGAGGCGATCACCCACGGATCAGCCAGGTCGCGGCCCTTTCGCGTGTCGACAAGGCGCGGGTAGCCGAGGAGAATTTCCCGCATCCGCCTTTGCATCGGCTCGCTCAGCGGCTCGAATAACCCCCTCGTGCCATTGGCCCATTTGAAAAGGCCATCTTCCCTTTTCTCCAGTTCACGCCGAACTTCTTCCGGGCAAAAGATGATCCCCTTACCGGCGAGATCGCGGAGGATGTCCCAATAGTCCGGGCACAGATCAGGGGCGTAATATCCCGTCCACGGGCGGATCAGAGCGTTTGTATCGAGGCAATAGCGCGTGTTCAACGGACGCCCCCGGACACGCCCACGCGCTGGAGAAGCTGTGCCATTCTCGGAAACAGGTTGACCTTCAGATCAAGAAGGTCGGACGCCTCGGTCGCCGTGGCGTAGTCATCGTAGTACGCCCGCAGCACATCCTCCGTGAACGCACGCCCGTTATATGCAAGCCTCAGCGTGAAATAGCTGGGGCTGCCTTCACGTCGCGGCCGGCCCGCCCGCTGCGCCCATCTCTGCGCCAAGCTTTGATGTAACCGCTCGTAATCGGATGAGGAAATCGAGCGCCGCTCGAGCAGCATGCGCGCGATGACCTCCTCGCTGACCCTAAGCCGATCGGAGAGGTGCGCGATCAGCTCGGGGCGGGACAAGGCACGCGCCCGACCCCGTTCGCCCTCGAAGGCCTCTGGCGCCACCAGCAGGCCGGCGGCGGTGCGGTTGCAGAATGTCTCTATCCGTGCCGCGTCGCCCAGCGCCTCGCCGCCGGTCAGGGCAAGGTTCGATACACCTGATTGGCCCAGCCAGATGTGCGCCAATTCATGGGCCAACGTGAACAGCTGTCCCGCTACGGCGTCTTTCCCATTGATCCATATGATCGGCGCCCATGGATCGCTGAGCGCCAGTCCGCGCGCCTCCGGCAGCTCGATCCCGGGGTCGCGGCGAACGCAGACCCCCGCTTCTTCCGTGCGGGCGACCCAGTAGCGCAGCGCCTCCGCCTGCGTCCGGCGGTTCCGGTGCCAGAATATATCTACACGCAGGGTGGACCGAATCGCGCGGGACAAGGCCGCGGCATCCCGGTCTTGCCCCGAGCTGACGAAGGCCAGCTCGGATTCCCCGGTGTCCCGGCGGTATTCCGCAAGCCACTTCTGCCGGTAGTCCAGAGAGCGCGCCAAGAAAAGAAATTCCGGGCTGAAATGTCGTGGCACGTCGCCGGGAAGCCGGCGAAAATCACGCGGGGTGGCAAAATCCAGCGGCGGCTTGGACACATAGAATACCGCCAGCGGCCGCCTATAGACCTGTGCCGCTTTGCGCGCCTGCGCCAGGGACGGATGGTCGGTCCCCGCCTCCCAGTGATCCAGCGCTTCCGACGTGACGCCTATGCACTCGGCCGCCACCGTCTTGTCGTAGCCCGCCTGCTCGCGCGCCCATTTGAGAACTGCGGGCGTTATTAGGGCTTGGATGTGTGACACGGCCTATTTTCCCCTTTCCATCGCCCGCATGTCGATCGGGGCTTTTTTAGGCGGACGCTGGCCGCCGGCGGTTCCACTGTGCATCGCGGTTGATCCTAACGGAGGCGCGCGGCCTTCGCAAACTACCCCTGCACTGCTACGGTTGTACTACCCCCGCAACCCCAGCGAACAGATGATCCGCGGATCGAAATTGGCCGGGTCTTCCGTGACGTTGCACAAGTTGTTATCGGCTCTTAAATCGCTCACCAACCGGCCCAGCGCCTCATCATCCATGCCTTCCCGCATCCGGCGGGCCAGCTGATCGCGGGCGGTATCCTTCAGCGGATAGTGGTATATCTCCTCGATCACTTTGTCCAGGTCCGGGGCTTGGTACAACGTATTGGCCGTGCGGGCGTGGAAGGCCGTCAACCGGGCATAAAGCTGGCGGCGGACGCTGCGCGCGCCGCCCAGTTGGCCGCCGACGCGGCTTTGGTCTCGGGCCGCCAGCTCGAGAGCCTTGTCAACGAGCGCATGGTGCTCCGGCAGACGCGGCGCGGCCGGTTCGTCCGGCGCGCAGGCCGCGGTGTTCAAAATGTCGCGGGGTGATTCGGTCACAATTTGTTTTTGGTTGTCCAGCTGGATCAACGTATTGTTTCCCGGCGAACTCTGAATAAAGGCGATCACCCCGTTGGATGCGCCGCGGCCTGGCGCCGCCCCGCGGGTGGAATAGATAACGTCGGGCAGCCCCTGGACGGCGGCGGCGAGCTGGGGGTTGTTTTTGACGGCGTTTTGCCAGATTTCATAAGCCACCGAGGATATGTCCACCTCCGCTTCATCCTGCTCGTCGAGCGCGTGGGCCGTTTCGTTGTACAAATTCCGCAGCAGCGGCAATTCTTTTACCGGATCGCCCTCGATGAACATTTCATCCGAGCCGATCACCTCGCCCTCCTCCCGCTGCCGTTGCCGGATGCGCTGATGCAGCCGAATGATGCGTTCCACCCCGTCGGCGGGCAGAAAACTGTAACAGAGAATCCGCTCCGCCCGCTGGCCGATGCGGTCCACGCGTCCCACGCGCTGGATCAGGCGAATCAGCGCCCAGGGTAAATCGTAATTGACGATAATGGCGCAGTCCTGCAGATTCTGGCCTTCGCTTAGCACGTCCGTGCTGATGAGCACGCGCAATTCCTCGGCGGCAGCAACTTTACCGCGCGCGGCGTTGCTCTCCGGGCTGAAGCGATGGGCCAGCGCGGTGGGATTTTCACTTTGGCCCGTGACCGCGGCAAAATTGCCGATGCCGGCTCGCCTTGTCGAGTCGCCTTCTTCGGCGACCTGCTGAAGCTGGCGCTGCACATAATTGGCGGTGTCGGCGAACTGGGTGAAAATCAGCACCTTCTCGCGTGGATGGGTCTGCTGCAGCAGCTGAAGTAGTTTCTGCAGTTTGCGGTCATGGCGCGGGTTCCAGGGGCCGATCAGCGCTTGGATCTTCTCCAGCGCAGCAATATCCGCCCTTAGATGCTCCGCCAGGTCCGCCTCGAAAAACGCCGCCGGGAGCCAGCGGTATGATCGGTTAGCGCGGCAGTCGGCATAGAGGTCTTCGATCTGCTCGGCGGACTCGACCACCGGCGTTGCATTTTCGTGGTCGTCCTCGTCGACGCCAAACAAGTCATCGGCGTCGGTCAGGCTCGTTTCAAAGATGGCCGCATTACTGGAACCGATCGGAACCTCCAGGCCATGCTCCAGGGCGTATAGCGCCACTTTATCGCGCAGAATGTGGCGGTCCATGGTCAGTTCAAACGCAGCCCCGCTGCTTTCCAGACGCTTAAATAAGCTGGTGCGGCAGAAGCCGATAAGGTGCTTTCCCGCGCGGGCGAGGTCGTCGATGACGGCCTGGTGTTCGGCGGTGCTGTCCGGCCAGTGCAGCGCCGCTTTGACATAATTGCCCAACCCGTAACGCGGCAGGTGCAGGGAATTGACAGCGCTAACCGTCGGGTCGCTGAACATGCGGGCGTATTGGTCGTGGGGGTCTTTCTCATCGATAGGAAATGTCAGGCTCTTGGGAACCCGGTCGGGGAAATAAGATCGCCGGCCGTCGTGGAAGCATAGGTACGCCCGGCCCTGATGACCATCCGTTCGGGCATAGTTCTTTTTGATAGAGCCGCGCGTGCGGCGGATAAGAAATTGGTCCATCAGCAGCCGCCAGTCCTCGGCATGGTCGCTTTTTTCGAAGGCCACGATGGTGTGGGGATCCGCCTGGGTCCGGGCGGAAAGCACGTCGAGTCCCTCTTGGCGGATGAAATGCTCCGGCCGCACAGGCAACTGGCGATCCGGGGCCAGAAAAAGCCGCAACTGGCTCGACAGGTCCAGGAGAGTCTTATTGTAGGGCGTGGCCGTCAGGAGAATCACCGCACTTTTGTTGCGCTCCAGGTAATCGCGAATGGCCTTGTATTTTGCGGTCTCGCGGTTGCGCAGATTGTGGCTTTCATCAATTAATACCGTACGGTATCGCTTCTCGTCCTTAAGCTGACGATCCACGAGACTAAGCGACAGGATTTTACCGATGATATGGTACTGATAGAGATAATCCTCCCACATGGGGACCAGGTTGCGCGGGCAGATAATAAGCGTTTCGTGTTGCTTTTCTTCCTGCAGCGCCTTGGCGACGGCGGAACCCATCAGCGTTTTGCCCAGCCCCACCACGTCGCCGATCATCACCCCGCCATGGCGGCTGATCTTACCCATCGCCCGCTTCACCGCCTCGATTTGGAAATCCAGCAGGCGGTTGCCGAATTCGTCGGGAATATCGAACTGCTCTTCACTCAGACGGGCATCGGCGGAAAGGTGGTACGCCATCTTCAAGTAAATATGGTACGGCGGCGGCTGGGTTTCCCTGGCCCAACTGGTCTGCACAATCTCCAGAAGCTCCGCCGAGATATCCCAACACAGCCGGTCCTCCCAGCGGGCCTGAAACCACGCGGCCAGCTTGGCGCAGGCATCCTGATCCGGCACGTCAACGTTCAGTTCCCCTTGATGGCACAGGCCGGCCATCGTCAAGTTGCTGCTGCCGAGATAACCAATCCTGGGGCTCAAGGGGTCGGGACGGAACAGCAGGTAGAGCTTGGCATGCAACGGATGACGCAGAAACAGTTTGACGATCAGTTTCCCGGCGCGAATCTGCCCCGCCAGGCGCTGCAGGCCAGCCTCGTCGGCATCGCTGGGCGCGCCGATCTGCAATTGCCGGCGGAACGTTTCCGCCAGCGATTTTTTCAGGCGCATAGCCTCGGCGTTGTCGGGGACGTTGGCGGCGGGGCTGGAGCGCAACAGGGTCCGTAAATCTTCTTCGGGAGGCCGCTGCATGCCCACCAGCAGCCGGCAACAATGTCCCTCGCCACCGGACCATTTCTCCATGCAGTCAGCGAGGTTTTTCCAGCCGCGCAGATTAAAGTAACCGACGCAAAAATCGGCCCGATCCGATAATTGCATCGCCTGGCGCAGGGTCGGCAGGAGCGGTTGCTCGATGTTATCGAATATTTGCGGCATGCGATCCCTTACCAACCTAATTTCCTCAAGGCTACGCGTGCACGAGTTTCAGCAGCCAGTAGGCCACGGGCGCGGCCAGCAGGGGAGAATCCAGCAAATCCAGCACACCGCCGAAGCCGGGAACCTGTCCGGAATCCTTTACGCCGGCATCGCGTTTAAGCAGGCTTTCCAGAAGATCGCCCAGTTGGCCAACCGTTCCGAGCAAAGTACCGGCTAGCAAACCTTGCCACCAGGCGAACCGCCCGGCAAAATGCGCCAGGAGGGTGCCGATCAAGGCGGCCGAGGCGATACCGCCGAGCAATCCTTCCCAACTTTTCTGGGGGGACAGCCAGGTGATAAAGCGATGGCGGCCCAGACTACGGCCAACGCCGTAGGCGCCGATATCGGCCCCTTTGACGATCAGTAGAATCGATACCACCATCCCCGCGGAGTGGCTCAGGCGAATCGGCATATAAAACCCCGGCAACACGCCCAGATACACGATCGCCAGCAGCGAACCCCCTGCCGAAGCGATGGCGCCGGCGGTTTGCTGGCGGCGGGACTGCATCAGGAACGCTCCCAGCAATGCCACGGCCAGTACGGTGGGCACCAGGTAGCCGGGTTTAACGGTGTGAAACCATTGCGCCACCGTGATGGCCAGCGGGCTGGCCCCCCGGGGCTGGTCCAGCAACATCTCGGAGAGTTGCGCCACCCAGGGCCAGAGCATGCACAACATGGCGGCCACCACGCACACCCGCATGGAGATGACCACCTGTTGGCGCGCCAGCAGTTTCCGCATTTCGTCCATGGCCATTGGAATGATCACGGCGAAGGTCAGCGCCAGCAGCGCCCCCGGCGGAAATGACAAGGGCCGGGCCGGCCAACCGGCGGAGAGCGCCTGATCAAAATAAAACATGATCAGTAGGGCGATACCGAACAGCAGTCCGAAGCTCAGGCGTTGTTTGAACATGGCCGATCATATTAGCAAATTTCCCGCCGAATGCGTATAATTTAGTAAAAGCGTTCCGGGGCCGGCCCCCGCTTAATTCCAAGGGGAACGGAAACCGGAGCCTCGGGGCCGGGTGTATCGGGCTTGCCAGGGGCGAAATCCCCGCACGCTGCGGCGTGCTTAAGCCCGCTGTGCCGTTGGCCGGCCCTTCTATGACCTACGGAGATGCGGACGTGAAAGCATCGGATGCCATGACCGGAACCCGGGATTCGGTGAACGCCTTTAACGCGGAATACATTCAATATCTTCATCAGCGGTGGCGGGAAAATCCGGAGGCGGTGGATCAACAATGGCAGTGGTTCTTTCGCGGTTTTGATCTCGCCGGCGCCGGTCGCGTGGAGCCAGGGACCTTGGCCGGGTCACCCGTGCAAGCGCCGCCGGATATGCAAACCTCCGACCTGATCCACAGTTACCGCGAGTTGGGCCATCTCATCGCCAAGCTGGATCCCCTCGGTCACAATCCCGAAGAGCACCCGCTGCTGGCCCTGGAGCAGTTCGGGCTAAGCCCGGCGGATCTGGAGCGCACCGTTAATCTCGGCCCCTTTGGCAATTCTGGCGCCGGGTCGCTGCGGGACCTTCTCGGCCTGCTCCGTCGCACCTATTGCGGCACGTTCGCCGTGGAATACATGGACATTCGCGACCCCGCGCAGCGGGTGTTTCTCCAGGAGCGGATGGAGCCGGTGCTGAATCAGCCCAGGCTGGAGCCGGCGCAAGCCCAGCGCATGATGCGGCGGCTCATTGCGGCGGAGGAGTTTGAGCTTTTT
The DNA here is from genome assembly GCA_021785435.1 of Planctomycetota bacterium. Classification (GTDB taxonomy): domain Bacteria; phylum Planctomycetota; class Phycisphaerae; order WQYP01; family WQYP01; genus JAKCCC01. The sequence goes on from JAJYFE010000004.1 coordinate 52,067, forward strand.
CTGCAGCGGCGCCATCCGACGGTTAAGCGTTTCTCCATTGAAGGCGCCGAAACGCTGATCACCCTTTTGGATGAATTGATTGCCCGCGGCGCCGCCGACGGCATCGACGAAATAGTCATCGGTATGGCCCATCGCGGCCGACTTAACGTCCTGGCGCACATTCTCGAAAAACCGTACGAGATGATCCTGGCGGAAGTGCTGGATCGGCCCCTGAAAATCAGCGGCGACGGTGACGTGAAATACCACATGGGCTACGCCTGTGATCACCGCACCGCCGACGGCCGGACCGTGCACGTATCGCTGGCGGCGAACCCCAGCCATCTGGAAGTGATCGATCCGGTGGTGGAAGGCATGGTGCGGGCCAAGCAGGATCGCAAGGGCGACGCCCGGCGGCAACGGGTGCTTCCGGTGCTGATTCACGGCGACGCGGCGTTTACCGGGCAGGGCATTGTCGCGGAAACGTTGTATCTTTCCGAGTTGGACGCTTACCGCACCGGCGGCACGCTGCATATTATCGTGAATAATCAGATCGGATTTACCACCGCTCCGACGGAGGGTCGTTTTACGCGCTATCCCAGCGACGTGGTCAAGGCCATTCAGTCGCCGGTTTTCCACGTCAATGGCGATGATCCCGAAGCGGTCATCCATGCGGTGCGGTTGGGAGTGGAGTTCCGGCAGCGCTTCCAGGCCGATGTGATTATCGATCTGGTCTGTTATCGCCGCCGCGGCCATAACGAGATGGATGATCCGACCATTACCCAACCGGTCATGTGCCAGGAAATCGCCCGGCATCCCACCGTGCGGCAGCTTTATACCCAGCGGCTGCTTCAGGCCGGTGTGGTCACCCAGGACCAGCTTGACCATATGGCGCAGGAAGTGCATGAGCGCCTGGAAAAGGCCCACGAATACGCCCAGACGTTCAAGCCGTCCGATTCGCCGCCCCCTACGCATGGGCCGTGGAAAAATTTAATGCAGGTGCCGCGGGATCTGGCCGACTGGCGCGCCGACACCGCGATAGCGGCGGATAAGCTGCGGAAAATCACCGCGGAGCTATGTCGTTTTCCGGACGGTTTCAGCGTCCATCCCAAGGTGGCGCAGATGTACCGGCAGCGGCTGGACGGGGTGAACGCGGGCGCCGGTCTGGACTGGGGCGCCGCCGAAATGCTGGCCCTCGGTTCCCTGCTCGATGAGGGCATCTGGGTGCGCTTAACCGGCCAGGATGTCTGCCGGGGGACATTTAGCCATCGCAACGCGGTGCTGTACGATGCGCATACCGGCCGGCCGTTTACGCCGCTGGCCGCATACGCCGAGGGCCGGTCCCGTTTTGCCATTATCAACACCATGCTTTCCGAACTGGCGGTGGTGGGCTTTGAGTATGGCTATGCCTCCGCCGATCCGGAAACGCTGGTGCTCTGGGAAGCCCAGTTCGGCGATTTTGTCAACATGACGCAGCCGATTATCGATCAATTCCTGGTCAGCGCGGAAACCAAATGGCGCCGGTACAATGGGCTGGTGATGCTTCTGCCCCACGGTTATGAAGGCTCCGGACCGGAGCATTCGCACGCCCGGCTGGAGCGCTTTCTGCAACTGGCCGCCGAAGACAATATTCAGGTTTGCAACCCCACCACGCCGGCCCAATATTTTCATCTGCTGCGCCGACAGATGCACCGGCGGTTCCGTAAGCCGCTGATTGTGATGACGCCGAAAAGTCTCCTGCGGCACAAACAGGCCGTCTCCAGCCTGGAGGAGTTTACCCAGGGTCAGTTCGAGGAGATCATCGATGAACGGCCCGAAATCGATCGCTCCCGCATTCGCCGGGTGTTGTTCTGCAGCGGCAAGATTTATTATGAACTGCTGACCCAGCGCACCAAACACCGCATCACCGATATCGCCATCTTGCGCCTGGAGCAGGTCTATCCGTTCCACGCCCAGCGCCTCACCGAAATTGCCCAGACCTACCCCCAAGGCGTGGAAATGGTCTGGGTGCAGGAGGAACCGCGGAATAACGGCGTGTACCCCTTTATCGGGGCCAAACTGCACTATCACTGGCCGGGCATGCGGAAACTGACCTATATCGGTCGCAAGCCATCGTCCAGTCCCGCGGCTGGTTCCTACGAGCGGCATATGCGGGAGCAAACCCAGATTATCGCCCGGGCGCTGAATCTGAATCCGGACGACTTGAATACCACGCCGGCCGCCGCGGCGCCGGTGGCGCTGGTTCAGCCGTCCACCGCCGGTGAGGTGGAAGTGCGGGAAGCTGTGCCTGTCGCCAAATAGCCTAACCGTAGCGCAAGGATTTTCCGAGCATGAGTAATTCCGAGACGGTCCTGAACGTATGTGTTCCCGGCCTGGGCGAATCCGTCACCGAAGCCCGTATTGCCAAGTGGCTGAAAGCGGAGGGGCAGGTGGTTTCCCCCGACGATGTGATCGCCGAACTGGAAACGGACAAGGCGACGGTGGAACTGCCCGCCGCGGCGCGCGGCGTATTGCACATTGTTCAGGGCGAGGGACGAACCGTGAACGTGGGCGATTTGATCGCGCGCATTGAAACGGGCGCCGCCGCGCCGGCGGCGGTCGGTTCCGGCGAAACCGCCGTGGCGGCGTCACCGCGCGGTCGCGGCACGCCAGCCGCCGCCGGTGAAGAGCCCCCCACGCCAACCACCGTCCCGGTGGAACCCAACCGGCCGCCACTGCGCGGGGAACCTGGCGCTGCGACGAATGCCCCGCGGAAGGATTCTTCTTTCGGGACCGCCGCGGCGCCCGCCCCCGGCGAAAGCACCCGCCCGCTTTCACCGGCGGTGCGGCGTCTGGTGGCGGAAAATCATCTGAATCCCGATGAAATCGTCGCCACCGGGCCGGGCCAGCGGCTCACCAAGGGCGATGTGCTGGAGCATCTGGCGCGGCGTGAATCCACGCCGCTGGCTGCGGCGCCCACCCCGGCGGATTCGCTTGGCGCCGACCGGAGCACGGCGCCCGCGGCCGCCGTCGAGGCCGAAGAAACCCGCGTGGAAATATCCATGCTGCGCCAAACCATCGCTCGCCGCCTGGTCGAGGCGCAGCGGACCGCCGCCATTCTTACCACGATCAATGAAATTGACATGTCCGCGGTGATGGCGCTGCGCGAAAAATACCGGGAACAGTTTGAAAAGGCGCACCAGGTGGGGCTGGGTTTCCTGTCCTTCTTCGCCCGGGCCGCGTGCGCCGCCCTCAAGGCGGTGCCCGTCGTCAACGCCCAACTGCAGGACCGCGCCATTGTCTACAAGCATCATGTACACCTGGCGCTGGCTGTGGCCACTGAGAAGGGCTTGATCGTGCCCGTGATCCGGTACGCCGATAAGCTTTCCATGGCCCAGATTGAAGTCCAGGTCAAACAATTGGCCGCACGGGCCCGCGAGGGGAAGATTACCTTGGAAGAGCTCGGCGGCGGTACGTTCACCATCACCAACGGGGGCGTTTTTGGTTCACTGCTTTCCACGCCGATTCTTAATCCTCCGCAGAGCGCCATTCTGGGATTACACAAGATTCAGAAGCGGCCCGTGGTCGTCGCGGATCAGATCGTGGTTCGGCCCATGATGTATGTGGCGCTTTCCTATGATCATCGCCTGATTGATGGCCGGGAGGCGGTGACGTTTCTGGTGCATATCAAGGAAGCGCTGGAAGATCCGGCGCGGCTGCTGCTGGAGGTATGAAGCGGCCCGGCCCCGGCTCAGCCGGATGATGAAAATGACAGCCACCATGTATAGCCCCCGGTTGAAGAGTCGCCGCGGAGACCTCGGCCGGGGGTGGCGTCCCCAATGGCGCCTCCCCCCGCCATGTTCAGAACAGACGAACCACTCACGCTTCAATGACGCGCCAAGCGCGGAAAATATACTGCCCTGCGGAAAGCAGCGTTACCGCGATAGTCAGCCCGATAAGCACGTCGCGCAGGACGGCCAGCCCGGCGGCCAACCCCTGTAGTCGCGGCGTGGTGACGAAGGCCAGGTACAGCAAAATGGATCCGACCGCCAGCGACTGCAGCACCATTTTCGCTTTACCCGTCCACAACGCGCGGAAATCGATCCCCCGGCTTTCCGCCAGTCCGCGCAGACCGGTTACCAGGAATTCGCGGGCGATCAGCAACACCGCCATCCAGGGGTGCACGCCGGTGGCGCTGTAGCTGCGCGCCGCGGCGGGAAGCACCAAGGGTCCGGGTAGAAAATTCGGCATCGAAAAAAATACGAAGGCGCCGCAGATCAAAATTTTGTCGGCGAACGGATCTACCACGCGGCCAAAAACGCTCTCCACTTTCCAACTGCGGGCCAGATACCCGTCCAAGGCGTCGCTGGCGGTGGCCAGGATGAAAACGGCCAACGCCATCCACATGAACATAGGAAATTGTCGAACCTGGACCGGCCAGTCAATGACCGCGAAGAACAGCGCCGTCAACAGCAGCCGCCCCAGGGTGATGAGATTGGGAATCTGGCGATACATCGGTTTTCAGTTGGTGCGATTCGGGGTCAGGGGCTAACGGTTCACGGGCACGGGGCACGGCGCGCTGTTTCCGCAGCGGCGAGCGCCGGCTCCAACACCGGCAGGCGGACCGGCCGCGGCGCGCGGGGGGGCGTGGCGGCGGGATGCTCCGGCCGGGCGAGCAGGTCGTAACCCTTGGCCCCCTCCACGACGGCGGTGAGCAACGTGCCCGGTTCCGCGGAACAGGGGTGCAACCGGACGCGCCCATCTATGTCCGGAGCCTGGCCGGCATGGCGCCCCAGCGCCGTCCGGCGCCGCGCGTCCACCTGGTCAATCAATATCGACAGCGGGCGTCCCGCCAGGGCGGCGTTCCGGCGGAAGACAATTTCCTGTTGCGCCAGCATGATCTCTTCCCGGCGCCGCGCCGCCACCGGGGCAGGCACCGGCGCCTCCGACCAGAGGCGCCCGGCGGGGGTTTCCGGTTCCGGCGAATATTCGAAAACGCCCAGGCAGTCGAAGCCGAAGTCACGCACCAAGGTAACCAGTTCACGATGCTGGGCTTCCGTTTCCCCCGGAAAACCAGTGATAAAGGTGGTGCGAATGACCAGGCCGGGAATCCAGCGCCGTAACTTGTCCAGCAGCGTTTCGATTTGCCGGCGGGTCACGCGGCGGCGCATGGCCCGGAGGATCTCGTCGTTAATGTGCTGGAGCGGTAAGTCGATATATTTGACGAAGCGCGCCGCCCCGGCCAACGCCCGGATCATATCGTCGCTGAAACAACTCGGATACGCGTACAGCAGCCGAAACCATTGCACGCCAGCCAGCCGGTCGAGCCTTGCCAACAGTCCCACCAGCCCCTGCCCCGGACCGTCATAGCCGATATCGCGGCCATAACTGGTGGTGTCCTGGCCGATCAGATTGATTTCCACCGCCCCGTCGGCGCTTAGCTCTTCCGCTTCCGCCACGATCTGCGCCAACGGCTTGCTGCGCATGCGGCCGCGGATGGAGGGAATGGTGCAGAACGTACAGCCCTGGTTGCATCCTTCGGAAATGCGCAGATAGGCATAATGCCGCGGCGTCAGGCGCAGGCGGGCGCTGTCTTCGTCCGTATAACCGGTCCGGGTCCGCTCCGGGCCGCGTACGAACTGGCTGACCGCGTGAAAACGGCCGAGATCCGCAGCGGCGTCACCCCCGATCAATTTTTCGTTATGGGGGAAGGCCCCGCTATGGCCGGCCCCATGTCGTGCGCGTGTTCTCTCGTCAGGCATCTGGGGAAATCCGCGTAATGTGTGGATTTTTTGGTTATGGTCCGCAGGCCGTCGGAGCGTATCATCCCTCCCGCCGCGCACGGCTTGAACAATATTCTCCCGGTCGAAGACGCCGACCAGGGCATCAATATCGGGGGCCTCGGCCAGGAGGCGGCTGGGATCGCGTTGCACCAGACACCCTGCCACGACCACGCGCTGGCATCGCCCGCGACGTCGGGCCTGCTCCTTGTGGTGCAGCGCCTGGGCAATGACCGCCAGCGCTTCGCGCCGGCTTGCTGCCAAGAACCCGCAGGTGTTAATGACGATGGCGTCGGCCCCGGCGTGGTCATCCGTGACGGCCAGGCCCGCTGCGGCCAGCAGGCCGAGCATCCGTTCGCTGTCGACCAGGTTTTTGGGGCAGCCCAGCGACACAAACGCCACTGTGGCGGGGCCGGCGCCGGCTGGAAGCGTAGGTGGCGTCAGGTTCGTCATGAACAACTCAGTTTAGCAGAACCCACGAGGTAAAGCCAGCGGTTCAAGCCTCCGGCTGGAGCGCCGTCGGGCAGGCGCCCGGTTCCACGGCGCCGCTCGCGTCGCCACCTGGCGACCAGGACTTTGTCGACTCGCCCTCTTCGACCACCAGGCAAACCTCGGCTCCTGCGGTTATATTGTTGATCTTCGCTGGCGCAATGGAATGAGGCGATTATGAGCGAGCCCCAACCCCGCCGGGCGCTGATCACCGGCATCACCGGTCAGGATGGGTCCTATTTAACCGAGTTTCTGCTGGCCAAGGGTTATGAAGTCCATGGCGTGATCCGGCGCTCCAGCGGTTTCAACACGGAACGGATCAATCATCTTTACCGGGATCCCCACGACCCCGCCTGCCGCCTGCGCCTGCACTATGGTGATCTGACGGATGCGTCCTGTCTGCGGGATATTCTGACGCGAACCCGGCCGCAGGAGGTCTACAATCTGGGCGCGCAGTCCCATGTGCGCGTCAGTTTTGAGCAGCCCGTTTATACCGTGAACGCCAACGCGCTGGGCACACTGATGCTGCTCGAAGCAATCCGCGATGTGGCGCTGCCCATCCGCTTCTACCAGGCCTCGTCCAGCGAAATGTACGGTCAGGTGGCCGAGACGCCGCAGCGGGAGACCACGCCTTTCCATCCCCGCAGCCCCTACGCCTGCGCCAAGGTCTATGCCTACTGGCAGGTGGTCAACTACCGCGAAGCCTATCGGCTTTTCGCCTGCAACGGCATTCTGTTTAATCATGAATCACCCCGGCGCGGCGAAACCTTTGTGACGCGCAAAGTCACCCGCGCCGCCACGCGGATCAAGCTGGGCCTGCAGAAGGAGCTTTATCTGGGTAATCTCGACGCCCGGCGCGACTGGGGCTTCGCCGGGGATTATGTCGAAGCCATGTGGCTGATGCTGCAGCGGAATCAGCCGGAAGACTACGTCATTGCTACCGGCACGACCCATTCCGTGCGCGAATGGGTGGAACTGTGTTTCAACCTGCTGGATCTGGACTGGCGGGACTATGTCCGCGTGGATGCGCGCTACCTGCGCCCGGCCGAGGTGGATATCCTGCTTGGCGATGCCGGCAAGGCCACCCGCGATCTCGGCTGGAAGCCCCGGGTGAATTTAAAACAACTGGCCCAGATGATGGTCACCCATGACCTGGAATTAGCGCGGCAGGAAAAACTGCTGCAGGATCACCGTCCTGGGCCCGCCTCGGGATAGCCGCGGGTCAGGAATGTCGAGTTGCCAATGCGCTGCTTAATTACCGGCGGAGATGGATTTCTCGGACGATTTGTCCGGCAGGAACTGGCGGCACAAGGCATTGCGGAGGGCGACCTGCTCACGCCCCGCCACGCCGATTGCGATCTGACCCGCCAGGACCAGGTCGAACGCCTGATGCGGCGACTGCGCCCCGAGGTGGTGATTCATCTGGCCGCTCGGGTCGGCGGAATCGGCGCTAATCGGGCCAACCCCGGCCTGTATTTTTACGCCAACCTGGCCATGGGATTGAATTTGCTGGAAGCGGCCCGCCTGGTGCCGGTGCGCAAGTTCGTCCAGGTGGGCACGATCTGTGCGTATCCGAAATTCACGCCGGTTCCTTTCCGCGAAGAGCAGCTCTGGAACGGCTATCCGGAAGAAACCAACGCTCCTTATGGCATCGCCAAGAAGGCGCTGCTCGTGATGTGCCAGGCCTATCGGCGGCAGTACGGCTTAAATGCGATCTACCTGTTACCGGTGAATTTGTATGGTCCGGGCGATCACTTTGACCTGCGGGATTCCCACGTGATTCCGGCCCTTATCCGCAAATGCGTCGAAGCGCGGCAAGCCGGGGCCGACCATATTGTGGCGTGGGGCACCGGAACGGCATCGCGCGAATTTTTATATGTGCAGGACGCAGCCGCGGCCATTGTCCAGGCTACGCTTAAGTACGACGAGCCGGAGCCGGTGAACATCGGCTCGGGTCAGGAAATCACGATCCGCCAGCTGGCCGAAATGATCGCCCGGTTCTGTGATTTTACCGGGCCAATTCGCTGGGATTTTTCCCAACCCGATGGTCAACCGCGGCGCTGCCTGGACACCAGTCGAGCCTTGGAAAAATTCGGGTTTCGCGCCCGTACCACGCTGGAGGATGGTCTTAAAAAGACCATCGCGTGGTATCGCACCCAAGCCACCTGACCCGCTCTGGCGCCAACCGCCGTCCGAGCGGCGTGCCCAACTGCGTGCGCCCGTGCCCGGGATAAGCCGGGCCTGGCTTGTGGGCGTTTTGCAAACGATTTAAAATGCCTGGTTGGCCCGACGGGGAAATTTCCATGGCGATCAGTGACACCATCAAGCGCGGAGCCATTCGTGCTCCACATCGCAGCCTGCTTCGCGCCACCGGCGTGATCCGGGATGAATCCGACTGGGACAAGCCGTTCATCGCCGTGGCCAACAGCTTTGTGCAGATTATTCCCGGCCACGCCCATCTGGATGTGGTGGGGCGCAAAGTTCGGCAGGCGGTTCGTGACGCGGGCGGCGTGCCGTTTGAATTCAACACGATCGGGGTGGATGATGGCATTGCCATGGGTCACCTGGGCATGAAGTATTCCCTGCCCAGCCGTGAACTGATCGCGGATTGCGTGGAAACCATGCTCCGCGCCCATTGTTTCGACGGGGTCGTGTGCATACCCAATTGCGACAAAATCGTACCGGGCATGATGATGGCCGCGGCGCGGGTGAATATTCCTACGGTGTTTGTCTCCGGCGGGCCGATGTCCGCCGGGGTACAACCGTCCACAGGCAAAGTCATTGATTTGATCAGCGTCTTTGAAAGCGTGGGGGGGCTGTCCGCGGGTGCGGTGACGGAAACCGAGCTTAAGGAAATCGAGATCAACGCCTGTCCCACCTGTGGCTCCTGTTCGGGCATGTTCACGGCCAACAGCATGAACTGTCTCTGCGAAGCCCTGGGGCTGGCCCTGGCCGGCAACGGAACCATCCTGGCCACAGATCCCCGGCGCGACGAACTGTTTCGCGCGGCGGGTACGACGATTGTCAATCTGGTGCGGAAGAACATCCGCCCCCGCGATATTCTGACGCGCGAGGCGTTTGAAAATGCCTTCGCCCTGGACATGGCCATGGGCGGTTCAACCAACACCGTGCTGCACACCCTGGCCGTGGCGATTGAAGCGGGCTGTCCGTTTGAGCTGAAGCACTTAAATGAGGTCGCCGCCCGGGTCCCGCATGTATGCAAAGTCGCTCCGGCCGGTGTGCACCACATGCAGGATCTGGATCGAGCCGGCGGCATCTCCGCCATTCTTAAAACGATCAACCAGAAACCGGGTGTGCTCAACACCGCGTGCCTGACCGTCACCGGCCGGACCCTCGGCGAAAATATCGCCGGCGCCAGCGTCCGGGATTCCGACGTGATCCGCCCGCTGGAGAAAGCCTATTCGCAACAGGGCGGCTTGGCGATACTGTTCGGCTCGCTGGCTCCGGCCGGGGCCGTGGTGAAGACGGGCGGCGTGGCGGCCCACATGATGAAGTTCCGCGGCCCCGCCAACATTTTTGAATCGGAAGAGGCCGCCGCGGCTGGCATTCTTGAGGGGCGAGTGAAAGCCGGCGATGTGGTGGTGATCCGGTACGAGGGACCC
>JAJYFE010000110.1 GCA_021785435.1 Planctomycetota bacterium
GCTGGAACAGCGGTTGGCGGCGACGCACGGCGGAGTGGTCGATGCGGCCCTTCGCTCGCGGGTGCGGCGCGAGTGTCCCCCGCCGTTGGAGCTGGATTTTCGCATGGTGGAAGCCCCGGTTTCCCTGTAGGATCCAAACAGGTGTTAGATGACGCCGTGATGTGGGATGCATGGCCGGGACGATACCCCGTGGCCACGGGGTATCCCCGGTGGAATGATCGTACCCATTTGATATTCTATAGTCTACGTTGGATAATGCAAGAGTGACGTTAAGCGACCGGATCACACATGACTTGGCGAATCGAATCCTCGCGGGCACGCCACTACCGTGCGAGCTGAGGCTTGAGAGCCTGGCTTCTCATTACGGCACGAGTACGCGCCCCGTGCGCACCGCATTGGCTCGGCTCTACCGAGACGGTTTGGTTCAAAAGATGGGGATGGGGCGGCTACGCCCCGTCGCTTCTTTACAGCGTCGCGCGCGGGGAAAAAGAATGGCGAGCACCTATGGAAAGGCCAGGCCGGAGGGGCCGGACTTGGCGACGCGCGTGGCTCGCTACCTGGTGGAAAAGAGTCTGCGGGGTGAGCGGAGTTTCGTGCGGGAGGTGGCCACGGCCAAGCAATTTGGGGTCAGCACCACTATGATTCGGGAACTGTTTCAGCGCCTGGTGGGGCAGGGCGCGTTGGAGCATGTGCCGCGCCGCGGGTGGCGTGTGCGACCCCTGGAGCAAAAGGATCTCGATGACTTCATTGAAGCACGCGAGGCGCTCGAACGGCGTGCGTTGCAACTGGCCTGGGACCGGCTGGAGGCAGAGCGGTTGCGGACCATGTTAGCTGGCAATGGCGTGCCGTGCCGTTCCGGCTGCCCGGCGCGGATTGATAATCGATTGCACCGCTATTTTATCGAGCGAGCGGGCAACCGCTATATCAGTGACTTTTTTGAACGCCACGGTTCCTATTTCGATCTGTTATTCATGTGGGAAGGAGATGATCCGAAAGCCGCGGTGGAAACGGTCGGCCAGCATGAGCGTATTTTACGGGCCGTGCTCGCCGGCGACCGGGAGGGCGCCGATCAGGCGCTGCGGGATCATCTCCGTTACCGCCATCCGGTGCTTACGAAGTTATTCAAGTATGCGCCCACCGCGAATGAATCCAGCCGCGGGAGTTAGAGGAGACTGGCAATGGCAATCGCACGAATGGAGCCGCAGCTGGCGATGTTCCGGGGCCACTTGGCTGGTCTGCCGGCGATACAGCTGGACGACGGGTATGGTCTGCGGCATTTCCGCCCGGGCGACGAGCAAGCGTGGGAAGCGATCCTTAGCGCCTCGTTCGAGAAGGATTTCACAGGCACTTTTCAGCAGCTAATCGGTAGCCGAGCCGTTTTTCGAGAGGAACGCGTTAAATTCGTGACGTTTCAGGGGCTGCCCGTGGCCACCGCCACAGCGTGGCACGACGCGCGCTACGGCCCCACGGTGGGATATCTGCACATGGTAGGGGCGTTACCCAATCATCGCGGGCGGCGGCTGGGGATGTGGGCCAGCGTGGCGGCGCTCCAGCAACATGTCAGCGAAGGGTTTGCCTCCGCCCTGCTGGAGACCGACGATTATCGCTTAGCCGCCATCAAGGTGTATCTAAAACTTGGCTTTACACCGCTGCTGGTTCACGAAAACCAGAGGCAGCGGTGGCGAACGGTCCTGGGCTCGCTTGGCCTGTCCGCGGAACAGCACGGCGCAGCGGAACGATGGTTGGCCGAGCCGATCAGGGCCTTGACGGAGCTACACCGTCATCAATCACAAGTCGCCTAGCCAACCAAGGAGGTCGAAGCATGCCGGGGGGACAACGATTGGTGCGATTGGGCGTGGTGGGTGGACGACGCGGCTCGAATTTCAGCAGCGCCCTGGCCCATCTGAAAGACCGTGTCCAGCTTACCGCCGTGTGCGACCCCAAGGAGGAGGTGCGGGACCGGTGGCGCCAGAACCAGCCTGACCTTGCCCTGTTCGGCGATTGGCACGAATTGCTGCGCCACGGGGTCTGTGACGCTTTGCTTATCGCCACCCCCATGCAGGTACACGCGGAACAAGCTATCGCGGCTATGCGCGCCGGTTGCGACGTGTTAAGTGAAGTTCCGGCTTGCCTTAACCCCCAAGAGGCCGAAGAACTGATTAAGACAGTTGAGCGCACCGGCCGGCTATACATGATGGCGGAGAATTATTGTTACCGTCGCGAGCACATGATGGTGCAGCGCATGATCGACGCCGGTGTTTTCGGAGAGCTGACCTATGCCGAGGGAATGTATCTGCACGACTGTCGTGGATTGAAATTTGAGGCGGACGGCGCGCTGACGTGGCGCGGGCAACTGGCGCACGAGATGCCGAGGTGCAACTACTATCCCACCCATTCCCTGGGACCGATAGCACAGTGGCTGGCTTTGGGGCGGCAGGATGCGCTTGAGTCCGTCTACAGCCTCGCCACGCCAGGCCTCTGCATGGCGGATTATGTACAGCGGCGGTTCGGCGAGCGCCACCCCGGGGCGCTTGTGGATTATTGGCGCCGCGGCGACGGCGCCTCGTGCCTGCTGCGCACCCGCAAGGGACGGGTAATTCATCTACGCACTGACACGTCATCCGCACGGCCACATCATATGCATAGCCATGAGCTGCAGGGGACACGCGGGTGTTACCGTACCGCAGCCGTGCCGGATGAGCCGCCGTTAGTGTGGCTGGATGCAATAAGCGCAGAGGCGAATCCGTCATGCGGCGCGGAGCAAGCGGATGTCCACGGCGGCGACCTCAGGCGGTTTGAACCATTGTGGCAATATGCGGATCGCTTTGAGCATCCGCGTTGGCGACAGTCCGGTGACCAAGCCCGTGCCGCCGGTCACGGCGGAGGCGATTTTTTCGTGCTGGAGGATTTTGTCGGCGCGGTTCGCGGTGAAATCGCCAATCCCATCGATATTTACGACGCGGTGGCGTGGAGCAGCATCAGTTGGTTGTCCGCCGAGTCGGCGCGAACTGAGCGGGCGGTGCTGGCTCCTGATTATCGCCGTGGCAGGGCAGGAGGGCAGGGGGCGCGGCCGCGTGCGTGACCGGCCCGCTGCGGTCAAGCAACGCCGCGGCTTCCACGAGGCAACGGTCCAACAGCCGCTCAAAAGCCCCCGTGTCAAAAACCGATGACCAGAACGCATAGAGGCCGTCGTGGCAGCGATCGGCGGGGACCAGATAGCCGTTGCTGCCGTTCACGAGGTTGGCCACCACGACGGGGCGTTCTACGAAGCGGGTGCGCAGGCAGCGCTGGAAGAGACTGTAGGCTTCGCTCGGCTGGCCGATAATCAGGGCGTCGCCGACGCGCCAGATCCAAAAGGGCAGGTGGTAGGTTGGTCCGTCCCCCACCGCGCGTACGATGTGCAATTTCCGCCGCAGACGCTCCGCTTGGACTGGATCAGCGCAGTGGGCAAGTGTCGCGGCTAATTCCGCAACCGCTGGCAGTTTTTTTAACGGTAGTGTGACGGCGCGACACTCGGCCGCCAACAGGCCCCGGCCGGGTGCGGGTTTCCTTCGCCAGAGAGCCAGTGAAGCGCCGGATTCCAGCGCCCCGGTGTACGCTAACTCCATCTCGGGTGGTCCCATGGCCTCCAACTGCGAGAGAACAGCGTGGCCAAGCTGCCGACCGTGGCGGTCGGCGACAGCCACGTCGTCGGTATACTGTTCGGCGGGAGCCAGATCGCCCGAAGCTCCTTGAAGAAACAGGCACGGCGCCCGGTTGGTAGCGGCTTCAACCAGTTCACGCATGGCTCCCACATAGTCCGGTGACACCAGCGCGTTGTCCCAGGCCAGTGTCGTGGGATGGCAAGCATAGTTCACAATAGTGGCCACAACGACGCCGTCTGCTTGGCGCGTGACACGTCCCACCAGTAACGTGGTATCTGGTGCGACCTGAGGATTGTAACCAACCAACATACGTTGCGGGGCTCCAAGGGCGGGCAGGTCGCGAACCGCTGCCAAATTACACTGGCCATAACGCCAGTGAAGGCAGGCGCCCTGGGCGGTGTCAACGGCGCGACGTGTCGCCGCCAGCAGTTGTGCCGCGACGTGGTCGAGATAGGGCTTGATAAACTGGCCGCCGGGCTGGTGGGCGTCATCGATACAGATCGCCGGTCCCGCATGCGTATGAGACAGGCCAATCATTAGGCGCGCCTCGTCCAGAGCCAGCGCGGAGAGAAGAGCGTGGCGGATCAGACGTTCGTCCCATGGGTTCTTCCACCAGCCGAGGTCTACGGCGATAAGGACTAGCGGATTGGTGCGTTCATTTTCCTGAAGGGTCAGCACGGTGGCGCTTAGCGGGCGGTGGATTCCTTGAGCGATGTGGCCTTTGGCCGCGGCCCAGTTGCCAGTATAGATACCGGTAGGAGGCGTGATGTCACGGCGGGCGACACCAATGTGGCCGATAAAGTCGCGAGGGTGCCAGTCGTTCATGGATTCGCTCCCGACAATAGGGAAAGGCCGCCATCCATAAGGCTGACCGCTCCGGTGTGATATCGCGTAGCGGGGTCACAAAAATGCAAGACCTCGCGTGCGACATCCGCTGCCTCACTTAGTCGATGAACGGGCACCTGGGCGATTGACCGGTTACGAGCACCGTGGTTCCGGGCGAAAAGTTGCCCACTGAGACCAGCGTCAACATATCCGGGTGCAACCTCATTGACGAGAATATCGTGGTCGGCGAGCTCGAGGGCAAACTGACGCATGAGCATGCGCAGCCCCGCTTTGGCCACGCAGTAGGCGGCCAGCGACCGGTGTGGCCGGTGACCGGCCCAGCTACCGATAAACACAATCCGTCCAGAACGGCGCGTTTGGACGAGCCGGCGCGCCGCCGCCTGGGCCAGTGCGAAGGCGCCGGTGAGATTGATGGACAACTCGCGGGACCAACGGTCCAGGCTCAGTTCGAGGACAGGCTGGACGGTTACCACCGCCGCATTGGGTACCACCAGCGACGGCGGTCCGAGGGAGCCGTCTGCAACAGCGTTGACCCAACGCTCTACCGCTTCCGCATCGGAAACGTCCACTTGGTCGTAACGTGCCGCGATATGGTGGGCGCGCAGTGCGGCCACATGTGGCTCCGCCTCCGCTTGGGATCGCAAGTCACTCAACGTCACCGCCGCGCCTTGTGCAGCGAGCAGCAAAGTGACGGCTCGGCCGATATCACCAAGGCCGCCGCTGATAATAAGATGCTGACCGTGGAGAAGGCGAACCATCGTGTAAGCGATTCCTGCGACACCATTGCTATTCTAGCCATATCCTATAGAATGTCAAATCAGGGTTGATGTTCATCCGAGGAGTTCACGGATCGTGAGAATTACCGCCATCGAAACGCATGTCTGCCACGCTCGAATGCGCAACTGGATTTTCATTAAGGTCCGCACCGACCAGGACGGCCTTTGGGGTTGGGGTGAAGCCACGCTGGAGTGGCACACGCGCGCTGTGGTTGGGGCGGTGGAGGATCTCAGCCAACTGCTCCTCGGAGAAGATCCTCGGCGCATCGAACATCTCTGGCAGATGATGTACCGGCAGCACTTTTGGCATGGCCATGGTATTGTGCGCGGGACCGCTATCAGCGGTATCGACTTGGCCTTGTGGGACATCCTCGGTAAACATCTCGGCGTCCCCTGTCACCAACTCTGGGGTGGCCCGGTGCGTGACTATATCCGCCTTTACTGCCACCTCGGCGGCGGCAAATTGGAAGACTTTTACGGCACCCCCACCACGGACGCCAAACGCTTCGCGGATCTCGCCCGGCAGGCGGTAGCTGACGGCTTTACCGCCTTCAAGAGCATGGCCGTCCCCTCCACCATGCCCTTGGAGGGGCGTCGTCCAATCCGCCACGCCGTGGCGTGTGTCGCCGCCATGCGCGACGCCGTGGGGGATGACATCGACATCATGGTCGATTGCCATGCCCGCCCGTCGCCCGCCATGGGCGTGCAGTTTGCCCACGCGCTCGAACCCTTTGGTCTCTATTTTCTCGAAGAACCCTGCTGGCCCGAGAATATCGACGGCGTGGCGGAGGTCCAGCGCGCCACGACCACTCCGATCGCGACCGGTGAACGCCTGATCAGCCAACATCCGTTTCGTGAACTGCTCGAGAAGCACGCCTGCCAGGTGTTGCAGCCCGATATTACTCACTGCGGCGGCTTCACAGAAGCTCGGCGCATTGCCGCGATGGCCGAGGCCTACCGCGTCACATTAGCGCCGCATAATCCCCAAGGTCCCGTGAGTACCGCGGCGAGCCTCGAGTTTGGATTGGCGACACCCGGTTATCTGATCTGTGAAAGCGTGCATCAGGATGTTCCTTGGCGCAATGATGTGGTTAGTGAAAGCTTTATCGTGGAAGCTGCGGGCCGACTTGTGCGGCCGGGTACACATCCGGGCCTTGGTATCGAAATCAATGAAAAGGAGCTTGCAAAGCACCCCTTTCAGCAGGAAATCATTCAACGGAGTTTTAATCCCGATGGCAGCGTAAACGATTGGTGAACCGTTATACGTGTGACCCACTGACCGCCAGTTCGGCGGTGTCCTGGATCGGGGTAGGGAAGGCCGGTTGATTCCGGCCTCCCCTACCCCCAAACCGGACGGGGCGAGTTGCTTGCCACCCTGCCTCGCGGCAACGCGGTTACCTTCGACTACACGCCGGAACATCGGCGTGGCGACGGCTTCCACCTCTCCGACTCAAATCTGCTCTCCATCGCACCGGTGCAGACCTCCAGGTCTGCCGTCCCCGCAGGCCAGTCCCGCCAATTGACATTGCCCCCATATCTTCATCCTCCGCAGGCGTCGGCAGCAGGCATGAGAGGCCGCCCCACAATAGCCGGCCCTCGTAGCGTGGGCATCCTGCCCGCAGGGGCCGGCGTTTGGCCATCCAGGTGTTTAGCTTGGGTTAGGCAGCGGTAATAAATGAAGGTATCAAGTATGGTTTAACGATCAGGGGCGATGACGTAGTTCCAATCACCATGAAAATGATTACGCCTTAAGTTTACGCGGCGCATCTCCTGATCGGAGACTTTTCTGCCGGCCGGATATTTGTGGCGATCTAACCGACACGTCACCTTCAGTCCTTTCGCCGTAGTCGTCTTGGCAATCAAGTTCACGTAATCGTTCACGGGCGGGGGCGCCAAGTGCGGCCACGCCCGTTCCCGGCGCGCCGGGACTCCGGGCTATGAACTAAGAAACGCGCGTACCTCATGGCCCGCCCGATGGTCATCGGAATCAGCGCGGGGCCAGGTTCAGGCCTGTGAACAGTTACGCCGCCGGTTTACCGGCGCTGGGGTGCCGGCACGAACCCGGTGGCGGGGTACAAAAAGGGGGGCGTGTATTCAACGCAGATACCACCGCCGACAAGTCGGCGGCTATATGGGACCGGGGCCACGCGTCGCAGATAGGGGCGCCGATTTGTCGGCCGCAGGGTTTCGAATTGGCATATAGCCGCCGGTTTACCGGTGGTGGGATTGGGGTACGAACCCGACCCCGCGCTGCAGTTTAGTCGCCCACGGCGACCTTGGGGCTATGAGGCACTCGCGGTCTCTGGTTCATAACCCGGAGATCGCCGCGGGCGACTACACCGCAACGACGGGTTACGGCGGCCGAACTGCCTGGGCCCGTGAACGGTTACACGCAATTGTTGATATAGCGAAACTGAGCATCCCGGTCCGGATGATCCCGCCCCTCTTCCAGTTTGCGATTACTTTGCAGGCTATAGTTCTGCGCATGCAGGAGTTGGCCAACTTTGACCTAGCTGAGCGGATGCCGCTGGTTACTGAGTTCGGCAGCGAGAGTCCGTGTGCTTTGGCATATCCATCGCAAAGGAGACTCCGTATCACCACGGGTTCCGCCGTCAATCAAACTCTCCAACGTTGTCAGCAGCGAGGGATCGGCTTGCGTCAGGTTCTTGCGTCCCGCGCCCGGACGACGGATACGCCCCGGAGGCAGGGCCTCTCCAGCCGCAATCTCACGAGTCCCCTTGCTGATGGTCTTCCGCGAGAAGCCAACAAGCACGGTGTATCCGGGAAACCCCACCATAACCCAGTCCCACCGCCTCGTTGGCCGCCAGGATGCGCCGGGTGCGCTCATCAAGGAGCGGCTGTCCAGCCCCCATTTATGATCCCACTTGAACGTATAGGTTTCGCACACATTAACATTAATTCACTCGTATAGTCTGTTCATTTAACAAGGCGTAGTGGGCGCGGGGATTCGGCTTGGCTCGGGCCGCCCCACGGCAGGAGGGAAGAGAGTTGCAAGGCCGGGTGGGGGTGCGGGGGCGGGTGGAAGAACCCGCCCCTGCGCCGCGTGCGGCAAACTCGTCCGGAGTCAGGTAGGCCAGGCTGGAATGCGGACGCTCTCGATTGTATTGCCGACGATAGAGCCGACAGATTGCCTGCGCATGGGCCAAGGTTCCGAATGTTTCCATATCCAGACACTCGCGGCGCAATGTTCCGTTAAACCGCTCGTTGGTTCCGTTCTGCCAGGGGCTTGCAGGATCAATGTGCCGGCAGGTAACCCCCGCCTGCTGAAGCCTCCGGATCAGGGCCTTGGCGATAAACTCCGGACCGTTATCGCAACGGACAAATGGCGGTGTTCCGTAATGGCTGAACAGTCGCAGAAGCGTTTGGGCCACCGTGGTGGCGTTCATACGCCGTCCCACCTCCAATGCCAGGACCTGTCGAGTGTATTCATCCTCCACCGTGAGGAGTTTGAGTTTTCGGCCGTCGTCTGTGGCATCAAAGACAAAATCATACGCCCACACATGATTGGGATATAGCGCACGGCAGGGTGTTCGAGTGCCCTGCCCACGGCGTTTGCGCAGCTTTCTGCGGGGTAGTGTGAGACGGTATTTCTGGCACAAACGCCGAATTCGTTTCACATTCAACCTTTCCTGTCGGCCGTGGAGCATCCACTGCCGCCGGATCCGCTGGTGCAGCATCCGGTAGCCGTCACATGGATAACGCCGGGCCAGGTCGCACAGCAGTCGCACCAATGCCGTATCTTCCCCTTGTGGCTGGTAGGCCAGCCAACGACGACTCGTGCTCACCAGACTACATGCCCGCCGCCGGGACAACCTCCGCCGGATCAGAAACCTCACTGCCTGCCGGCGTTCCGCGGCGGTGGCTACTTTTTTTGTAGGAACTCCTTGAGCACATCGACCTCCAGGTCACGCTCGGCCAGCAGCCGCTTGAGCCGCACATTATCCTTTTCCAACTCACGCAATCGTCTCACCGCGGCCTCCGACATCTGGCCGAACTTCCGTCGCCACGTGTAAAACGTCACGTCGCTGATGCCATGGGTCCGGCATATATCCACGACCGTTTTACCGCCAGCATCCGCTTCACGCAGAATCGCCACCATCTGCTCTTCACTGAATCGCTTCTTCTTCATTCGACTTCCGATCCTTTCCTTACCGAAAGTCTATACGATCCAGTGGCGTCATTTTACGGGCGCAGGACCGTATTAAATATGAGGATGGAATGAAAACGCTAGTCGCCTGAGACCGCCCGTCCACAACATTTGGCGGTAGCCCCCGAATGGTTGCGGGAATGCCAGCCCACCATCGAAAAGCGATTGGCCGAGCGCCACCTGCAGGATAACGCCCACGTGTACTATAACCTGTCAAGTTTCTATTACACAGGCCGCCATTGCCCCTTGCCCGCCTTCGGGCATGACCGCGACGGCAAGACCAGGTTTCCCAGCATCGTCTATGGGCTGCTGGCCAATGATCAGAGGTGTCCGGTGGCGATGCAGGTTTATTCGGGCAATATCGCCGACCCAGCACCGTTAACGACCAGGTGCAGAAGCTCAGGAAGAGTTTTAGCCTGGCGCATATAACGCTGGTGGGCGATCGTGGGGCCATTACGCAAACCCACATTGACGAGTGGAAAGATCACCCGGAATTCGGCTGAATTGGCGCTTTGCGCAACAGCGCTATTGCCAAGCTGACGCGGGAAAGGGCATTAGAGCCATCCTGGTTTGACCTGCAGAATCTCGCCGAGATTCACAGCCTGGATTTTCCCCATGAGCGTTTGGTGGCCGGCTTCAACCTTGAACTCTGCCAGGAACCTCGCCGCAAGCGGGAAGACCTGCTTGCGTCCACCGAAAAGCACCTCGCACGCATCCGCCGCAGCGTACGACGCCATAGGACCACACCCCTTACGGCCCGACAAATTGCCGAGAGCGTAGGCCAGGCCAAAAAACCAGTACAAGGTGGCCAAGCCTTTCATCTTTGACATGGCCGAGGGGCATTTTACCTTCCAACGCAACAGCCAAAGCATGGAGCAGGAACAGCAGTTGGATGGCATATACAGCATCCGCACCAACGAGCCGGCGGATAAGCTCTCCCGGGAAGATGCGTTGCGGCAATACCAAGGACTTTCCCGCATGGAACGAGCGTTTCGCTGCCTCAAAAGCGTGGATATGCTCATTCGTCCGATATACCTGCGCGAGCCGACGCGTGTCCGCGGGCACTTTTTCATGTGCATGCTGGCGTATTATCTGCAACATCACCTGCGAAATGCCTGGGCCGAAGGGCTGTATGCCGAGGAGGAATTGCCCCAACTTCGTAAAACCCGCGACCCAGTGGCCAAGGCCGAGGCCGCACCATCGGCCAAGCTGAAAAAGCTTACGCAGAAGAAGGCCGCAGGCTTGCCGGTGCAGGGTTTTGCGATTCTGCTCAAGGGCCTGGCGACGCTTACGCGAAACCATTGTGAGCTACGCAATGACAAAAGGACTGCGGTGGCCAGGTTTATCAAGCACGCTGAGCCAACCGCATTGCAGCGGCAGGCTTTGGACCGTGGGGAGGTGTACCCAGTTCAGGGAAGCTGATTGTTGAACCATTCGCGATGCCTATGCGGGTCAGACGCGTTTTCTATAAAGGAACTTTGGTCCAGAGAGTGTGTCCACCGGTGCGGATCTTCGACCTACGCTATGAATCACAATTGACGGCCACAGCCCGCCGTTCTGGCAGGAACCGGCCCTCTTGGCCTGCGGCCTGCTGCGCGGTATAGTTGGATCTGCTGCGGGCGTTTAGCTCAGTTGGTTAGAGCGTACGGATCACACCCGTAAGGTCGTAGGTTCGAGTCCTACAACGCCCATCTTATCTACATGCGTCAATGTATCAGTTTGTGCATCACTGTGCGAAAACCCGCTATTATCAAGGGTTTTCTTATCATCCGGTACAACGCCGCACACCAGCGCCCGCCCTTGCTGGTGCGCTTTTTGGTGCGCCGATGGTGCGCCTTTTGGTGCGCCTGGTTCCGGGGGCGCTGCGGCGACAATCGCCCGTTGCAGGTCCGCATCCCGGTTGATCGTCATGGCGTAGTGCTGTGCGGCCACCGCGGGGCTGTTGCCAAGCCAACGGCAAGCCGTGGTAAGGCTGTATTCCGCCATAAGCTCGCTTTGCCGGCTCGCCCGCATGGAATGCCATAACCGGGGCCAGGGCGTCAGGCCAGCCCGGCGGATAATCTTCTCGAACGTGGTGCGTAGATTGACCTTGCCATCCCGGCAACGCGGGACAACATGGGTTTCGCCCTCCTCCGCCAACTCAAACGCTTCCATCAAGGCCGTGCGTAGTTCGGGAAACAAGGGCACAAAGCGCGAACCACCGCCGGCATGATGTTCCGTCTTCGGGCTTCGGACGTGCAGCACGCCCTTATCCCAATCCACGTCCTGCCAGGTTAAACCGACGGCCTCGGATGGCATCCGCAGGCCACCGTAACGGGATAGGGCCACCAGGCAGCGCCATTCGGTATCGGGGCAGGCTTCCAGTACCTTGGCGATATCCGCCGGCGGGACAAAGGCCTTGCGGGCCTCATTAACCTGACTCCCGCCGCGTACATCCTCAAAGGGGTTTTTCACCAGCAGGTCCCAGCGTACCGCCCGTTGAAATACCGTCTTGGCCGCTATCACGCGGCGGTTAACCGTGGCCAGGCTTAACCCTTGATTATTCTGTAGCCAACCCCGGTACGTATCCGCATCGGCGGCGGTGATTGTTTCCAGCGCCTTGCTGGGGGTAAAAAAGTCTTTCAGGTTGCGGAGCGTATGGCCGTAGAAAAGCTGGGTTTCCGGCTTGGATGTGCTCGATACCATGGCCTCAAACCGCCCGGTCAATTGTTCCACGGTTACAACCGCCGCCTTCTGGCGCGGCGGGACCAGCCCCGTGGCCGCGATCCGCCGGTGCAGTTCCTCCGAGGTATGGGCCAGCCAGGCCGCGGTTTCCGGGTCAATGCTGATGTTCAGTTGTTTGGCCGCGATGAGCTTCCCGATCCGGAGCCGGGCCTCCTCCGCCGTCCGCCGGTCTACCGCCCCAAGCCGGATAAACTGGCGTGCCCCGTTGGCCTCCAGGTTAAACCCGATCCGCTTTAAGCCGTCGCCGTATTCGCTTAAGCCAGCCATAGACGCACCTACGCTTTCCGCCGCACCGCGCGGCATTCAATGTTGAGGTATCCGAGTAAGCGGTCAACGGAGTTCAACTGTAGGGTTTGTTTGGCCCGGAAAAACTTTGATAGGCTCGCCATGTTCACCCCGGTAGCTTCCGATGTTCGGGTTAAACTTCCCACCTCGCCTAACCGCCGCCGCAATAATTCCGTCAAAGTGTTTGGCATATTCGCATCTCCACGTCTTTCATTTTAGCAAGGCCTAAGGCCGTTGTCGAGCCTTGGTCCATCGGCCCCAGAGCTGGGCAATGGGACCGCTTTCCAAGGTGATGGCGGTCCTGGTGTCAAGTCCCCGGTTTCCAATGGCCCCGGAGCCGACCAGGCCGCCGGGGACGCGGCCAGGGGCATCTAATGAAGCCGTACCATGGCCTCATACCGCCCAACCCAAGTTGCTGCGATATAAGGCCTAAGGCCGTTGTCGAGCCTTATTTTCAACGGCCCCGGAGCCGACCAGGCCGCCGGGAATGCAGCTGGGGGCGTTTAAACAAGCCGTTTTTGGGGGTTTAAGCCGGAACGGGGCTTTTTCCGGCGTTTGGGCGGGTTTTACCATTTTCCCGTTCGGGCAAATTTGCCCCAACGGGGAAGAGTGCTGCGGGTTCTACCATTTTCCCGTGGTGCCAAATTTGGCACAACGGGGATTTGCTGGCCCTTTCGCAAGGTGCTATGGGATACCGCGGCCCTGGCGGCAAGAATTTTACTGGTTCTACCATTTTCCCGTTGTCCTAAATTTGGGACAACGGGGATTTGTTGGCCTTTTCGCAAGCTGCTGTGGGATACCCGGCCCGGCTGGCAAGAATGTCGCGGGTTTTGCCAGGAGCGCTTCCGCCAAATTTGGCGGAACCGGTCTGATGTTCACGGCCCGGCTGGCAAGAGTGCTGCGGGTTCGGCCATGAACACTTAGGGCAAATTTGCCACAAGTGTTTTTCAACTTTCCCGGCGCGGTTTCGCCATGAGCGCTTGTGCTAAATTTGGCACAACCGGTCTTTTTACCTTTACCCTCGCTTGGCCCCGCTTGAGCCTGCCGTTCCTTGGCGGAGAGAGTGCTGCGGGTATCCCCAGGATCACTCCCGCCAAATTTGGCGGGAGTGATTTTCGACTTTCCTGGCGCCGTATCGCCATGATCTTTCTGCCGGCCTTGGCGGCAAGAATATTACGGAATTCACCCTTCGCCGGTCCCGATAAATTTACCCGAACCGGCTGGAGAGAATTTTACTGGTTCTACCGTTTTCCGGTTGGCGTAAATTTGCGCTAACCGGCTGCACCCGCCCCTGATGTTCCTTGGCGGAGAGAACGTCGCGAGTTTGGCCCTTTCCAGCTTCGGGCAATTTTGCCCTAAGCTGGGGTTCGGTTTCAGCTGATACCGTTTTCTCGCCGCCGGGGCCAAAGAGTTCGGCCAGCCGCACCGCAAGGTGGGGATGCCGCGCGGCAAGAGTTGGCCAGGGGGTTAGCCGGCCATCGGATAACCGTGGGACGTCGCCGTTTTCCCAGTAGATGTCCAAGCCGGCGTGCCGCAGATCGTCCATCAAATGGCCAACGGCCAACCGGTGGGCGACCGCGCGGCGACGGGCTACTTGTTCTTCGAGCGTCACAACATCACCTGCTGACGCCCCAGGGGCGCCTTACGGCGAGCAAGATCAGCCACCGCACCTTCGGCCTCGTCCAACCTCCAAACCTCTTCCTCCGCCGCCGCCAGCTCGCCGCGCCGCGCCCGCAGGTAGCCAGGCAGGCACAAGCGACCCATCTGCGGCGACAGAACGGGAGGGTGCAGAAGATTGTGTTCCGCCTGCGACAGCTGGCGCCGGATGTCCGCGGCGCGGCTGATGATGGGCTCCGCTTCGCGCGCTCGCTTCACCGCCGCGATGTCGCCCTGCACCGTGTCCGGCGACTTGCCGACGTCCCGGCAAAAGCGATCAAAACGTCGCCGCTCAGTTTCATCCAGGGCCAGCGGATCGCCGGCCAGCGCTTGGATGTTCAGCCAGTAGTACCGCTGGTCCGCCGCTTCGGCCTCGCGCTTCCGTTCAGCCTCGCCGACGGCCCCAAGCCGATCAGAAAAACCGGCTGCGAATTTTTCAGTCGTGCCCACGCTGGTTCTCCTGTAAAACAGGCACATTAACTTCCGTCGTCAGGTTCGCCCGGCAACGGCTCGTTTTCCAAATTTCCAAACTCGCATTCACCGCAAGCCGCGGTTGCCCGGCGCGGATCGCCCTTGACAAATATCAGAATATTTTGATGGCTTTTTCCCAACTTGCGGCTGGATGAAAATTGGCTGCGGACGCGCAGCGGCAGGCTGCCGATCATGGTTATCAAAACCGCTTCATTGTAGTACGACAATCCGGCGCCCTCGAACGCCCGGCAGGTTTCGGCCACCAGGTCGTTGTAACCGCCGTCCGCGCGCCGAAAATTGCCAACCACGAAACAGGCGAAGCGATCAGGCTTCAGTAGTTGGGCCGACGCCAGGATTATCGCGCGGTAGGCTTTGCAGAACGCCGGCCAGCTCAAGTGTGACAGATCACGCGAATCGTCGGAATAGCGTTCCAGGCTGCCGTAGGGCGGGCAAGTGAAAAGCAGATCGGCCTGCGTGCCCTTGGCCAAGCGGCCTATGTCCGTTGAATCGCCGCATATCCAGCGCGGCTGGATGCCGCTGCGGCAGATTGTCGCGGCCTGTGTTTGGTTGGCCTGAACCTGCTCTTGCCTCAGGTCGACGCCAAGATATTTTCGGCCCAGGCGGCTTGCCACGACGCCCCTGACAGAGCCGCCGGCGAACGGATCAAGCACCGTTCCGCTGGGCGGGCAAAACCAACGGTAGACCAGTTCGGTTAGACACGGATCGAAAATCGAAGTGCCGCTAAGGCCGGTTTCCGCAGCAGGCTTAGAATCGCTGCCAAGCCAGCACGAATTTTTCCCGACATTGCCGCCAGGCACGGCAGCCGCGCGGTTGCGGCCCCGCAAAAGACGGCTCAGCGAGCTTTGGCCGTGCATCAGCAAGCCACGCTGGTCGCCGCGCTTGTAACCGAAGCGAGCCGCGGTTTCGGAAAAGTCCAAACCGTTGCAGCCCCTGCCAAGCTCGCTCCGAATGCCAAGGCCGATCCAGCTTTGCTTGCGAGCCTGC
>JAJYFE010000228.1 GCA_021785435.1 Planctomycetota bacterium
GGTCAAACAGGGACAATTGCAAATGCCCCTGGTCCACCAAGGCCCGGATGGCCGGACTGCGCAACGCCGAAATCCAACCCAGCCCGGGATAGCTTTTCAGCGCTGCGATCCGCGCCTGCGTGAGCATGCCCCGATCTCCCACCAGGATGACCTGGGACAGGCCGAACTGGTCGCGGACTTTTTCCGCTTGGTCCGCCACCGTGGCGGGATCTCCGGTGTTGCCCGGATACACCTGTACCGCCGCCGGTCGGCCGTACCGGTCCGTCAGCACCCCATAGACGATGATCGGCCAGCCGTGCTGCCCATCGCGGTCGTGGCCGTGGCGGGCCAGAGGACAGTGCTGGCCGGTGTAATAGCTGCTGGTGAGGTCGTAACACACCAGGCCATTCGCCGACAGGTGCCGCGCCGCCAGCTTCCGCTCGATGCGGCTCTGTCGCGCCAAAAGCCAGTCCAGGGCGCCGTAGAGCTCCTCTACTTCAGCGTCGGCCACCCCCAACGGCGGCCAAGGTGGAATCCTGCCAATGCCGCGTGCAGGCCAACTTGGAGCGGGGATGGACCAGCCGCTCCACGAGCATGGCCAGCACCAAGTCGCGCTGCCGGGAGGGCTGGGACGCCAGCAACTCGGCCAGCCCTAGGCGGCGGATCATCCGCAGGATCACGGCCACATGGCCGTGGGGCAACGAGCGCTGCACCCGCAGTAGCTGCCGTAGCGGCACCAGGGCTTCCCCGTGCAGCAAGGCCCGCAGCGCCTCGAGGCGCGCCTTGGGCCAGGCCGACAAATTGGCCAGGGTGCGTTTGACGATCTTCTTGCCCTCCCGGCGGGCGTCGCGGAGTAAAATCGCCGGCGGGGAGCCCCGGTTGGGTACAGTGTCGATGTACATGGCCAGTATAATATCACATCATCCAGTTATGTCAAGTGCTGCAAAATTATTACATGGGAACAAAATAAGGCACAAGAATATCCCTAAGTCCTTTCTACGTCGGGCTTTACAACTAAAAATCGGCCGTTTTTACGCCGAACTTCGGATTAACGTTTCGTTAAGATGAGACGAGAAATTCAGAAATGGCGAGCAAATTCCGGACAGCATTGGATGGCCATCGGGAGAACGTCTCGAAACCCGGATGACCGTGCGTTTTCAGACCTTTGAAACTGTCTTAATGCTTGCCGCATAGATTGCATGAGGGCTGGTGCGGCCATTGGGGCGGGTTTTCTGCTTGGTTAGAGCCGTAGGGGATGCAATAGCCCGGTCGTCGCCGTGGCCATTGCCATTTCCGTTGCTTGCGAGGTCCCGATGGCGGTGGGCGAAAGCGTGCAGGTTGTACCGGCGAATAAGCCGATACAGGCGGTGCCGCTCCACCCCGAGCAGTCGCGCCGCCCGGCCCTGGCGCCCCTTGGCTTCGCGGAGCGCGGCGAGAACCATTTGGCCCTGTACGCGATCCAACGGCGTGGTAACAGGCGGAATCAGGCCCGCGCTGGCCGCGCCGTTCAGCCTCATGGGAGCCTTCGCGGCGGCTATGGCTGGCAGTTTACCAGCATAAATTCCGGTGCTGGGAGGCCTGGTTCCATTGGGGCGTGACGCGTCGCTGGCGTGCGGGGCACCATTGAGCCGTGGTGCTCCGTCGCTGGGTGGATGGGCCGGAGCTGGCGGGCCGCTGTAAAGCCCAGCCCCCTCTCGCGCACGGGCTGAGGCCTTTTCTACGGCGGGCGGGCCAGCGCCCCGGAGGAGGCTTGGCGGTACGTGCTCGGCGTCCAAGGGATTATCGCGCGTGCCCACCAACATTCGCTCAATGACGTTGCCTAATTCACGGACGTTGCCCGGCCAGGAGTGGCATTCCAGAAGCGCTAGCGCCTCGGGGGTGCAACGGCGCACCGGCTCATGGTAGCGGACGGCAAAGCAGCGCAGAAAATGTTCGACCAATGGCGCGACATCGTCGCAGCGCTCACGTAATGGCGTAGTGCGGATAATCAACACGTTCAAGCGGAAAAGCAGATCCTCGCGGAATCGGCCTTGCCGCACCAGTTGTTCCAGATCGTGATTGGTGGCGGCCAGCACGCGCACATTCACAGGAGTGGCGTGAACGCCGCCCAGCGGAACCACCTCGCGTTCCTGCAACACCCGCAGCAGCTTGGCCTGCATGGCGAGATTCAAATCGCCAATTTCATCCAGAAAAAGTGTGCCGCCGTCGGCGGCGCGGATAAAGCCCTGGTGTTGCCGATCGGCGCCAGTAAAGGCCCCGCGGACGTGGCCGAAAAACTGCGATTCCATGAGGGTATCGTGGAGAGTAGCGCAATCGACCGGAATAAAGGGACCGTGGGGATAGCGGCCGGCCTGGTGCAGGTGCCGGGCCACCAACTCCTTGCCCGTGCCGGTTTCACCCTGGATCAGCACGGTCGACTCGCGCGGACCAACGCGGGCGATTAGGGCGCGCAATTTCCGGATGGCGGAGGAAGCACCGACGATTTCGTTGGCGGCCGGCGCGGCCGGCGAGCCGGGGGTGCATGGACAAGTGGTCGAAGTTTGACCATTGCCATCCCATTCAGCGCGATGCGAAGACATAGCCGATCCCATGGGCGGTGTCCGACTCCATGGGGATCCTTCCGCCGGCGCGAAACGGACACACTATCAAACCACTTGGCAACCTTTTCCGAGCGGCTCCCACCACTGCCGGAAAAGGTTCCACACACGGGTAACACTACGACTCACTTCAGCGCGAGGCGAACCAAATGCTCACTGTCGCCAGCGCGTAAGATTCTCTATGACTCCAGATAGTATAAATCATTGGCCTAGCCGTGTCAAGGGGGGGATTTGTATTCATAGGTTTAACATGGGTGTGGCAATTTTGGGGGGAGCCGGGGGCGGTAGTGGAACCATGCGTCTGAATTCCGAGGCCTCGGAATGGATCCCGATGGCTATCGCGACTGCGGGACGCCGTGTCCGGGAACTGGCGGTTGAGCGTCGTCGGGGATTCCGCTCCCCGAAAAATTATCGCACCAAGTCAAGCTTCGCGGCGCGCCCCAGCGATTCCGCAAAGAGGGTAACCGCGCGTTGAGCTGAGCCGCCGGGGGCGGGCGGTTGGTGGGGGCCGGTCTTTCCGGGAGCAGATTCGCATTCGGCGCGGGCTT
>JAJYFE010000111.1 GCA_021785435.1 Planctomycetota bacterium
AACGTTTCCGATACCTCCGCAGCGCTTGCGCCAGCCGCTCTCCTGCCATCTGCATCCCTTTCCTTCGGTAAGATCGCAAATGGCTTGACGATACCTCCCTCGGTAAGATCTTAGATGTCCTGATTCGGCGAATTGACAGCCCGTCCAGACCGCCATAGCATCACGGCTTTCAGGTGCTTGAGGAGTACACATATGCGTGGGGCTGACCAACGAAAAGTGATCGGCATTCTGATCGGCGTACTGGTGGCGGCAAGCACAGTATCCGCCGGAGTGGCGACGGCCGCGGCGAAATCCGTTTCTTGGTCCGCCCTGCACCTGCGCGGCGTTCAGCCGCCCACCCTGGATCCCACCTATGGTTTGCCGCGGCCCCTTAAAGCCTTGGCGGGCCGCTTGGCCAGCCGGGCGGCGCCTGTGTGGATCTGGGCGGCCCAGGTGGCCAACAACCAAACCATTTATCTGCGACGGGCGCTGTCGCTGAAGGTGGTTCCCCGCGTGGCCACGCTTTATGTCACCGCGGACAACCATTTCATTTTATTTGTGAATGGCCGGCGCCTTACCGCGACCAACGACCAGTTGCGCCCTTTACGCTGGTCGCATCCGCGGAAACTTGATGTGGCCGGGGACCTGCGGGTCGGGCGGAATATTTTCGCCGTTGAAGCGCACAATGACAGCGGGCCGGCGGGTGTGATCTTATGGCTGCTGGCAGGTCGTCAGTCGCTGCTGAAAACGGACACTCATTGGCGCGTGGCCGCCACGATCAACGGCTCGTCGTGGAGGTCATCCGCTTTTAACGATTCGCATTGGGCGCCGGCGACGGTCGTGGGCGGATATGGGGCGGGGGCATGGGGAAATAATCTTTCGCCTTGGCCGATTGGTGGCAGCTCGTATTTGGCGCATCTGTATTTTCAGCCTTTGAAGGTGCAAGTCTTAAGCGGACGCGTTGCTTTTAAAGGACTGGCTTCGGTGCCGCGGCAGTTGACGGCTGCAAACCGGACACGGCTTCGACCGGGTTATGTCGGACGCTGTCGATTAGCGCCGGCCCGCCGCATTCACGTGACGGTTCATCCCACCGGCCAGGCCACACCACCGGAACTGCTGCTGGATTTTGGCCAGGAAGTGGCCGGGCGAATCGAAATTCGCGGCACGGCGGGCGGCACGATCGCCCCGGTTCAGCCGCCCGTGGTTCAACATGCCGTTTACGGCGTGTTGAGTGACCCGGCGCGGACGCGCAACGTTACGACGATCGTGCGAAACCTCGTTCGGCAGGGGCAATATTCATTCCCTGTCAATCAGATTACCGCGCTGGCCGGGGATCCCGCCTACGGCATTGTTAAAACCCTGCGGGTGCGGTTTCTGTGGCAGGGGAAATCCCGTGTGGAAACGGCGCACGACGGCGGGGATTTTTCGTTTCCCTGGGCGCCGGGAGTGGTTATCGGCACCGGCGAATCCAAGGGCGAAGCGATCCATAGTCCCTGGGGTGGCTGGCATCTGCTGTCGCTGCGCGCCGGTTCCACCGCCGCGACGCCGTGGAGCGCTTTCCGTTACGCCGTGATTAAATTCACCGGCCAGGGACCGTTTCACCTTAGCCAGCTGCGTCTGGATTTCGATTATTATCCAGTGCAATATCGCGGGGCGTTTGATTGCTCCGACCCGCTGCTGACGAAGCTCTGGTACACGGGCGCCTATACGGCGCACCTATGCATGCAACAGCGCATCTGGGATGCTCCCAAGCGCGATCGCGCCATGTGGATGGGAGACCTGCAGGTCTCCGGGGAAGTGATCAACAATGTCTTCCTGGATCACTTTTTAATGCAGCGCACCATGCGCGATCTGCGGGAAAACGCGCAAGGTGGCCGCCCGGCCAACGAACTGCCGGTCAGCGACGTCAACGGGATCCCCGGCTATTCCTGCGCCTGGATCGTCGGCTTGTCTGATTTTTATCGTCACACCGGCGCCCTGGGTTATCTGAAATCCCAACGTCAACTGTTGCTCTCCATCCTCCGCTATCTAAAACTGCAATTCAATCCTCGCGGTGAATTTGACAATAAATTTAAGCATTGGTGCTTTGTGGATTGGTCCGGCGCCCTGACGGGTAACGCACCGTTGGTGGCGACGGATCTGTATGCGTGTTTAGCTGCCCGGCGCGGCGCGGAACTGCTGGCGGCCATGGGCGACCGGGCTGATGCCCGGCGGTGGCAACGCTGGGCGCTGCGCATTGCCGCGGCGGCTCGCCTTGTCGAGTCGCCCTCTTCGGCGCCCCGGCGGAACCTGACCAATCCGAAAACACATACGTTTACGGACACCCGGCAGGTCAATGCCATGGCGATCTATTCCGGTGTGGCCAACGCCCAAGAGCGCCGGGCCATTTATCGAACGATTTTGTGCCCGCACTGCGCCGCCTGGAAGCAAATTGCCACACCGTATTACAACTATTATGTGATCAGTGCTTTGGGTGATTTAGGCCGGACGCGGGAAGCTCTGAATTTTGTCCGGCGCTATTGGGGCGGCATGTTGCGGGAAGGCGCCACTACCTTCTGGGAGGTCTTTCAGCAAACCTACGGCCCCGACAGCCGCATCCCCACGAACCTTCCGGGCGTCGCTTCCGGCGGGCTGCCGGCCGGGGTTGGGTCCTATTCCAACAGTTTGTGCCATGGCTGGTCCGCCGGCGTGACCAGTTGGCTGACGGAATATGTGTTGGGCGTTCGTCCGACCAGCGGCGGTTTTGCGACAGCGTCGATCGTGCCTCACCTGGGCGATTTGCTCTGGGCGGCTGGCCGCGTGCCTACGCCGCGAGGCGATATCGTAGTGCGCGTCAAGGCTCTGGGAAAGGGCGAAGCGCTGAAGGTGACCTTGCCGAAATCGGTGGTGCATGCCCTGGTGGGCGTGCGTGGAACGGTGGTTTCCATCAATGGAAAAGCGGCGGTGGTAGTGCGCCGCAGTTCAAAACGATGCTATATCCGCCTTGTCGGTCCTGGGCGCTACACGGTGGTAGGGCGTTTCTAATTTGTTATATAGCCCCCGGTCCGCACAGAGACAGAGGCGGAATAGTTTGGTCGCCCACGACGATCTTCGGCGGATCGCGGAGTCGCCTTTGGAGACCTTGCCGGGGGTGGGATGTCCGTTGAAAATACCGCGCCACGATTATCACCCGTGGCGTTGCGGAAGTAACCGGTGGCGCCACCGCCGACAAGTCGGCGGCTATCTATGTACGGTCAACCGATTTGTTATGTGTCATTAACCGCCGGGAAAGAGAGCGCAGAGATTATCGGGATTAAAGCACTCACGGAGCTTTTTTCTACTTCGACCTATACACGCCCTTTCGGGCCAGACGCCACAAAAGCAACGGCCGCACCACAAAAACGGCGGATAGATAAATACATCCAATGCCAATCGCCATCACCAGTCCCAGACTGGCGATGCCCCGGTCTCGGGCCAGGGCCAAAAAGCCAAAGGCGCTGCACGTCACAAAAGCGCACAACAGCAGCGCTCGTTCGCTGATATCCCAGAAACGCCAGACGCGGCGCGGATTATGCTGTGTCTCGCGGTAGCGGTGCACCATGAATACGCCATACTCGTGACCGGCGCCGATTAAAATGGGCATGGCGAAGAAATTGGCGAAATTCCACTGCAAATGCAGCAGCCCCATGATGCCGATCAACATCGGCAGACCCAGCAGCAGCACACTGATGGCCAGTAAGGTTTGGCCAACCCGGCGGAAATCCAAAAATACCAGCACCAGCACCAGGACCAGCGCCATCACCGTCGCCTGGACAAAAGCGCCGCGGATAGCCTCGGTGGAGTGGTACAACTGTACGGCGATACCGGTTAAATCCGTCCCCGCCGGGATCAGGCCGGGATGGCCGGCGCAGCCCTGCAGATAATGCACGAACGCCCGCAAGTTGGCCTGATGCCACAAATCATAGCGCGGCTGGATGTAAAGGGCATACGTTCCGTTGGCGCTGACATAATGGCGGCGCAAGGCTTTCGGCAAACGGGCGAGGTTCAGGGGCGGCGGGGTCAGGGTCCGCACGAAGCGGTGCAGACCCCGGACGAAATGGCGCTGCCAGGCCGTCAGCCGCCGGGCGAATTGGCGGCGCTGGGCCGCGCTGGCGGCGTCAAGCCGGCTGCCAAGCTGCTGCAGCCTCTGCACGGCGGCGCCAGTCCGGGGCGCGACATTTGGGGCCGACCAGGCCGCGGCCAAAGCCTCCGCCGCTTGTGCGATACGGTGCAAATCCGGCACGGTAACCGCGCCGGGCCGCCGCCAGGAAAGGCGCGCCAGCATCGCACCATGCCCGGCCAGAAAGCGCTGCCGCGCCTGAGCGTCCAGCAAACTGTGCACGGAACGAATCGGCGAGCCGGGCTGTCGCATGGCGGGCCCCAGTTTCGCTGCGATAGGCGCCAGCCCGGCCAGCGTAGGGGAAAGCACCACGGCCTGCCAGGTCGGAATCTTGCGGACCAGCTTCACCGCAGGCAGACCCGGCGCCTGTAAATCCAGTAAGTTTGGATTGAATTGAATATGTAGCGCCGGCGGCAACAATTCCGCCAGCAGAACCATCCAGACGATCAAGCCGACGAAGTTTGTCCAGCCGGCTTTCGGCGGGGGGCGATCGTCCGTGTAGCGCCGGCTGGCGTTGACCATCTTCAAACGGGGAGGAAATTGCACCAGCAGGGCCGGAAGCACCGTGTAGCCGGCCAGCAGGCATAACAGCAGGCCGCCGCCGGCGATGAGGCCCAGTTCCGCGTCGCCCCGGAAACTGGTGAACACCGCCACGAAGAACGCCCCGGCGGCGCCGGCACATGCGGTAAGAATGGGCGGACTGGCGTAACGGAACACCCTGGCCCAGACCGCGCTCTGGCGTTCGTAGCGCCGAACCTCGCGCCGATAGCGGACCAGAATCTGGATCAGGTAATCCATGCCAATGCCGATCAGCGCGATGACGAAGACGCTGGAAAGCAGATTCAGCCGTCCGACGAGCACGGTGGCGTAGCCGAAAGTCCAGGCAATGGCGATGGTCAGGGTCAGGCCGGCGGCCAGGGCCAGCCATAAAGATCGCAGCATCAGAACCAGGCCGGCCAGCACCACCAACATCGCCACCACTTCCGCCCACCGCGTGTCGTGGGTGGTGATGCGCATCTCATCAGCCGCCAGCACGGGCCGGCCGGTCAGGTTCGCCCGGAATTCGCGGCTCCATGGCGCCAGCGCCTGGTGGACCGCCGCGGCGATACGCTCCAGCGGCGCGGACACGGCGGCCAGGGAATCGTACTTGAAACGCGGATACACCTTAATCAGCAGCAGGTGTTCATGGGGCTGGCGCCGCGGCGCAAAATAGTAACAACCCAAGGCTGCGGGCGTGACTCCCGCAGGCGTCGTCGCGGGCGCTGGCTCGGGATGAAAATGGCGCGTATTTTGGCCGGACCGACTCGCCCCAACGCCCGGGG
The DNA here is from genome assembly GCA_021785435.1 of Planctomycetota bacterium. Taxonomy (GTDB): domain Bacteria; phylum Planctomycetota; class Phycisphaerae; order WQYP01; family WQYP01; genus JAKCCC01. The sequence continues at coordinate 5,440 of JAJYFE010000111.1, forward strand.
TCTTATCCTGCTGAACCGGCCGTGATGGATTTTCGTCCCAGCACCGGGCTTCAGCCCGCTGAGCTTGAGCCCGATGAACGGCCAAAACTGGATTCCCGCCTACGCCCGGAAAAAAGTATTTCCCAACGCCGCCCGGACCGGCCGGCCCTGTCAACACCGTGGTACAACTTTCCGCCAGATGGGCTACCAATCGCGCGGATGCCGCGGTGGGGGCGGCCAGGGCGGCGGCGCGGAAAAAACGCTCCAGTCGCGTGTGGCCCAGGACGGCGGCGCCCCAGGCGGGCCGAGCGGCCCACAGTGCCGCCAGCGGCGTCAGCTGGCGCTGCGCTTCAGCGGCCTGCCGCACGATCTTCCAGGGAGCAAAAAGTAACCTCTGGTCGCCAAGTTGCTGCAGCGGAATGCGCCAATCCACCGCCGCCACGGTGTGATGCATGGCGGCCAGCCGCACCGCTATCGCCCTGGCTGCGGCGATCCAGGCCGCGGTGGCCGGCGGATGGGCACGGTGGCGCGCCTGCAGAACCACATAAGCCGCTTCATTTTCCGGAAAGTCATGAATGAACGTCAGGTACCGGTGGAAAAAACGGACGTGGGGTGAAAAAAGTTTATTCTGATCGGTGGATATCCGCAGATAACGACTGGCTAAAAACACGGATCCGCCGGCCAGGAGCAGCGCGCTGAGGAGCGTCAGCCGGGGATGCCGCACCAGCCGCAGAATGGCGTTAAGAATATGCCGATGCAGACGACTCACGCTCCGGCCCGCAGCACATTTTTCGCCAGATCCATCACCGTATTCCACGCCGCACCGGGCACATGCTGCGCATCGGCCAAAACCGCTTCCATCGCCCGCAGGAACCAGTCCAGGTCCTCCCGGGTGATAATCAATGGTGGCAAGAACTTAATGACTTCGGTGTGGTAGCCGGCAACCTGGGTCAGAATGCGATGTTGATTCAGCAGCGGCACGACGATCATCTGTCCGAACACCCCGAAATTCAGTTTGTGCAGGGCGTCCCACGCCAGGCGCAGCTTCAGGGAGTTGCTGGGCCGGGCGAAATCAATGCCAAACATCAAGCCTTGCCCCCGGACCTCGGTTACAAAGGGGCAGGTGCGGCCGATTTCCGCCAGCCGGGACATGGCGTATTGCCCTAACTGGTGGGCGTTTTCCACCAGACGGTCTTCTTCAATCACCCGCAGGCTCGCCAGCGCCGCGGCCATGGCCAGGTCATTTTGACCAAACGTATTGGAGTGCACCACGCACCGTTCCATGGAGTCAAAAACGCCATCCATGATCCGCGGACGGGTGATGACCGCCCCGACGGGCACAAAGCCGCCGGAAAGCCCCTTGGCCACGCACACGATATCCGGCTCCACCTCCGGCCAGTGTTGAAAACAAAACCACCGGCCGGTGCGGCCGAAACCGGACTGTACCTCATCGATAATCAGCAAAGCCCCGGCCTGGCGACACAGGCGCTGAGCCTCGGCCAAATAGCCATCGTGCACCACGCGGCAGGTTTTGCCCTGGATTGGCTCCACAATAAAGGCGGCGACATCATGGCCCGCCAGCGCCTTTTCCAACGCGGGCAGATCATTAAAGGGAACCGAGTCCGTGCCCGGCAGAAGCGCTCCGAAGCGCTCGCGGAAGAATGCGGCCCCGTTAACCGCCAGGGCGCCGGTAGTCAGGCCGTGAAAGGCATCTTGGCAATAGATAATTTTCTCGCGGGCGGTGGTGCAGCGGGCGAATTTCAACGCCGTTTCCACCGATTCCGTTCCGCTATTTGTAAAGAACACGCGGGACAGGCCCTCCGGCAGGTGGGACACCAGCGTTTTCGCCACCAGCCCGCTTAGGATACTGCAATCCATCCGCACCAGATTAGGGCTGTTGGCATCAAGCATCTGGTGCAGCACGCCACGGACTTTGGGATGATTGCGGCCAAGCATAAAGACGCCCCATCCCGTGAGCAGATCAAGATATCGGTTGCCCTGGGCGTCCCATAGATAACAGCCCTCGCCGCGGACGTAATTCTTGTCGAAGCCGATGGTTTTGAGCATTTTGACAAAGGCGGGGTTCAGGTATTGCTGATGCAGGGCATATTGCGTGCCCCGGTGCTGCTCGATAAAACCGCGGAAATCTTCGTACATGAATGAACTCTAAGTAAGTCTGGCGGCGTTCCCCAGCCAATTCCAACTATTATAACGAGCTTGCCGCCATCCCGCCTGATCCGATCGTCATGTTCGCCACACTCCCGCAGCTGGGTCTGTGAGCGTTTCTGCCGCCTCGCCGCCAATTTCCAGGACAGACAGAAGTTGTCACAGGTTCCAACGCTGGTTTGGAACGGCTTAACACACAGGATACAATATGGTACATACCATAACGATATCGGATGATCATGCGAGGATCGCAATGGTTACCATTGGCTTAGTGCATCTGAAATGTAATATTTATTTGGTCTTGACTTGCGGTTGCAAGGTTGCTACACTGGGACTTGACGGATCGGAAAGATGCGGTTATGATCACGGCAGACTTACGGTATATACCATATAAAAAGGCGGCTGATGATGCTGCAGACGGATGAGTTTACTCCCCGTTACGCCAAGGTGACCGATCATCTGGTACGTGCATTGTCCCAGATGAAAATCGGCGACCGGATTGTCGCGGAGCGAGTTTTGGCGCAGCAACTGCGCGTCAGCCGCCTGACGCTGCGGCGGGCCATGGATGACCTGCGCCGCCAGGGCATTATTGAATCGGATGGGGCCAGGGGAAGTTTTCTGAAGCGCCGGGTAAATCCCCAGTGGTTCCAGTCCAGTCGGATGCGGTACGGACGCCAGGCCGCGGAGGCCATGCGGTTGGTGCAGGTGGTGGCGCCGAATTTAGCGTTCCATCAATGCGTCGCCATCGCCCAGGGAATAAAGGAGGCGGCCCGCAAGGCCGGCGTACAGACCCAGATTTATGACGCCCACGGCGGCTTCGATTCGGACTTGGAGGCGATTCGGCGTCTGCCCCACAGCGCCGCCCGCGGGGCGGTCATTTTATCCCAGCATCATCAACGCTTCGCCGAAGTGCTTTACGAGCTAAAGGCCGCCGACTATCCGTTTGTGCTGGTCGACGAGGCCCTGCGCGATATCAACGTTCCCAGCGTGGTGGCGGATAATTATCAGGGCGGGCGCCTGGTGGGCGAAAAATTGCTGGAGCTGGGCCATCGGAAAATTGGATTCATCGGCAATTTCTTTGCCGACACAGCCCGGGCCCGCCTGGAAGGATTTCGCGACGCCATTGCCGACGCCGGACTGCCTTTTGATCGGTCCCTGGTGGAGGAACTGCGGGTCAATCCGGAAGATGATTGGTCCCAGGCGGTTTCCGGCGCCGTCCGGAAAATCTTGGGCGGTCTCGGCGAGCCAGGGCCGACGGCCATCTTCTTCTTCAATGATCTGGTGGTTCCGGATGGGTACCGGGCCATTCGCGCCATGGGACTGCGCATCCCGGAAGATATCAGCGTGGTCGGCTTCGACGGCGATCCGCTGGGCCGCTTGTTAACCCCCACGCTGGCTAGCGTGCGGCAACCTTCACGGAAGATGGGCTTGGTGGCGATGGAAATGCTGCTGGCCCTGATGGATGGGGACCCGATGGCGGGATGGCCAGGAATGGAAACGGGCGTGGTCAACCGGGCGGCCGGTACGCCCATTGCCGTGGTTAGCCGGGCGGCCCGTATGCCCGTTGCGGTCCGCGATGGCGTGGAGGAAAACGGACTCGGAGACCCGGAGACACGGCGACACGGAGATACGGAAGCCGGTCGGAGAGTCGCCCCCATGGAGACCGATGCCCCCATCGCCGCTGCGAATAAAACCCAGGGCCATGACAGCGCCTGGCACCGCGTTCTGCCCGTGACCTGGCAGGATGGCGGATCCATCGGCCCGGCGCCGGGCGCGACGGGAAATTCCACCACGAAGGACACGAAGGCGACGGATAGCGCGCGCGAAGACGCGAAAAACGCAAAGAGATGTCCGGCGGCGAATGTGGAAATGGCGGGGGTGTGATTTTCGCGGCCTTGGCGGCTTTGCGTGAGGCAACGATGTTTGTATCATCCCGGCGGAAGTCCCGATAGCCACCTGGATTCAATCCCGATGAGTCGGGATCGTGTGGCTTGGGCCTGTCGAGGAGTCGCCTGCGGCGACATTTCCGCGGGTCGAAGACCCGCCTGGAGAGGTGAGTTCGATTAAGGAGGTACTTTTATGGCACGCCATAGCTCAAGGTCGTTCCTCGGTTCCCCCGTGGCGCCGTCGCGCCCTGTAGAGCCGTCGCCGTCGACGGCTGGCGTAAAGATTATGGTCCCTTTTTTACAGGAGTTTCCCATGAAAGCGCGCGAGAAGGTAGCAAGCCTCGCCGTAGCGAGTCTTGGATCGTTATGGTCCTGCCTGGTGGCTCTCGCCGTGGCGGTTCTTCGACTGGCCAGCGTATGGGCCCAGCGGGTGGGGCTGGCCGCGGAGAAGGTGATTTCAGGGCTGGGCGCGATTTTAGGCACAGCGCTGACGGCCCTCGCCATCGGAGTCCTGGTTATCGGCGAAGCGTTGGGGGTGCTGGCGGGCTTCCAGATGGCGCTGGACCAGTGCGGCTTCCGGTCGCGGAAAGCCCGCTTCAGGGCGGCGGCGGCGTTCACCCTGATCGAACTGCTGGTGGTGATATCGATAATAGCTATTCTAATATCTATATTACTACCTGCGTTAGCAAAAGCCCGCGAATTGGCCAACCGCGCCGTCTGCATGGCCAACATCCGCGGGATCATCCAGGCCATGGTGACGTATGCTCAGTCGAACAACGGCACCCTCCCCGCCCTGAACCTGAGCGACGTCACGAATGGTTACAGCAACGGCCCTAACGTATTGGGCGTCTGGACCACGGGGTTGACCGCCCCCGAGGTGGTGCAGTTGTGGTACAAGGACGGAATGGTGTCGAACACGGGAACGGCGTATGCCTATCCACTGTTCAGCGAATGGGACCTGGTGTTGCAGGGCTACACCACGCCGGCGAGCTTCGTATGCCCGTCCGACCCCATCGCCGCCGGCCCTTCGCCGGAATACGCCACGAGCGGCGCCGGTGTTGTCTCCTGGATGAGCACCTTCGAACAACCCGGAGCCACCAATGGCTTGGCCTACGACGTTTCCGGGCAGGGCGACAGCTACTCGGTAGCGTTCCCTTGGCCGTTCGACAACCCCTATTTCGGCACCTCGCCCGGCCGATGGTGGACCACCGACGGCGCCAACACGCAGGTTCCCCTGGTCAGCGACATGGCACCGGTGGATGACGCCTTTGGCGACACGACGGGAACGTACCTCCGGGTCACCACCACGCTACCGACGGCCAATACTTATGGCCCGTATGTCTACAATTCCGGCAACCACGCCGGCGACGGCCAGAATGTGGGTTTCGGCGACGATCACGTGACCTGGGAAACCTCACCCTACGTAGGTGAAAACGGCGACAATATTTTCACCTACACCACGGCCACCGGTGTGGTCAACGGCACCACGGACACGAGCCAGGTGGGAATTGCCAATGTCAACATAAGCGGGCCACCGAATTCTCCGCTGATCCGCAGCTTTGCCGCCCCGTTTGACACCTGCATGACACCGGTGCGAACGGTCAACCCGGCAGATGCCATCCTGCCTTGGCCCCCGGCGTGGTAGACCCGGCGGAGAGGACAGGCGCCGGCTCCGCCGGCCCGGGGGCGGCATCCGAAAGCGCGCGGCGGGATCGGGATACACCGGAAGAGTGCCACCCCTTAGCAGGCGCGCGGCGTGGGAGTCCCCTGCCGCTGGTGGGTGGGCTAACTTTCCCTGTCGGCGGGGCTTTTTGTGCGCGAGTGAGGAGATGCAGATGGGACCCGAGGCCCGGTTTCTCGCCGGGTGCCCGAGGGCGCTGCTGGTTGCGGGGGTCCTCCTCGCCTGGTCGGCCGGCCTCCGCCCCGTCGGGGTGAGCCGGGGGGCGCCGGCGCCGCCCAGCCGGCTTAGCTCGCCGCAGGCGCCCCGGCGCCTGGTGGTGCAACACGCGTCTTACGGTGTCCCGGGCCATCCGCGCCGCATGCGGGATGTCACCGCTATCGTACGGACACTGCTCCGGCGGGGCGAGCGAATGTTCCTGGTCGACAAGGTCACCCAGCTGGCCGGTGATCCCGCGCCCGGTGTGGTCAAGACGCTGGCGGTGACCTATACGCTCAACGGCCGCACGCTCGTCACCAAAGCGACCGACGGGGAGATTTTTTATTTCCGTGGCATGACGGCGTTACGGTCCGCGACGGGCTACCGCGATGTGGCCTCGGGGCAGGAAAAAGGCGTACGGATCATCGTCAGCTCGCAGGATTTTGGCGTTGGCGCGATGGGCGCCCAGCAAGCCGCCCACCGGCTCAATCAGGGGATCTTTGTTCCCAATGAGCCGCCCTCCGCCGGCTGGATGAGCAACCGGTTCCAACATCTGCCGCAATGGGTGTGGATCCATTTTCCCGGTCCGCGGCGCATTAACAAGGTGCTGGTGTACGCCGCCACGCTGGCCAGCGCTCCGGTGGATTTTTCCGGCCAGTATTCACCCGACGGCGGCGCGGATATGCGCACCCTTTTCCATGTCACCGGCGTGAAATTTAACCCGCGGAATTATTCCTGCACGGTTTCCTTCAAACCGGTGGTAACCAGTAATTTTCGCCTGCTTATCACGCGGGTGGCGGCCTCGGCGCCGCCGTGGTCAAATATCGTCGAGCTGGCGCAGGTTAAAGTCTATGGCGTTAATGCCACGGGTAGCGGTTTCGGCCGAGACCGGCGGGTGGGCCGTTGGATTGGCCACCAGCCCGCGCAGCGGTTGGATATACCGTTACATCCGACGGATTTTAAGCCCACGGTGCGATATCGGGGCGACACCGTTACGGTCGGTGATCGATGGTATCGCCTCGTACTGAGCCAGCGGCGGCCTGAAATCATGTTTCTGTCCTGGGACGCGTTGGGACAGGGCGAATTAAACGTCAACTTTCTCCACCCCAGCGGCGCTGAACCTGTGCTGGATCCGCTCTTTCCACACGCCGACCGATCAAGAATCCCGGATCGAAAATCGAAAACTGCCGCCGCATCCGCCGCGTTGATTCAGCGGGGTAATATCTTTGCCTACCGCCGCGTTCAGATCGCGCCGGGGGCCTGGGAGCGGGTATCCATTCGGGCCGATCGCCGCGGATTTGACCTGGGATTGGCCGCTGTCGCCGATCGCAAAATAGCGATGCGTGGCGGATTATTCCGGTTTCATTTCGCGGCCAACCAGACTCCGACGACGTTTATCTGCCGGCCGCCTAAACTTATCAATTATGTACAGTCGCCGTGTTATCTTGACGCACCGGACTTCGGCACGGCCTATGTGACAACCACCGGCGACCGCTGCGCCTTCTATCGCACACCATCGTCACTTTTTCCGGCCTCAACATACTGGGTCGATATTACGCCGCATCGGCCGGTAGCGGAAGATGGCATCAATGAACTTTCGCCCAGGGGCTGGCACACAGTGGTGCGCTTCGCCATCCAATCGCCGGAGCCGTTGCCGGCCCTGGTCAGCAGGAATCCGCGACTTAAGCGCTTGCCAAAATACGCGCTCAATGGCGTGCAGTTCCGTCCGGACACGGGGATTCTAAGCAACAGCGTGATGAGCGTGGACTGCGGGCTGTCCCTGCTGTTTTACGCCCAGGAGGCTCTGTTCGTCCCGCATCTGAAGGATGGTATTTCGCCCATGGGATTGGTGGAAGAGTCGGTGGAGCGTTATTTCCATGGCGCCCCCGGGTATTACATGCCCGATGACAACGTATGCGCACCGGGTTGGAGCTCGTCGCGGGAAACCGCGGCGTACCTGGTGATCAGCGGGTGGTATTGCATCCGCACGATCGGTGGAATGAAATTGCTGCAGCGCTGGCTCCAGCCGCTGCAATGCCTTGCCAACCATATCGCTTCGCATTTCCACCGCGATGGTCTGATCTATCAGCATGGTCCCGGCATGTGGTTTGATTGTTACAACATCCACGGCGCTGACGCCTATTCCAATGCCGCCGATTACTGGGCTTTCCGCTGCATGAACGATCTGGAAACACTGGCGGGTCGGCCGGAGCTGGCGCGGCGTTATCGCTCGGACGCCCGCCGGATAAAAGCAGTCTATTTCAAACTGTTTTACGATCCCCGGACGGGGGTGCTGGCGGGATGGCGAACCAAAGCTGGCCGTCTGCATGACGAGATGTTTCCCTGGGCCAATGGTTTTGCGATATGCCAAAAGGGGCTGGTGACCCGGAAGGCCGCCCGGGCCATCATGCGACGGATGCTGGCCCAGTTGCACAAAATTGGTTTCCACTCCTGTCAGTTCGGTCTGCCCACCAACCTGATTCCCATGTCGCCTAAGGATTACATACCCAACACCAGCGGTGCCCCCCGGCAGGCCAACGGTATGGACACGTGGCAGGTTTACATGAACGGCGGCGCGACGCCGGCCTTCGAATATTATTTCATCCAGGCTCTCTACAAGGTTGGCCTCCGGGCGGACGCGGAACGGCTGCTCTGGCCGCTGGTGAAGTCCTATGGCCAGGGAACCTTCAACGCCGGCATCGGCCTGCCCGGCCAACGCCAGCGCAATCCCGTGGGCAGCGCGTTTTATTTGTGGAATGGGTCCCGCGCCTCCGGTGAAGGTTATCTGCCGGAGGATTGGGACGGCGTGGAGGCTATTTTCACCGGCTACTATGGCCTGGGATTCGATAAGAACGGGTACTACCTTGAAAACTGGTCGCCGCTGAAAGGGCAAACCGTCAAGCTGGATCTGCCGTATATGGGGAAGATGATCGCCGCTATCCGATAAGACCAGGCTTTCGCGGCTACTTCGGAAAGATAGTCGACTGTGCCAAGCAACGAAAACTACATTCAGAAATTTAAGCCCCGCCGCGCCGACGGGAACTACCGCGATCAACGCATTGGGCGCGGCAGAACGCCCCTGGCCTCGAAAAGTTTAAGTCGGAGCATGGACCTCAATGGGTCGGGCCGAAATCTTTCTGTCGTTGGAATCGGCCGATCCAACCCGAAAACTGGCTTTACGTTAATTGAGCTTTTGGTGGTGATCAGCATCGTGGCGATCCTGATCTCCATTCTGCTGCCGGCGTTAGCCATGGCCAGGGAATTGGCGGATCGGGCGGTCTGCATGGCGAATGTGCGGGGAATTATCCAGTCCATGACTATTTATGCACAAAGCAATAGCGGGTTCTTCCCCGCCCAGGCTTGCCGTGGCGGCGGGCCGCCGGGAACCTGGGTCAATAATGGACCGTACCAACAGGCCTATGGACCGACCGCTCCCGCGGCGGTGGAGCTGAATTGGTATCACACTTCGCCCGTAAATAACGCCGTCCCGCTGGCTCAATTCTGGATTTTAGTGCTGCAGGGTTACACCACGCCGGCGAGTTTCATTTGCCCATCTGATCCGCTGGCGCAAGGCCCATCCCTGGAATATTTTCAAAGCGGAGCTACGCTTCAATACTATGGGCAATTTGGCAACCTTCCGTCAATCGGTATGCCACCCCCTTGGGAAACCAATTACAACGGCGCGGGGGAAAGTTATTCTCTAGCTTTTCCATGGCCTTGGTATAACGGTGGCTGGGGCACCACACCTGGCCCGTGGTGGACCGCCGCTGGGACGAACTCCCAAACTTCCCTGGTCTGCGATATGGCCCCCATCGACAACAACAATGGCGATGGCCCCGGCGCAGGCGTCTATCAGCGCATTACCACCACCTTGCCGACGGCCAATACTTTGGGGCCGTATATCTACAATTCCGGCAACCATGCCGGCGACGGCCAGAACGTGGGCTTTGGCGACGACCATGTGACTTGGGAAACTTCGCCTTACGTGGGCCAGAATGGCGACAATATTTTCACCTACACTACCGCGACCGGTGCAGTTAATGGCACAACGGATAGCAGTCAGGTGGGTTTATCGAATTTGTACAGCAGCACGTTGGGGCCGGAAATTCAGACGTTCGC
>JAJYFE010000229.1 GCA_021785435.1 Planctomycetota bacterium
TACGAAGCGCTGTTATCGGCGACGCTATCGCGCGCGTCCTGGCCTTTCTTGGCCATGGCGTGGTGCGACAAAACCATGTCGGCGATTTCGGCACCCAGTTCGGCATGTTAATCCGGCAGGCGCGGGAACTGGCTGCGGCGAGCGGGAACGAGGCAACTATCGCCATCACGGATTTGGATGCGTGCTACCGCCAGGCCGTCCAGCGGGATCGCGAAGACCCGGTCTTTGCAGCGCAGGCGCGCCAGGAAGTGGTGAAGCTGCAACAGGCGGATCCGGAAACCGTACGCTTGTGGCAGGGCATCTGCCAGGAAAGCCGGCGGCATTGCCGTGACGTTTTTGAGATGCTCGGGGTAGCTCTTTCCGAGCGCGACATACGTGCGGAAAGTTACTACAAAGATCGGCTGGCGCCCATGGTCGAACGCCTGCGCCGCGCCCTGGAATTGGGCGGCGAAGGGCCGAAAGTGGGTCTGGCCGAAGTGTTTGATCCGCAGCGCCGGCGGGCGGTGGATGTAACGGCCTTAACCGGATCCGCGGCGTTGGAGGCGAGCGGCGCCCTGGCCGGGGCGGAAGCGGTGGAGCGCGTAGCCGAGGCGGTGGAAGAAAAGCCCCCCGTGGTCATGCGCCCCTTCGCAGCCGAATCCAATGGGGCGTGGTGCGTTTTTCTGCCGGGGTATGTGGACCAAGAGCACAACCCGGTTCCTTTAATCGTGCGTAAAGCTGACGGAGCTTATTTATATGCAGCCACGGATTTGGCCGCCCTGTACTTCCGCATTCAGGAAGCCAAGACCACGTCCGCAGAGCAAGCCCCCTGGAACCGCGACTGGCGGGCGGATCGTGTGATTTATGTTACGGATGCCCGTCAGAGCCAGCATTTTGCGATGCTGTTCGACACGGTGCGTGCCGCGCATTGGGATAGGAATCCGATTACTGGTGCCCCGGTCCGCCTGGAACATGCCGCGTTTGGGTCACTGCTGGGGGAAGATGGCAAACCATTCAAGACCCGTTCCGGAGAATCCATTAAGCTCCTGGAGCTGCTCACGGAAGCGGTGGATAAGGCGGCGGCCGTGGTGGCGCAGAAGAATCCACTGCTCTCCGAAGCCACGCGCCGCCAGGTGGCCAAGGCGGTCGGAATCGGGGCGGTGAAATACTCCGATTTGCGGCAGGATCGCACCAGCGATTATGTTTTTTCCTGGTCCCGCATGCTGGCGCTGGACGGTAACACCGGGCCGTATCTGCAATATGCCTACACCCGCATTCAGAGCATTCTGCGCAAAGCGGATGCCGCGAGCAGCGCGCCGGCCCGTGGAGAACACGCAGGGCGCAGCGCCGCGGCGCCCTTGCAATTGGAAACGCCGCAGGAAATCGCGCTAGCGCGGCGTTTACTGCAGTTCGCCGGCGTGGTCCATGCGGTGGGGCGTGACCTTAAACCACATTATTTGTGCACCTATCTGTACGAACTGGCGGTGGAATTTTCCGCTTTTTATGAAGGCTGCCCCGTGCTGCAAGCCGGCGTCGAGGAGTTACGTTTCAGCCGCCTGCGACTATGCCGACTTACGGCGGCGGTCCTGCGGGTGGGGCTCCAGGAATTGCTGGGCATCGCTGTGCTGGACGAAATGTGACCGTCAAACATGGCTGAGCTGGATCCATCCCAGGCCGACGGGTTGGTGCTGCGTTGCGGCACCCGAGGCAGTCCATTGGCACGGGCGCAAGGCGAACTGGTGCGGCAGCTGTTGGCGCCGCATGTTGGCGCGTGGGTGGTGGAATTGGTCGAAATCGTCACCAGCGCCGACCGCCAACCGGATCGGCCGCTGAGGGAGTTTGGCGGCAAGGGCCTGTTCGTCAAAGAAATCGAGGAGGCTTTAAGAGAGGGGCGGATTGACTTGGCGGTGCATTCGGCCAAAGATGTTCCCACGACTTTACCACCGGGGCTGGTCATCGCCGCCACACCTCCACGCGGAGCCCCCAATGATGTGTGGATCAGCCGGGACGGAAAATCCATGGCCGATCTGCCGCCCGGAGCCTTGGTGGGAACCTCCTCTCCGCGGCGGCAGGCCCAGGTGCTGGCGCTGCGGCCGGATTTACGCGTTACGGCGATCCGGGGCAATATTCAAACGCGCCTCCGAAAAGTGCGCGACGGCGTAGTGGAGGCCACGCTGCTGGCCCAAGCCGGCCTGGAGCGGAGCGGTCTGCGGCCGCGGCCAGGGCATATTCTTCCGGTCGAAGAATTCATCCCGGCCGGCGGGCAGGGCGCCCTGGTGCTGCAGACCCGCGGCGATGACGAGGTGGTGCGAACCCTGCTTGAGCCCATCCACGATCCGATCGCGGCCGCGGCGTTGGAATTTGAACGGGGCCTGATCGGAGCATTGAGCGGCAACTGCCTTTCGCCCATTGGCGTGTGCGCCTTACCGCGGGGACAGGTCAACGGGAAAGCCCAAGCGGGTTGGATCGTGCGGGCGTTCGTCGGTTCGCTGGACGGACGGCGCACGGCTCGTGTCGCGCTGCTAAGCGAGGACGCTACATCGGCTGGTCTGCGGGCCTTACAGCCGCGTTTGCTTGAGGCGCTGATGCAGCGCGGAGCGAAGGAAATTTTAGAAGAGATTCGGGCCTCCAGTGGATCCGTCTAGCCGGTCAGGTGCCGATGGTCGTTGCGAACGCGGCTGAATCAGCCCAGAGCGAACTTGCCGCCGGCAACCATCTGCCAGAGGATGTGGCAACTTTTCGGGGGGCGGAATGCCCGACGATACTCAACCGCCAGCTCTCGAATGCGGTGTCGCGAACGCAAAACCAGGGATCGCCGGAGACGCGCGCTCCTCGAAAAATGATCAGATCTTCCGCCAAGCCAAGGCCAGGGTCGCCTGGCGGTTCAGTGATCTTTTGGATACAATATATTAGTTGGCACGGGTGTGGCCAGATTTTTTTGGCAACCACAGTGGAAGCGGCGTTCCGCCGCTTCTGGGCGCCGAAAGCTCTGAGACGTCGCTTCCACACCAAGCCATCTTTGCCACTGTGGCTGGGCCAAGTGTTGGCGAAGAATCCGGTCAGACCCGTTGGCACGAGATCACGAGATAATGATTAAGCAAGAAACATGGCAATCCTATCTGCGTGCGGTCCGAG
>JAJYFE010000112.1 GCA_021785435.1 Planctomycetota bacterium
GCTCCGTCAGGCTTGCGCCCATTGCGGAAGATTCGTTGCTGCAGCCCCCCGTAGGAGTCTGGCCAGTGTCTCAGTGCCAATGTGGCTGGTCGTCCTCTCAGACCAGCTATCCGTCATAGCCTTGGTGGGCCGTTACCTCACCAACTAGCTGATAGAAGATAGCCCGCTCCGGAACCGATAAGCCTTGCGGTCCTCACCTTTGGTTGCCGCGGGATGCCCCGCCGCAACGTCATCAGGAATTACCCAATCTTTCGACTGGCTATGCCTGTGTTCCGGGTACGTTAGCTATCCATTACTCACCCGTTCGCCACTGGGTATTGCTACCCCGTGCGACTTGCATGCCTTAACCACGCCGCCAGCGTTCACTGTGAGCCAGGATCAAACTCTTCAATTACCTATCGTGGACCCGATTTTCGGCGCCTCGCGGCCCCGGAACCGGATGCATTCAAGTTTGAAGGGTTTGCCTTTTGGCAAAGCCTTTAGGCTTTCCGCCACCGCCTTGCGACGGCGGCGTCCCGCCTCGCCAGAAGCCTTTCCGAACCGGCTAAGATCCGTCAGGCCCTGGCGATATTTTCAGGTTTCTCAAAGTGACTTGGCTCTTGCCCGGAATGAGGGATCACTCCGGACAAAATTAGTCTACTTGCACACGAGAGATGCCTGATACGGCGCCCGTTCGAGCGCCTTGAATCATGACGCAGGCCGTCGCCGCCCGCCCTCCCTGATGGGAGCGCTATGTGCTTGCGGCTTGAGCCTGCCACATCCTCGTGGCGTCCTAACCATGTTCACTTGTCAAAGAGCAAACAAAACGCCCGCGGCTTGGGTCACCTGGGCCATGGTTCCGCGTCGGGAAAATGGCCCGAGTGCCGCAAGTCATCACCGGAAGCCAAGCTTTTCAGCGAGTCCGGCGTCGCGTCCGGCCTGGGGTCCTGATCCCAAGCGGGACAGGCAGTATAGCAGGCTTTGGGGTTTTGTCAAGAGGCGCTTTCCACGCCCCCCGCCTGCCGCCGCCGCGGCGACGCAAAGCCATCGCTGGAACAACGCCTTGCAGGCGTTATGATCCAGCGGTTTTTAGTATATGCCTGGCCTGGAGAAAAAGCAAATGCGAGTCTTCGGCTTTCAGTTTGCGGTGATATAGCCCCCGATCGAGGAGCCGCCTTTGGAGACCTTGCCGGGGGTGGTGTCTCGGCGGAACCCCACCCCGGCGGTTTTCAGAACAGCGGTCAGCCTTCAGCTCTTCAGTTTTCAGCGATCCGCGACCAGCAATGGGGCCGCGGATTTCACCGATTTTCAACCACGAAGAACCCGAAACACACGAAAACATACCCATCCACAGATTGCCCAGCACGGGTCGCCGTCGCGACTAAACTGCGCCGCAACCAAAAGAACCACAGTTTACCCGCTGCGGCGGGATCACACGGATTTACACGGATTTTTAAGCACGAAACGCACGAAAGGGAAGTGCCGGGATGGGGCTGGGCGCAGGGTTTCAGTCGCAGCGGCGGTGCGGACATCGCCGGCTGCACGGCCGCCCGGGCGACCTTCCGGCCGGGAGGCAGGGGTAAGCTGTTGATTATATCCGCGGACACATATATGCTCGGAAAGCATGAAATCAACCGGGCCGCCACTTTCCGCCGACCGCATGTTCCGGGCATTTTCGGATCGCACCCGGCTGCGGATATTGCATCTGCTGCTGGCGGGTGAATTGTGCGTTTGCGATATCGTACGGGTGCTCGAGGCGCCGCAACCGAAAATTTCCCGGCACCTGGCTTACCTGCGGCGGGCGGGGCTGGTGCTGGCCCGCAAAGAGGGTTTGTGGATCCATTACCGCCTGGCGCCGGCATCCAGAGGATTCCATGCGGACCTGATGCACTGCCTGAAAAACTGCTTCCAAGTCGTGCCCGAACTTAAACGGGATCGGCGCCAACTGGCCAGGGCGCGCGGACGCTGCGCCACGGATTTAGGGAAACGATAAAGGGTACGGCGCGCCTTGGAGCAGGTGCGACCGGCCCGCTTGGCAGGGGTTAGCCTTTACTACGCTGGACTATGACTCCGGAGGGCGATACGAAGAGGATGGTGCCGACCGTGGGTATGGAAATGCGGTTTCAATTCGACCGGGGCAAGGCCATCCAGACGATGGGCTACCTCGTTGGGCGGTTAAATTCTGTCCCCAAGGTGAAGCTGATGAAGCTGGTCTACTTGGCGGACAAGTTGCATTTTCTGCGTTGCGGCTACCCTATTACGGGCGACCGGCAGTGGGCCTTGCCCTATGGCCCGGTTCCATCAGAGACGCTGGATTTACTCAACGGGAATATCTGGCCCGACCCCGAGGCCGCCTATACGTTCCTGCACATCAATGACGCGACGGTCACCTTGAAACAGGACCCCGGAACCAACCTCTTGTCAGCCGAAGAGCTGGCGACATTGGATGAAATATTGGTAAGGTACGGCGATGCGAGCCCTTGGGCGCTCGTTGAACAGACCCACGCACTGCCCGAGTATAAAGAAGCGTATGCCGGCGGCATCGCCGGCCCGATCCCGTATGAGCTAATCCTCCGGCACGCCGGCGATGACCGCCATGACAGGCTCGGCCGGCCGGTGGCATCCGCCGCTACCGTCGCCGCTATGCTCTGCCCGCTGAACGCAGGTGCGGACGCGGACCTGTAGCATGCGGCCGTTCCAGATTTACCTTCTACAGGTCACGTGGCACGGCTGCCAGGACGCCCGCCCGTGGCTGATTTTGCAGGCGCGCCCAGACGATCTGTTCGGGTGCTTTCCAATCTCCAGCCAATGCTACGGTCAAGATTGCTTTCCCATCGAACCAAATGACCCGGAGTTCCGCGCCACGGGGCTTACGCGCGCCTGCTATGTCATCTGCACCAGGATCTACGATCTGAGGTGGGACCTATTTATTTTCAACGGAAAACCGCGGCTCAAAGGCGAGCTCCTCCGGTGCTTTCGTGAATTTGCCGGCGTATAGCCCGCACCGCGGTGGGGCGGGAGCGACCACGCCATCGGCAACGGCGGGCTTGATGGAATTGCTGCGGGCGGCTACTATATCTGTGTAAGCGAATATCAGGCCGGAGTGGTCGATGGCCCAACGCTTAAAAATCCTGTTCCTGTGCACCGGCAATTCGTGCCGCAGCCAGATGGCCGAAGGGTGGGCCAGGAAACTCCATGGGGACGTGCTGGAGGCGTATTCCGCCGGCCTGGAAGCGCACGGGTTGAATCCCCGGGCCGTGCGGGTGATGGCCGAAGCGGGGGTGGATATCGGCGGGCAAACCTGCAAGACGTTGGCGGCGGTTGCCGCGCTGGCCTTTGATTACGTGATAACGGTCTGCGACCACGCCCATGAAACCTGCCCGGCCTGGCTGGGCGAAAAAGCGAAAATGATTCACGCCGGTTTCGACGATCCGCCCCGGCTGGCCCGGAACGCCAAAACCGAGGAAGAGGCCCTGGGGCATTACCGCCGGGTGCGTGATGAAATCCGGGCGTTTATCGAAACGCTGCCCATGAGCTTGCAGGGAGGCTAGTGCGTTGTCAAACGATAAATTTCGGGTTGGAGAAAGAGCCCCGGACCCGCCACCAAACCCCAAGCACCGGCCTTCAGGCCGGTGAACGGCGGCGGCCGCGATACCCGAAGGCTAAGTGGTGACAAAGCACTAGTGCTTTATCACCGCTTAACTTTCGGGTACCCCGTCCGCCGCCATTCACCGGGTCGCCGCCGGGAAACCTTAGGGCGAGTCGCCGCTGGCGACCTGAAGGCCGGTGCTGCGGGTTCGGTGGCGAGTGTGTGGCTCTTTCTCCGACCAGAAATTCATCGATTGACAAAGAACCGGTAGATCGATTCCATCTTATCAGCGCAATGAGATGGGGTGCAGATATCCACAAAACTCCAGCAAATACGCCGTGGCAGAGAGTGGACCGACAACCTTGTTTGGGCACGTTGTTTTGGAGTCGCCCTACCAGCCCGAACTTTGCAGCACACGCGACGGAGTGACTGGGGTTTGGTGGTGGCCCGCAGACCGCGCGGCACCTTGGGTGGTGCGAACGCCGGGCGCAGCGCCATCCGGGTTGCCCGGCGAAACTCCCTGATGCTATACTCATGTTATGGCCCAGACGCTAGATGAAGCCCAGGTGTTGCATGTAGCCCGGCTGTCGCGCCTGAAACTAAGCCCGGCCGAGGTGAAGCGTTATGCCCGGCAATTGTCATCGATTCTGGACTACGTGGCCCAGCTGCAGGAAGTGGATGTGACGGGTTTGCAGCCGATGGCGCATCCGTTGCCATTGCACAGTGTGATGCGCGAGGATGAAGTCCGGCCCGCGCTGTCGCTGGAACAGGTTCTGGCCAACGCGCCGGCCCGGGAAGAAGCGTTTTTTGCCGTGCCGCGGGTGTTAGACGAGGATCCGGGTGGAGGATAGAGCACTGGCGGCGCGGTATAATCCAGACCAGCATGAACCTAACTGCTTGGTCACCGCTTAGCTTTCGGGCACCCCCGTCCGCCGCCGTTCACCGGGTTGCCGTGGGCGACTGGCTACGGCGACCCGAGGGAGCACCGGCCGGAAGGCCGGTGCTGCGGGGTCGATGGCGAGTCCGAGGCTCTTGGTCCTGCCGGAAATTCATCGATTGACAAAGCAGTGCACTCAGTGAGGTGGTTATGCGTGGTGGCTCGGTGTATTCACCCTTAGCCGCTGCCCGTTGGCTCGGCCGCTGGTCAGGGCAGCTGCGCAAGGCACTCGGTGCGGCGGGGCTGATTCTGGCTGTGGCCGGATGCGCCTATACCCCACTGGTTTACCCACAACCCGTTTATCGGCCGAACCTGCCGCTGCGGCCGATTACGGTCAAGCCACCCGCCGTAACCCGCGCCGGGACCGCGAAGCAGCCGGCAATTCCACCGGTGTCGGGAACCTACAGCTTCACGCTACCGGCGAGCGTCAGCGGCTTTAAGAGCGTGCAGGGCCGCCGACAACAATATCGGTTGTACTTGGGTGCGGGCGTCGCGGGCCGCAAGCCGTTTGTCACCATCACCGTGGCCCCCCGGCTTAGGCAGGTGACCAAAGATGATCCCAACTTTCCCATTACCTCCCAGGCGCAATTTTTGTTCCATGGTCTGCGGGCGCGGGAATGGACCGGCTACACGCCCGCGCAAGAACCTTTTACAGAATTGATGTTATCGCACGGCGGCGGCGAGCAGCTCGATGCGCTGGCCGTGGCGGGCAGTCGCGCGGAACGCCGCGCGGCAATGGCGATTCTGGAGAGCATCCGCTGGCAGGCTGGGGCCGCGCCGGAGCCATCAACTCCCGGCGGCCATACGGAAACCCTTCGGTAAGCCGCTCAGAAGTAAAAGGTAAAAAGTAAAAAAATAATATGGAAACCGACCCATGGAGGCGCATTCCGTATATTTTCCCTTTAGCCTTTCCACTTTTGGCTGTTTTCCGTGGTAAAACGTTGGTACGCGTGGAGTTTGCAAGCGGAGAGTTTTCTGTCCATGACCCACAGCATCGCATCAGCCGTAATTCATAGCCCGGACGTTCCATGTCGCATGATTTAACCGCCCGGGAACTGCGCGACCGGATCGTCGCCGGCGGGCTTAGCTGCGAGCAAGCCATTCAGGAAACCATCGAGGCCATCGCCAGCTGGGAGGGATCTCTGCACGCTTTTAACTGCACCTTTCCGGACAGCGCCTTGGAGCAAGCCCGGCAGATCGACCGCCGCCGCGCGGACGGAGAACCATTGGGAGCGCTGGCGGGTTTGCCGATCGCAATCAAGGACAATCTGTGTACCACCTTCGGCGCGACGACGTGTTCCTCGAAAATGCTCGCCAATTTCCACAGCCCTTACCAGGCCACCGTGGTGGAAAAACTCCTCGGTGCGGACGCGGTGATTATCGGGAAGACCAATCTCGATGAATTTGCGATGGGCAGCTCCACGGAAAATTCCGCGTTCGGACCAACGTGCAACCCCTGGAACACGCGGTGCGTGCCCGGCGGTTCCTCCGGCGGGTCCGCCGCGGCCACCGCCGCCGGCCTGTGCGCTGCGGCGCTCGGTTCGGATACCGGCGGATCGATACGCCAGCCAGCCTCCTTATGTGGAATTGTGGGGGTAAAACCCACCTATGGTCTGGTTTCGCGCTATGGGTTGGTCGCCTTCGCCAGCTCGCTGGATCAGATCGGCCCCATGGCCCGTACCGTTGGTGATGCCGCGCTGCTGTTGCAGGTGATCGCTGGGCCGGATCCGCGCGACAGCACCAGTTGGCCGCAACCGCCGCCCGATTACCTGGCTGATCTGGAGGAACCGCTGGAAGGTGTGCGCCTTGGCCTGCCGCGGGAATTTACCGACGAACGCGTGCAGCCGGAGGTGGCCGCGGCCGTACGGCAAGCGGTTGAATTTTACCGTGGCCAGGGTGCGGACATTGTACCGGTAAGCCTGCCGCATACGCGTTACGGTATCGCCGCCTACTATGTCATCGCACCGGCGGAGGCGTCGAGCAACCTGGCCCGCTACGACGGCGTGCATTACGGCTACCGCACCGCGCATCCCGAAGATCTTTACGATCTCTACGCCGCCAGCCGGGCAGAGGGATTCGGCCCGGAAGTGCAGCGCCGCATCATGTTGGGAACCTACGCCCTTTCGTCTGGTTATTACGACGCCTATTACCTGCGGGCGCTGAAAATCCGGCAATTGATCAAGCGTGATTTTGACGAGGCCTTCAAACAGTGCGACTTTCTGGTCGGGGCCACTTCGCCGACCGTGGCGTTTGAACTGGGCGCCAAGAGCAGCGATCCGCTGGCCATGTATCTGTGCGATGTGTTTACGGTGACCTGCAATATCGCTGGCATACCGGGGCTAAGCCTTCCCTGCGGGTTTTCCGCGGCGGGTCTGCCCATCGGCCTGCAACTGCTGGGGCCGGCGTTCAGCGAGCCGCGGATGTTACGGCTGGCGCGGCAATACGAAAAACACCACGATTGGCACCGCCGTCGCCCGCCCCCGCCACCGCACGCCACAGCCCGCACACCAGCTTAGCGGGAGCCTTTCAGCACGGGGACCTAAAGAAGCGAAAGGAAAAAGAAAAAATAGGGAAGTGCGGGTGAAGGCTGTCCTTGCTGCTATGGGGCGTTGGATTTACGGGTCGATTCGCGTGGGCTGGACCATTTTCAGCAGCACAGCCCTGGAGCTTCGTCACCACTTAGCTTTCGGGCGCCTTGGGCGAAAGCCATGCACCGAGTCGCCGCGGGCGAGTCGCTACGGCGACATGATGCCTCACCGAGCTAAAGCTCAGCGAGCGAAGCACCGGGCTAAAGCCCGGTGCTTCGGGTTCGGTGGCGCGTCCGAGACACTTTCACCAACCAGAAATTTATCGCTGGACCAAGCCCTGGGGGCGGCCACGGTTGCGGTAAAGTTATCCAGTTGGCCCAGATGCGTGGCGCTGCCACAGGGTCGGGTACAGGCTGGGGGGCCGGCGAGCATGGAGCCTGATGGCCAAGGTGGGTGAAAGTTCCGACGAACTTATCGTGGTTTTATTTGGAAAGCAGGCGCAGTTGAAGATCGCCACCGCCAGCGTATTGCCCCAGAGCGCGGGGCGAGCAGTCGCCTCTGGAGACCTTGCCGGGGGTGGATTCTCCGCCGGAAACCGGGGATTCCCCGCGGGCCAAAATCTTCGCGCCGCGCGAAGAAACACGAAGATTGTGATACAGGGAGCGTGCCCACACTGCGAGGATGATAACGCGGTGATGTTTTTTTCGCGGCCTTGGTTACAATTCGATTATGGAATTGATCGTCAACGGCCATCCGACCGAAGCTCCGGAACGGATCACCGTGGCGCAGCTGCTGGAGCAATTGCGCCTGCCTGCGGTGCGCGTGGCGGTGGAACTAAACCGCGCCATCCTGCCGCGGAAGGCGTTTGGCCAAACCACGCTGGCCGCAGGGGATCGGGTGGAAATTGTGACATTGGTCGGCGGCGGATGCGGATAAGGAGTTTTTATGGCCAGCCAGGAATTAAAAATTGGCCCTTATACCTTGAACTCGCGCCTGATTGTGGGCACCGGAAAATATGCATCGTTGGAACTGATGCAGCAATGCCATGCGGCCAGCGGATCGAATTGCGTGACCGTAGCCGTGCGCCGCGAACGGCTGGTGGATAAGAATTCCGGCCGGAATATTCTCGATTTCATTGATCCCCAAAAGTATATTTTGCTGCCCAATACCGCCGGGTGTTTCAATGCGGAGGAGGTGGTGCGGGTGGCGCGGCTGGGCCGGGAGATGCTGCGCGATTCCGGCTACCAAGGCGCCGAATGGGTGAAGCTGGAATGTCTGGGCGATACGAAGACGCTGCTGCCCGAACCCGTCGGCACGCTGGCCGCTCTGGAAACGCTGGTAAAGGATGGCTTTCACGCGCTGGTGTACTGTTCCGACGACGTGATGCTCTGCCGCCGGATCCAGCAGGCCGGCGCGGCCGCGGTGATGCCCGCCGGTTCACCTATCGGCTCGGGCCAGGGGGTGCTTAACCCCCACGCGATCCGTCTGATCCTGGAGGCGCTGAAGGAAAAAGATCCGGCCTATCCGATTATCGTCGATGCGGGCGTGGGCACGGCCAGCGATGTGGCCAGCGCCATGGAGCTGGGCATCGACGGCGTGCTGCTGAACACGGCCATTGCGGCGGCGAAAGAACCGCTGAAAATGGCCCGCGCCATGGGTTTAGCCGCTGAATGCGGGCGGCTGGCCTTTGAAGCGGGCCGCATTCCGCGCAAGCTCTACGCCACCGCCAGCAGTCCGTGGGAGGGACGGATCAATGCATAGCGGCTGCACGTCGGCCGCAGCTCATTTATGCTCTATGCGGCTGTTAATACCACAATCGTTCAAAATCTTTGCGCCGTGCGAAGATTTTGGTTTGGCATCAGGACCGCAGGTTCGGCGGCGGAGCGTTACCCCCGGCAGAGGTCCCCAAAGGCGACTCGGCGACTATGTATTTATTGCGGCTCCGCCGCGCTGTGCGACCTTGGTAGAGGACATCCTCTTTCCGTGCTCATCCCAGGGCCGGCCGGCGTGAGCCGGCGAGGCGAGCGTGAGCGGGCCGGCCTTGGGACATCGGCGACGACGCCCCAAAATCACCTGACGAATAAAGGACATTTTGTGCGCGTGATGGCCGCAGGAACGATGGCGGTTCGATTCGCGCCGGCTCCAGTTTTCGCATCCTACTGCCAGGTCGACTCGGCCACGAAAAATCGTCGAACCTTGACCAACAGCCGGCGCCGGATGCTATGCTTCCGGCCACCGATCCTTGGCTTGGTTGCCGCCGCTGAATTTCCTGTATTCCTCCAAGAACGCCTGTTTCCAGTGCTGGCCTGGCGCCAACTGGTCCAGCCGCGCCGATACGTCCTTCACCCCCAGAGCACTCCGCAGCTCCCTGGCAAAGCAGTCGCCATTTACGGCCGGTGAGCCCCCTGCGAACCGCTGAAAGTGGCGATGGGCCCACGCCGGGTATTTGGCCGAAGCATCAAAGTTCGTTTCCGGCCGGACTTCCTCGGCCGGGAAGGCGATCATCCGGTCTCCTTCGACATACCCCTCGGGGCCGTATCGCTTTTCCAACTCCACACACTTGGCTTTCAGCCGCGCATAATCCTCCCGCGGCGCCTCGCCCGTGCGTATGAGATTGCGCAGTTCCCGGGGATCCTTCCGCAGATCGAAGAACTGTTCGGTCCCGCCATTGTAGAAGTAGACATACTTGTACTGCTGGTCTCGCACGGCGGTCCAGCGGGGCCGGCCGGTATGGAAATCAAAACGCTGATATTGACGCTGTCGTGACGCCTCGGAGACCAGAGACACCCCATCAAACTGGCGGGGCTCCTTCGTCTCTTGGCGGCGCGCATCGATCTGCGCCAGATCCAGTAACGTCGGAAAAAGATCCATCAGGTCCGCGAAACGGGCATCCTGGCTGCCGGGTCTGAAACGTTTGGGATAGCGGATAACCAGGGGAATACGGACCGCACTCTCATACGGCAGAGATTTCTGATAGAAGCCTTTGTCCTGCAACATCTCGCCGTGATCGGACGTGTAGATCACGACCGTATGGTCAAGAAGACCGGTCCTTTCGAGGTGGCGGAGGATGCGTCCGACGTTGTCATCCACCATGGACACCATGGTCAGATACGCCTCACGGATTTTCCGCATTTCCTGCGGGCTGTCGTGGTCTCCGTAGTACGCGTTGACACTTTCGACAAAAGGAAACTCCCGGGAACGCGGAATCGGAGTCGGGATCGGCGCATCACGATAAAGGTCGCGGAGCCGCGGGGGAATGTTCCACGGAGGATGGGGATTGATCCAGCCGCACAGGAGGAAGAAGGGCTGATCTTGCACGGATTCCAGCCATTCGACCGCCGTTCGGCCCACCCAGTTTGCGCCATGGTGCTCTTCGGGCATCAGCGCTATCTGGGGTTCATGGTAGAGCAGCGGCCGGATCCCGTGAAGGTTCTGAAGATGCCCCAGCCCGCACCGGGACAGATGCTGCGCATATTCATCCTCATGTCGGTGCCGCGGGATTTCCTCCATCAGGACCATCTTCTCGAAGCCGTGATGGCGCCGGGGCGGATGAAAATGCATTTTCCCCACCGCGGCGGTGGCATAACCATGATCGGAAAGAGTCCGGGGAAGTGTCGGCAAGCCCGGGTCCTGGATCGGGTTATCGGTGATTCCGAAGTACCCATGGCTGCGGGGCGTCTTGCCGGTCATAGCGGAATGACGCGCCGGCATACACAGCGGGCAGGGCGTGTAGGCATTGGTGAACAGACAGCCTTCCCGCACCAGTCGGTCGAGGTGGGGGGTCTTCATCCAGGGATACCCCGCCGCGGCAATGGTGTCGTAGCGGGCCTGATCAGGAAACAGGATGAGAATATTCGGTCGCTCCGATGGCTTCATGACATATTCCCGATGGGACGTTGCATCCATCTCCGGACCTTGCTGCTTTGCGTTCGATCACCATTGGAACAGGATCTTGAGAAGGTCATAACGGTTGCGGTGCAGTTCTTGGTACGCGACCGCACAATCGGCCACAGGGGCCACCTTGCTGTACAGGCCCTTGGCGTCAAACTGGCCTTCGCTGATCAGCTTGAGAAGCTCCGGCTTGTCCCCCGGCCGGAACGCGCAGGACATGCTGATGGAACAGTTCTTCGTGAACCAGCGATGGTATTGATCGATCACGATGGCCTGGGGATAGTCACCTTGGAGGTGGATGCGGCCGCCTTCGCTGCCGGTGTCCCACCCGCCATCACGCAGGTAACGGTTCAGCTCCCCAATCACCAGGGCGTTGCCCGAGGTCTCAAATACGACGTCGGCTCCCTTGCCACCGGTCATCTGGCGCAGCAGGTTCGCACCGTCGCCCCGGCTGTTGTCGATCACTTCGTCGGCGTATTTGCGGCCCAGCAACAAGCGGGGCGGATGAATATCCATCAGAATCACCCGCCCCGCCCCGCGCATCCTGAAAAGCTGGCAGGCGGATAACCCGATATTGCCCGCCCCGATCACCAGGACGGTTTCCCCCGGCTGGACCCCGACTTTGTCGATGCCGCGCTTGGCCACACAGGCCAGATACGCCACCACCGCTTCTTCATCGCTGACGTTGTTGGGGATCTTGGCCACGGCATCCATGCCGGTACAGCCGGTGGTGCGGTTCTTGATGATGTAGGCCGCGTTGCCGCCCCAGGCGGCGCACTGCTGCGGATAGGCCCGGCATTCATTGGCCATCACCCGCTGACCCACCTGCAGGTCCCGGACATTTTTCCCGACATGCACGATGCGTCCGACCGCTTCGTAGCCGGGGACCAGTGGATACCAGACGTTGTTGCCGGGATGCTGCAGCCCCAGCCATGTCTTCATGTCCGTACCACTGCTGATCCCGCTCATGGTGGTTTGCACCACGATCGTGTCATCGTCCACCGGTGTCAACGGGATCTCCTTGAATGCGACCACCTTGGGCCGCTCAAATACAATGGCTTTCGCTTTTTCGTACATAGCCTTTCCTTTCCGATTGCTTGCGGCCGATGGGATGTCACTTCAACAGGCGGCGCAGATCCTGCAGGTCGTCCGCGGAGCCCGCGAAGACATCCTTGGGTTCCTCGTACTCAATGGTCCAGAAGCTTTCATAGCCGCGTTTACGCAGCTCGGCGATGATCGGGCGATAGTCAATATAGCCCTCCCGGAGCCGGCAATACATCTTTTTGCCATCGGCACCCCGTTTGACGCTCTTGAAATGCGTGAACACGACCTTACTGTGGAGCTGTTGCAGGGCCTGGAAAGGGTCCACACCGTACATTTCAAAGTTGGCCGGATCGTAGTTGACACCGAGGTTCGGCTCGTCGACGGCCCCGAGAATACGGTCGATCTGAGCCGCGGTGGTGGTCAGCCCGCCGTGATTCTCCAGGGCGATCTTGATCCCATATTGTCTGGCATGACGCGAGACGGTTTTGAGCGCCTGGGCCACCTGGGTGTACACCGGGTCATCGTTGCGATCCACCCAGCCGGCGAAGACGACAATAAACTCCGGTTTGAACTTGGCGGCCAGGTCGATCTGGTGGCAGCACAGGGCAATTTCGGCATCCAGGCCCTGGCGCACCATGAAGTCCCCGGTGACGTTGAAGGTAGCGTATTTCAGACCGTACCGCCCCACCAGAGCCAGGGCCTGATCAATTTGCGGCTGGGTGATATCGGGCGGGAACAACCCGTTGGCATCCTTGAACGACTCCTGGAAGAACTGTCCGCAGATGTAGCGCATCCCGTGGTCCCTCAGCCACTGGCAATGCACTTCGATGGGGGTGAAGCGAAAGCCCCAGGGCGAACTGGCGAAACGCAGTGATTCCATCTTATGACTCCTGAAAAGGGTGTCCGGGTTCGTCGATGATGCGGGTTGGAAGCAGTTGGGCGGCCGGCTGGCGCTCGGTCCGAATCAGTTTCGTCAGCGCTCGTACCATGGTCCGGCCCAGTTCTTCGATCAGCGCCGCAATATAGGGAGCGCCGGGATACAGGAAACGAAACCGCGGCAACTCGCCGCCCAGCACTGGCGGAATGGGTGAGGCCTGTTTAGTTGCTTCCATGACGCCAAACACGGCCAGCGGCGTGGTGGTGACCCAAGCCGTGGGCGGGGCCCCCAGCGCCGGCAATTCTTCCGCGCAGACCCGGGCGACGGAAAAAGCCAGGCCAGCGCGGTGAATCAGCGGGGGAGTGTCGGCTCCTGGAACCGGCATGGCCTGGTGGAAGGCCGCCACAAAATGCCGCAAGGTGTTGGGAACGAAGTCCAGCTTCTTGCAGGCCTCGCGCACCTTCGCCACGGGCGCGGGATGGATCAGGACCGAGCCAGCCAGGGCGCGAGACACTGTGCTCTGGCGCACGTCCGCATACTGCGCGATGTCGTAGGTGGTGATCGTAGGCCGAGCTTCCTGCCGCCCTCCCCGCCCCGGGGATCGGCGATACATTCGTTTGTATCAGATAATGCATTCGAATGCAAGGCCATGGATAGCGGATCAACTCTGCGGAATAGCCATCTTGCAATCGTATGTAGCATCGGCTATAATCGTAGAGGTTGGCCCCGGCTCTTGGACAGTTGACTAAGCCTCTTGCAATCGTATGTAGCATCAGCTATAATCGTAGAGGTCGGCCCCGGCTCTTGGACAGTTGACTAAGGCTCTTGCAATCGTATGCAGCATCGGCTATCATAATAAAAAATAAAGCGGTGGCGGCCACCGCACGCGGGAGCGGATGGGTCATGGTTGGCATGCGGGACGTCGCGCGGGAGGCAGGCGTGCACCAGAGCACGGTCTCCCGCGTGCTTAATGGTTCAGACCTAGTCAACATGCGGACCGCGCGGCGCGTGCGGGCGATTGCGGAGCGGCTGGAGTTCGTGCCCAACACCATCGGACGTGCCTTGCGCACACGCGTGGCTCGAACTTTGGCCGTACACGCAGCGCTGGTTCCGGGTCAAGCCGCGGACCCATTTTTCACCTTTTTCCTCAAGGGCCTGGGGACCGCCGCCGCCGACCACGGCTACGCCATCCTTCTGCACTACACGGAGGGACAACGCGGTGGTGGCGACACGGATTTGGCCAGCCCGGTGCGCAGCGGCCACGCGGACGGCGTGGTGGTGCTCTCGCCGCGGCTGAACGACCCGCGGATACGGCGCCTGGTTGAGGAACAGATACCTTGCGTACTGGGCCGTTTCGATGGCCCCATGGGTTCACGGGCGGCCTGCGTGGACATCGACAATGAAGCGACGGGCCGGCGCGCCGCACAATTCTGCCTGGCCCGCGGCCACCGTCGCATCGGGTTGATCGCGGAGCCCGCGGACTGGGAAACGGGGATTCATGTCACCACGGGATTCCGCGCTGTGCTGCGCGGGGCCGGCTGTGATTCGGCCCGCTTGATTAGGCGTGGGCCACTGACGTTCAATGCCGCCCGGGCCGCAGCCTTGGGCCTTTTAGGTCAGAGGCCGGCGCCGACGGCCATCGTGACCACCACGCCCCTGCTCGTGTTCGGCGCCCTGGAGGCGGTGCGGCAGTCTGGTCGACCGGTGATGGTGCTGGGCGTGGACTCGCCGTTGCTGACATGCCTGCACCCGGCAGCTCCGCGGATCGTGGCGCCTGTGGAGGAACTGGGCCGCGCCATGGCCAGCGCCCTCATTGCGTTGCTGCGCAGCGGCACACCGCCGCCGCCAACGATGCTCCAAACGCACATTATCGATGAAAGGGGAAAAATTTTTAAGGAAGGAGCAACGCTTTAACCGCACCATCATCACGTGCGAAAGGTCGCGGGTTTTGGGTGGCAGGGGCCAGGGGGTGGGAGACGAGGCCGCGGGGCCGCGGAGATACGGAGGCCCCTGTAGCCGGTCGGAGAGTCGGCCCCATGGAGACCGATGTCCGGTAGTTTAGTCGCCTGCGGCGACCCGTTGCGAACGTGATCCGCAGGCGCGGTAAACAAGATGAACCGCCCAGGCGCCAGGAACGCCAGGAGCAGGATTCGATAATGCCAGGAAGCGTCTTCGGTATAAGGAGTCCGGCCATGTAGAGAAATCAAAGTCATTCGCATACTGGTTCCGTTTGGGAAACCCCACAAGGGTCGCCGCTGGCAGAGTCGCCCCGGCGGCAGTTCACCTTTTTCATAGGAGTCTGTCATGTTCAGTTCACTGAAAACGGATCGCGGGGTCGCCAGGGCGACGAATTTAACCCTGGAAACTGGTAATACCGGCTCTCTTTTAAAGGAGATTACGATGAGAGCGTACCAAATCATCCAAGCCGTGGTCGAAATCGCGTTGTCCCCCCTCGCCTGGCTGCTAAGCTGGGCGGCCCTGCTGCTGAATTCCATGGTGCTGAGCCTGGCCCGAGGGCTGGGCGCCTACGGCGACCTGGAATCCCTGGTCAGCCG
>JAJYFE010000113.1 GCA_021785435.1 Planctomycetota bacterium
AGGCGCGGTGTTGGTATGAGCAACGCAATGCGCGCCAGACTGGTGTGGATTGGCAGTTCACCACCGCCGACGCCCGGGTCAGGTTGAAACACCTGTACCCGAAACTTCAAGAGTGATGGACTACTAGGGCGCGGTGGGGGGTATTAGTCCACTATTTAGCGGCGCCGCCAGACGCGGCGGACGGCGACGCAGATCTGTCACCGGCGGCCTGGAACCGGCGCGTCGACTCCTTTGGCGTTGATGGATTCGTGAATTGGGTAGTAGAAGTTGGGGCTGGGTATGTGATCTTCACGGTCGGCCAAAACTCCGGGCACTACTGCGCACCGAACGCTACGTACGATGCGCTTGTCGGACGAACGCCCTCCAAACTTTCGCAGCGCGATCTGATCGGCGAATGTGGCTCGGCCTTGGCCAAGGCGGGAATAAGGTTGATCGCGTACTTACCCAGCCACGCTCCGGCCCGCGATCATATGGCGGCGGAAAGGCTGCGGTTCACGCCGGCGTGGGACGCTCGCGCGTGGGGGTTCAAGCCCGAACCACTCCCGGGTGCGGAGAAAACGGATGAACGGCTGTCCGAAGCCCAGCGCAACTGGGAGGCGGTTATTCGCGAGTGGTCGTTGCGATGGGGAGCGTTGGTGGCAGGCTGGTGGATTGATGGCTGTTATTTCGCCGACCGGATGTACCGCGGCACCACGGAACCCAATTTCGCCAGCCTCAACCAGGCGCTGAAATCCGGGAATGCGGCGAGTATAGTGGCTTTTAATGGAGGCACGGCGGAGCCTTTCACGCCGCTAACGGAGTGGCAGGATTACACAGCTGGAGAGGTGGCCGGCGAATTTCCAGTTCCGTACCAGTGGCGGCCGATGTCGCGTTTCATCAATGGTTGCCAACTCCACGTGTTGAGCTTTCTGGGCCAATCGTGGGGTCTTGGACCCCCGAGGTTTTCATGGGCGTTTGTAGCGGGCTATACGCAAGAGCTCAACCATTTGGGTGGAGTCATGACCTGGGATGTCGCGATTTCCGGAAAGGGCGCTATCGATAGGCCTCTGTTTGACCAGCTTAAGAGGATCGGCGCTTCACATTGATGCGCACTGCCTTAGCGCGCCTGGACACCGTAAGATCGCAAGGAGTTGAAAGTGAATGATGATGACCCGAAAGAACAGCGCTGCGAATACCAGCGTGGCAATTTTTCCCCCCTGCGGAACAGCGGCTATGGCGTCGGATTCCACTGGACGACGGATACGGTCCCGCGCGTTGGACAGCCTCGGCCGTTTGAGGAGGCCGTGGGGTCGTTCGACGTAGAGGCGTTTGTTCAGCAAGTGGTCGAATCCGGCGCGGGCCATGTCTTATTCACGTCAACCCACGCCTTGCATTGGCTACCGGGGCCGAACCCGGAGGTGGATCGGATCATGGGGGGGCGCACTTGTGAGCGAGATCTACTGATGGAGATTGCCGACCACCTGGCAAAGGCAGGTATCCGCTTGATTTTGTACTATCATCATGGTACGGATGGCCCAGCTCAGGATCCCGCGTGGCAAGCGGCGGTCGGTTCGCTGGAAAGGGACCAGGGGCGTTTCTTTGATAACTACTGTCGCATCGTTGGTTGGATGGGGGAGCATTACGGTCCGAAGGCTATGGCCTTCTGGTTCGACGCGGGCTACGGTCTGCTGCGGCGGGGCGCTGTCCCCTGGCCACGTCTGACCGCAGTGGCGAAAAGTGGCCACCCCCAGCGGCTCGTCTGTTACAACAGCGGTCTTGAAAACCATGAGTCCTACACGTCCTGCCAGGATTTTTGGGCGGGCGAAGTCTGCCGTCTCAACTATCTGCCGCGGGGGCCGTTGACCCCCGCCGGTTTGCCATGGTACAGCTATTTCGACTGGCATCCGCACCATCGCCTCTGGCCCAGCCAGGGCCAATGGGTGATGGATGAAACCGCTTGTGGAGTGGACTGGCCAGCGCCGCATCCGGAAAGCATCGCGGATTATATTCGTCGCTTCCAAGCCGTTGGCGGCGTGGCAACAATCAACATGCTGTGCTACCAAGATGGCAGCGTGTACGAGGCCGATCTACGCGCGATGCGGGCGGTGAGGATTTTGCTCGGCCGAGGGAACCGGCCATCGTAAGCACTGTTGATGGAGATGAGTTAGCAGGGGCTGATAGGGCCTTCGCAGTGTACAGGCCGGATCGGCCAGATCGACAGCAGCGGATCAGAGTGGTGCGATAGTGGCACGACATACGTCAACCTCACCGCAGAGCGTGTTGTCGGCCACTACCACCGCTCCAAACGAGTCTCGTTGCGGCATCAACCGCATGCCAACCGGCATGGCTGTGGCGTCGGTGGGAGCCGGCGAGAAGGTTGCGGTGCGGCCGAGACAAGCACCACCCCTTGGGGTCCGCGTCATTACGGCTTTTGCGAACCGCTGGATGGTAAGATGGGCCTCTCCCGCTGCATAGACATTTTTTTCACCGTTCGCCGCCGGCCGCAACGCCTCTGGGAATGGGCGCGGATCGCCATGGAAGAGGCGGAAAGATTTGGCTGGAGTTAGGCCCGCACAAGGTAATTGGACAATCGCGGATGGACCCACCGCAAAAACATCCGCCACCGGTGCTTTCTTTTGGTGCACCGTTACCAGCCGCCATCCTGGTATCTCCCGAACCATCTCGCGCCGCCACTGCTTGCAGGCGCCGTCAAGGTTTACACTTTGACCAGTGCGTCCACTTACATGATCACGGATCTGCTGCAACCTCAGGTCCCGTCCCTGGTCGCAACCGGCCAGGCGCTTGGGACGAAAGGCCTGGTGGTGACGGGGATGACGCCGGGGGAAACCCGTATTTACGAGATTTCCGCGCATGAATGATCGGGAACGATTCTTGCGAACCATGCATTACGCGCCCGTCGATCACCGGCCGCTGCACTTGGTCGAGCCCTGGCCCGACACGCTGGCGCGGTGGCGGCGGGAAGGCTTGCCGGCGCAGGTGGACGACGTGAACGCTTACCTGGGCGTTGAACCGTTGCGCTTGATCAACATCACTGGTACCGCGGGCATCTATCCGCCTTTTTCCTCGCGCATCCTGCGCGAAGAGGGCGAGTTCGTGGTGAGCGTCGACCCATACGGCCGGACCGTCCGCAACTTCAAGTCCCACACCTCCATGCCGGAATGGCTGGATTTTCCGGTAAAGACAGCGCAGGATTTGCGGCGAATCCTGGACGAGCATTTCGACGTGGAGCACCTCGACGAACGTTACCCGCCCGACTGGCGCCACCGGTTTCAGCAGGCCCGGAAGCGGACCGACGCGGTGATCATGCTCGACGGCGGCTGCTATTATTGGACGTTACGTTCGTTGGCGGGGGTGGAGGGCGCCAGTTACCTGCTTCACGATGCTGTCGCCGAGGTGGACGAATTGTTTGAACGCTACTGCACGGTGGTCCTGGACGGCCTGCGCCGCCTGCTGCCGCGCATCCACGTGGATGTGATCGGCTTCGGCGAAGACATCGCCGCCAAGGGCGGCCCGCTGATGTCGCCGACGATGTTTCGCCGCTTTATCCTGCCCCGTTATCAGCGGGCCATGGATTGGGCGCGGCAAGAAGGCGTCGGCCTGACCTGGTACGACAGCGACGGGGACTTGCGTTTATTCGTGCCGGACTACCTTTCCATCGGGATCAACGGCCTGGCGCCATGCGAGGTGGCGGCAGGCATGGATCCGGTCGAGCTGCGCCGCCGGTTTGGCCAGGAGCTGCGCCTGATTGGCGGCTTCGACAAACGCTTGGTGGCACGCGGGAGGGCGGCCATCGACGCGGAGTTCCTCCGCCTCCAGCCGTTGTTCGAGGAAGGCGGGTTTTTGCCGGCCATTGACCATTCCGTTTCATCTGATATTTCCTTTGACGACTATCGGTATTATGTGGATGCGGCGCAAAAAGCGTCCGGGATGTAGACTGCGCAGCGGCGGGAAGGCCGGCCTTAGGATAAATTGGGAAAAGGATAACCAACTATGAAAGCGGTTTTTGTTGGCGGTGGGGCCAGTCGCCTGGTGGGCATTCTGCGGGAAGCGTTCAGTTACCCCGGCCTGTTCAGCGGGGGAGAGATCAATCTATACGATCTGAACGCCCCCCGGGCGCGGGCCGTGGCGCGAATGCTCCAGAAAACGCCCGAATATGGCCGGGTGGGCTGCAGAATCACCAGCGGCACAACGCTGGAAGCGGCCCTGGAAGGGGCCGACATGGTGGGCGTGATCCTGATGGCCGGTTCACAGAAGAGCTACCAGCTTGGCGCGCTCGCCAGCCGGGAGCGCGGTTTTTTCGCTTCGGATAACCTCTCGCCCAATGGGGCTTTTCTGGCCATCAAGGGCGGCCCGATTCTGCTTAACCTCGCCCGGAAAATGGAGCGCTACTGCCCCGGCGCGTGGCTGGTGGATTTCGCCAACCCTGTTGCCGTGCACAGCGGCATGATCAACCAGCACAGTAAAATCCAGGCCTTGGGCGTGTGCGCTGGCTACACCAACCACGAATGGGACTTGAACCGCATTCTCACCGGCAAGGATGAGCCAGGCCGGGATTTTGACGTTGAGGCCGCGGGCGTCAACCACCTGAGTTTTATCACGAAAGGCGCCTTCCGGGGCCGCGATCTCTTCGTTGCGCTGGATCGCCGGCTGGCTGGGAAATGGGAAATGCCTCCGCTGCAAGCGCACCTGCCGCCGGGGGTAAGGAAATCAATCACCCGCAGCGTGACCAGTTTGGTGCGATTTTACCGTGCGCTGGGAGTGCTGATTTTTTCCACCGAGGGTGATGGCATGGCTCATCTCGCCTACGATGAATGGTGCCAGCGGGCCGGCCGGGAAGCCGGAACTTCCAGTCCCGGCCAGGTTCAAGCGCAGGTAAAGCAAGCCGCGCGGAACCGCGCTGAGTCCGACCGGAAATTCCAGGCGTTGCTGGAGACGGATTTGAATCAGACCTTTTGGGATAGGGGCTGGCAGGTCCCTGCGAACTCCTGGGCCCGCAAAACCCAGCACGATATTTTCGTCGAAATTCTCCGCGGCCGGGCCGGCGAAACCGTGAAAATCGTCGCGAGCCGCCCCAACCGCGGCGCGGTCGAGGGCTTCCCCGACCGCACCGTGCTGGAATATTCGATGATCATCGAAAAGGGCGCCATCCGTCCGGCCGGGGGCTACCGGGTTCCCGAGATAGTCCACGGCCTGGTCAGCGGCTTGGCCATGCATCAGACCATGCTTGGCGACGCCATCGCCACCGATGATCCCAAACTGTTGGCCCATGCGCTGCTGGCGTATCCCATGCGCCAATTTTCGGTCGAAGCGCGCCGCCTTTACCAGGCGTTGGCGCGGATTAATCGCGACGAAATGCCACGTGGCTTACGGTCGGTGGGGGACTATCTTTGATCCGCCATTCGAGGAACGCATCCGCAGCAGGATAGCAAGCCTCGGACCTATCTCCACCACCACGGGCGAGCCCTTTTAAATGCGGGGTAAGCAGTGTCGGGAAGGCAAGTCTGGCCACCGAAAACAGGTCGGTTGTACGGAGGCGATTGTTGTGAAAAGCGAGAAGCGTTGGCGGGTGGGCGGCCTGACCGTGGTGTGGGGGGACCGGTCTGGCCAGCTCGAAATAGCGACCATGTGGAAGGAAACGCTGGTGCTCGCGCCGGCGCTGGGTTGGCTGCGGCCGGTCCTGAATGGGCAAGCCGTGGCGTGGGGCTGTACTGGCGTGGAGGAAAAAGGCCAGACGCTGCAGGTGAATTTCGCGGCGGACGGCCTGACCGATGCCCGCTTGTATCTCCGCGCCCGGCCGGATTATCTGGAGCTGCAGTCGGAGTTTACCGTGGTCGGGCCGTGTGAACTCAATCGCCTTGAAGTTGCGCCGCCGGATACGGGCTTAAATCTTTATGAGGTGGTTAATTTCCGCAACCGCCACTTTACGCCGCGCACCTGGCCGGAACTGAACTTAGGTGGCGATGGGTGCACCACTGACACCTACTCCGGCGACTGGCAGTTTGCCCCGCATCCGACGCTGTTCGTGTTTCGCAAAGATGACCTGCACCTGTTCTTCGGAGCGTTGGATTTGCCGCGGGCCTTCGGCATGTATCTGGACGTGCGGCAGTACCGTGTGCGGCACTGGTATTTGGATTACGGCCCGGCGGGGCATGGCCAGTCGCTGCGGGCGGGCGAAAGATTTCAATCCCCGCGGTTCGGCCTGTTTCTTGACCGTGGGCGCACGGTGTACGAAACCCTTGGCCGTTACACGCGTCTGCTGGTGCGCGCCGGGTTGGTTCCCGACCCTCGCCGCAAGAGGCGTCACGCCTGGCATACCCAGCCCTTATACTGCACCTGGATCGATCAGACGTATGCGGCCAAGGCGTCGGTACCGGCCGCACTCAAGCAGCAGGAACCGGCGGTGGAAACGGCCACCGCCCAATTGACGGAGGCATTCGTCCGCGCCGTCCTGGCGGTGATGGAACGGGAAAAGCTGCCGTTTCGCACCATTCTGTTGGATGAAGGCTGGGAAGTAGCGCGCGGCCAGTGGGAGCCTCATCCTGAACGTTTTCCTAATTTTCG
The DNA here is from genome assembly GCA_021785435.1 of Planctomycetota bacterium. GTDB lineage: Bacteria > Planctomycetota > Phycisphaerae > WQYP01 > WQYP01 > JAKCCC01. Next base: position 6,562 of record JAJYFE010000113.1, read on the forward strand.
CGGCCTGGTTGACGAAATTCACGCTCGCGGAATGAAGGTGATCGTGTGGTGGAACTGGGCCGAACTTGCGGATGATGTGCCAGTCGCCGCGGACCATCTCATGGCGCGGGGGAAACGCAACCGACACGGCCGGCGCATGCGGGATTACTCGCATCCTCGCACGCAACGGGAGTATCTGGCGCCGCTGTTTCGCACCTTGTTTTCATCCGCACCCGGTTGCTACGATCTCGACGGCGTCAAAACGGATTTCCAGGCGGACAAAGTCCATGCCGATATGGCGGTCCATGATCCACGGTGGCGCGGCGAGGAAAACTACATTTACCATCTGTACAAACTCTTTTACCGGCTGATGCGGCGATTCAAACCTGACGCTTGCCACATTGGCTGCGCGGGGCATCCCTGGTTGGCCCAATGCATCGACGTCAATCGCACCTACGATGTGCACAGTTCCGATGTCCGGGAGCACGCGGAACGGGCGCGAATGCTTGCCGCGACGGCGCCACTTTGCCCGGTGGCCTTCGACTTCCACAGCTTTGAAGAAAATTCAGCCAGGTATTTCCAGGTGGCACGGCGGCTCGGCGCGGCCGTGGAAATCGGCAACCTACAGTGGGTCCGCCGGAATGTGTTCGCATCTCCCCGGCCCGCTGGCCCAACTTACTACCGGTTGTTGCGGCGGGAACTGAACCCGAACCCGCAGGGGCCGGAGCCGAGAACAAAAAGGTCAACACCGATCCCTTTTGGAAGGGCCACCCCATCGGCATGAACCATAAGCGAAAGCACCGTGCTCGAAAAAATCCTGCGCCAACTGCGCAAGATTTTCCCAGTAAGGCGCTAACCCGGATATTTCAGCGCCGGGGTGCACGTAACAATTCCAACCACACCGGGTAGTTTAGTCGCCGCGGCGACCGGGCCGCGCTGGGTTTTTCCAATGGTTTGAACACGAATTCCGGCGTGTTTCGCCTCCCTTGGCGCCAGGGGACGCGGCCATGACAATACCCAAAGTATGAATAATCGCTTTACGCTCAAGGATTTCTTTTTCACGCTGCTGCTGTTGGTGGTGATCACGGTGGTGGTGCTGGCCCTGGCGCAGTTCAATTACGAAGGTCGGCAGATTCTCCGGCTAAGCCACCGCGTTCAGCAGATCAGCCAGCAGCAACTGCGGGAAATCCAGCTTCTGCAACAGTTGCCGAAAAATGGCGTCGCAGCGCCACGCGCCGGTCCCGCCCCGGACAGCGCCGCGGCCGCCGGCGGCCCCATCCGCACCACGCTGGCCAATGGCTGGCGCTACGTGTGCTATCCACAGCCGCCGCTGCCCCCGCACAATCCTTATGCGTATCCGGACTATTCGCCAGGGGACTGGTTGGTGCTGAACCTGGCCAGCGAGCCCAAAAAAATCGCGCCGTTCATCACCCAGGATGAAGTTGGCTATGAGGTGCAGAACTGGGTGTTGGAAAGTCTGATCACCCGCAATCCCAAAACGTTGCAATGGCAGCCCTGGCTGGCCCGCAGCTACAAAATATCCCCCAACGGCTTGACCATCATCTTCCATCTCCGCCGGAAGGCCTGCTTCAGCGACGGCCGGCCGGTGCTGGCCCGGGATGTGGTTTTCAGTTTCCATACCGTGATGAATCCCCAAGTGGATGCGGCGCCGCTGCGCGGCTACCTAAGTGATGTGAAATCCTGCCGTGCCACCGGCCGGCGCACCGTCACCTTCACATTTCGCCATCCCTACTTCAAGGCCCTGGAAGAGGTGGGCGGAATTACGATTATTCCAGAGCGCGTGTACCATTTTAAAAACGGTGCGGACTTTAACCAGCATGGGGCACGACTGGTCGGCTCAGGCCCGTACGTGTTGGGGGCGTGGCACCGCGGCCAGCAGTTGGTCCTACTGCGTAATCCGCGGTACTGGGGGCCTTATCCGACCTTCAACCGCATCGTGTTCCGGTTTATCTCCAACAGCCAGGCGGCCCTGCAGGAATTTCTAAACGGCCAGATTGATGAAGACGCCCCGACTCCCGACCAATGGATTCATTACACCGGCGAGCCGGGCTTTAGCAAAAAATATATCTGTTACAAATTCCTGCCCCCCACCGCAGGATATCTGTATATCGGCTGGAATCTGCGCGAACCGATGTTTCACGACCGCCGCACGCGCACGGCGCTGACCATGCTTATTGATCGCGCCGCGATCATCAAAACTTTCCTGCACGGCCTGGCCCGGCCCATGACCGGACCGTTCAATCCGTTGTCGCCGCAAAACAATCCCCGCATCCAGCCGCTGCCGTACGCGCCGCATGCGGCGGAACAGTTGCTGCGTCGGGCCGGCTGGAAAATGGGCGGCGATGGCATTTTGCACCGGGGCGGGCAGCCGTTTAAATTCCACCTGATGCTGCGCGCCGGCGACGTGTTGCTGACCCGTATCGCCGTGTACATCAAAGAGCAATTGGCGCAGGCAGGCATCGCCATGAACCTGGAACCCTATGAATGGTCCGTGCTGCTGCAGCGGATCGATCAGCGGCGGTTCCATGCCGTGCTGCTGGGCTGGACCGGCGGTATTGAAGGCGACCCATACCAAATCTGGGATTCCGCGAGCATCAAAGATCGGGGCAGTAATTTTATCGGGTTCAACAATCGGCAGGCGGATAAGTTAATCACGCGGGGCCGCCGGGAAATGAATACCGCCCAGCGGATGAAAATCTGGCATCAGTTGCAGGCGATTATTTATCGCCAGCAGCCTTATACGTTCCTTTTCACCAGCGATCAGTTAGACTTTATCGCGCCGCGTTTTCGTAACACCAGGCCGTATAAATTGTTTGGCGTCTCCGAAGGAGATTGGTTCGTGCCCGCGGCGCTGCAGAAATACCACTGACGCGCGGTTCCGGCAGCGCGTCGGCAACCCGCGCGATTCCGCCCGTCGCTGCCGTCGCGACCGGCGCCGTTGGGGTGCCGCCCGCGCGGGCGGGCCGCGGCCAGCGACAAGAGCATGGCAAGGCGGCGGCCGGCCAGCATGGCGAACCACCGGCACGGCCGGCGGAGGAGTACGCCGCGGACGGTCCACACCGCGTTATAACCGCGGAGCGCGACAGCGCCGGCCTTAAGCCCCGCAGCACACGATAGGTGGACACGCGGCCACGCCTGTCCCGGTCGGCTGGTGGTGTTGGTCTTGATCCACGATAAGCCGCGGCGCGCCGGAGCGGCGGGATTTCGGATCCTGGCGCAACCGTGGTTCTGGGCGGTGCGGTGGGATCATTGGCGGGAGACGGAGGAAACGGGGCGAATCAATCCAAGGATCGACCGCCTGGACTGGTGCTTTGTCGACACGTGGCTTTCGGGTGTCGCGTCCGACGGCGTTCACCGGGTCGCCGCGGGCGGCTCGCTACGGCGACCCGGAGGCCGGTGAGCCTTCGGGTTCGGTGGCGGGTCCGGGGCGTTTTCGCCAACCGGAGGTTTACTGCTTGACAAAGCACCAGCCATGGGGGCGCGCTACGCAAGGTTGACGCTGTTTTTAACATCGGCAGATAGCCGCAGCGAATGAATGGTGCGTGGGGAGAAACGATTCCACGTGATTTTGAGGCTCCATAGCCATAGAAAGTTCAAGATCCAAAATTCGGCGGCAGGCGGCTAAAAGCCCCAGAACGGGTGAACCGGCGGTTGGGACCGAAAATCCCCAGCTGCGACTATACCCTTTTCGGCTTGGCACAACCTCGTTTATCTACCCGGATCGGGCCCTGGCGAACGTGCAAAAACTCGCGGGCAGGGTTCAGGATATTGAGATTTTGTTTTTTGATATCTCCGCCGCCACGGGCTTACCCACGCGCGAGGAACTGCAGGCGATGGCCTCGGTGCAGCGCCGCTTTGGTTTGACTTTTTCCCTGCACACACCCTTGGACGTTATGCTGGCCGATACGAATCCGGAACGCCGACGTGAAGGGGTCGAAACCATTTTGCAAGCCGTCAGCCTAGCCGAACCGATTGCCCCACGGTTATATGTCGTGCACGTCAATCCACCTCCGACGAGGGACTTGCCGGGCTGGCAGGCGAAGGTTCGGACTTCGCTGGAAGCGTTGTTGAAGGCCGGTGTGTCGCCGGAGCGGTTGTGTATTGAAACGCTCAACTATGAATTCGCACGACTGGAACCAGTGGTGGCAGAGCTGCGGCTTTCGGTGGCCGTTGATGTGGGCCATCTCGAGCGGGATGGTGTGGCTTGGGAGGCGGTGCTCCAGCGCAACCTGCCGCGGACACGCATTATTCATTGGCATGGTGTGGCGCCCGGGGGACAGGACCACCGTTCGCTGGCGCATTTTCCGACGGACGGCGCATACCGGCTGCTGCGGATACTGCGGGAAGAACATTACGCCGGCGTGCTGACGCTGGAGGTGTTTCGGGAGAACGACTTTGAAGAATCATGGCGTCTGTTGCGGAATCTGTGGAGCAGCCGCAGGCGATAAGGACGGAGCATGCCTGAGATCATTTTGATAACCGGCGGCGCGCGGAGCGGGAAAAGTGCGTTGGCCCAGCAGCTCGGTGAAGCCCGGCCGGCACCGCGGATTTATTTAGCCACCTGCCCCGTTTTGGATGACGAACTGCGGGAGCGCATCCGCCGACACCGGGAGGCGCGGGGCGCGGGTCAGTGGCAAACCATTGAAGAAACCCTGGATGTCGCCGGGGTCATCCGCCGGGAAAACACGGTCGGCGTCATTTTAGTGGAATGCCTGACTTTGTGGATCAACAATCTTCTGCATCAGGCACACAGCGAGGCGCGGGCATTTACCGAAACGGATCTGGATATCGCCCTTACGCGCGTACTGGAGGAAGCGCGGCGCCGGGTGGGAACAACGATTCTGGTGACCAACGAGGTGGGGTTGGGGATTATTCCGGAAAATCCGCTGGCGCGCCGGTATGGCGATCTGGTGGGCCGCTGCAATCAGCGCGTGGCCCGGGATGCCGACCAGGTGGTGTTGATGGTCTGCGGTCTGCCGGTGTATTTGAAACGGTAGCGGCGCGGCCCGCGGGGCGTCAACCTCCGATGGCGGCGTGGCCGAGCAATCCAATGACCACGCCGGCGAAGAACACCAGTATGCCGCCGATGAAAACCGTGCGAATAGATTGCCACCAGGGCGTATCCATGAAACGCACGCGGATCCAACTGATGGCAATCAGCTCCAGAAACACCACGACCACGGCCACGGCGGTGGCGGTGGTAAATTGTGGTATCAGGTAGGGCAGAGTGTGCCCGAGACCGCCGCCAGCGGTCATCAGCCCGCAAATGACGCCCCGTGTGACGGGGTGGCCGCGCCCGGTCAGTTCGCCGTCATCAGAGAGGGCCTCGGCAAAACCCATGGAGATGCCCGCTCCCACCGAGGTGGCCAGGCCGGCCACAAAGGCGTCCGGATCGAGACGGGTGGCGAAAGCGACCGCGAACAACGGAGCCAGGGTGGAGATGGAGCCGTCCATCAGGCCCACCAGGCCGGGCTGAACGACTTGCAGCAGGAATAATCGGCGCTGGGCGGAATCTTCCTGTTGCCGCGCGTCCGCCGGCAACTGCTCCTGCTGGAACGCCATCGCCTGCGTGGTGTGCTTCTGTTCCACTTCGGCCAGATCGGTCAGCAGCTGGCGCGTGGAAGCGTCGGCGCAACGGCTCGCGGCGCGGCGATAAAATCGGCAGGTTTCCAGTTCCATGATTTCGGCCTGCTGGCGGATGGCGTTTAAGCCCAATTTAAGCACCAGCCAAACCGGCCGTCGCGCGACGAAACCCCGCACATCGTGGCGGGTCAGAATGGGAATGTGCTCGCCGAATTGGCGGCGATAGGCCTCCAGCAAATACCGGTGATGGTCCGCTTCCTCGGCCTGCATTTTTCGAAATACTTCAGCGGTGGCGGGATAATGCCCCATGAGCGCCAGGGCGAATTCGCCGTAGACTCGTCCGTCTTCCTCTTCCAGCGAGATAGCCAGCGCCAGGATTTCCTGCTCGGTAAGGTCCTTGAACTTTTTGATCATGCCGTGCTCCAGTTGGCCTGCGCGCTGATATTGTAGCACCGCCAAGCCAAGTCGGATGGGGGGTTAAGCCGGCGTTACCCCCTCCATGCTCTGAGCGCATTTAGCTTTGGGGCGCCCGGTCCGGAAGCCATTCACCGGGTCGCCGCGGGCGACTCGCTACGGGCGAGTAAACTGCAGCGACGGGGCCGGGCGCTGCAGCGGCATCTCGAACCCGTCGCTTACGTTCCGGGCTATGAGGGGGTAGCCGGATTTTGGAGGCTCTTTCGGCAGCCAGAGATTTATCGATTGACAAAGTACTACGTAAATTTGCGAAGGGGGGTGATTTCGGCCTGGGAGGCATGCGCGGCCACTACGTCAAGCAATTCACCGAGGTTATCAAAAGCCATGCCATCCAGCTTGACGTGGCGCAAGGTGGTTCCCTGGCGATAGCTGATGACCACAATTCCATCCCGATTCCAGCGACGATTATCGATGCGGACAATATCGGGCAAGGCAATCCGTCGGCGCTGTGAAATCCGTAAATAAGAATCATCCGCGACGATGCTCCGTCGGCGCTCGGTCAGGAACCAGATCAGGGCGCCCGCCGCCAGAACAGCCAACGCGGCGACAATCCAGCGCTGATTCTGGATGTCCGTGCTCGAATGCCAGCCGCTGAAGTTCGCCGTTTCCACCAGACGATCCATTTGGAGTCGCTGCCCGGCCGTGGCGCCATACCAGCCCGGCCAGCGCTCCAGGGTGGTTCGCTCATGGGCCGTGACATAGCGCGAGTGTTCCATATGCCAGACCAAGGCATTATCGCTCCCTGGCCAGCCGAGCCAGCCGTCATAGGCGAACCATAGACCCGCCACGACCAGCGCCACAAACAACACCAGCAGTCGGCGGTATTGCCATGAATGAATCGGGGCAATGATGGGCATACGACATTTCCTGTTTCCACGACTCTAATATAAGCGCGCAGGGCGCAATGCGGAAGCCAACCCGGCGCGGCGAACGGTGTTCGCCCCACAGCGCCGCTTCGAGGCCACCGGATGATAAGCCGGTGGAAGAGTCGCCTCGGAACTGGTTAACGCACCCGTGAAACAAGCTCCGCGTTTCTTCGCGCCGCGCGGAGATTTTTTTTCGTCGCCAGGGTTGCGGAGTGCGGCGGAGCGTTACCCCCGGCAAGGTCTCCAGAGGCGACTGCTCGATCCGCCATGGCCGATCCGCCTCCGTGCGGACCGGGGGCTATCTACTTGGTTGTGGCTACGCCGCGCTGGGACACAAGCTCCGCATATTCCGGAGTGTTCCGCACCTCCTGCGGACACTCAGCAGAGGCGAGGCTTCGACCGGCGGATCTCGAAAAAATTCATAGACCTTACGATAACCATCGGCATACGCGCGGGGTTCGGGGTGCCCGAGGTCAAGCGGAATCCGCCGTGGCAGGTTAATGCTTTGTCACGGCTTAACTTTCGGGTACCCTGTCCGCCGCCATTCACCGGGTCGTCGCGGGCGACTCGCTACGGCGACCCGGAATATCACCGGCCTGAAGGTCGGTGCTTCGGGTTCGATGGCGAGTCTGGGGCTCTTTCTCCTACCAGAAATTTATCGATTGACAAAGCATTAGTCGCCCGCGGTGATGTACGGGCCAGGAAGGAGAGGGCGCAGCCATTTTCAGGACAGATGCATACGCCGTGAGTTCGCCGTTACAGGAACGGGACAACACGCTGGTAACGGCTATGCCGGGTAGAGCGGGCATATGAAAACGGCAGATCAACTTTTTGTTAGAATACCGGTACTATGTTGCTACTGAAAAAGCATCTGGTAGCATTGGTGCGGGCCGGGAAAAAGCGGCAAACTATTCGCCTGTGGTCCCGGCCCATTGTGTTCGCCGGCCAAATTAGTTACACCCCCGGGTTGGGGCGGTTGCGCATTGTCAGCGTGGAGGAATTGCCGGGGTTCGACGCCCTGACCGAGGCGGATGCCGTCGCGGATGGTTTTACCGATCGCGCCGCACTTTTGGCGGAACTGCATCGGAATTACCCGATCATCCCGCCGGGCAAACGGTTGTTTCGGGTGGTATTTCAGTGGCCGCTGCGGGTAACTGGCAAACCGGCGCCAAGAGGCGCCAGCCCAGGGCCGGTGGCCCCAGCCCGCTGCCACCAACGAACAAGCCCAGGCCACGGTTCTGGGCCCGCGGACGCAGGCGCGGCACGGGTACAAAGTGATACGGCCGGCCTTCTCTGTCAGCGCCGCCTATTGAGGGATTATGTTTTGGCCAGGCGGCCGGGGAGCATTGGCCGCACTTAGTGCTTGGTCACCACTTAGCTTTCGGGCGCCTGGGCCGAAAGCCGTTCACCAGGCCGCCGTGGGCGAGCCGCCGCTGGTGACCTAAAGCCCGGTGCGGTGGATTCGGTGGCGGGTGCGATGGCGGGTCCGGGCTGTTTCGCGGACCAGAAATTTATCGCTTGAGAAAATATCAGCCTGGGCTTGGACTGGGATCGGGATGAAAGCTTCGGCACAGCAGGGGCTACTTATGTCCGCGCGGTCCGCCGGCGGTGAGATATTTTTTCTGGACCGCCTGGGCCAGATCGATATGGTGGATGTTCGCCAGCGTGCACAGCCAGGCGAAAACGTCGGCGAATTCTTCTTCCTGATTGGCCACATCCGCGCTCTGCAGAGCGGTGGCCAGCTCACCGACCTCTTCCACGAACCACATGAACGTCGCGGCGGTGCCGCGCTGGCGATCGCGCCGGGAGTACTTTTTTCGGATATGGCCTTGGAAATCAGCGATACCAAGGGAACGCATAAAAAAACCTCCACCC
>JAJYFE010000114.1 GCA_021785435.1 Planctomycetota bacterium
ATCCGGGCGTTTATCGTTGCCGCCGCTCATCCGCGCCGCTTTCGGTCGTTGGTAGCGCCGCTGCACATCAAGCCGATTCATGTCGGCGGAGTATGGCTGTACTTGCTGCGGGGCAAGCGGCCCTGATCGCCAAGTGGGGCGGTGGACCATCCGACTGTGTCGCCTGAAGATAGTGCGTAGCTGGTGGCAAGACCGCTGAAAATGGCGATGCGAACTCAAAAAATTCTGGCGGCGGCGGGCTATCTTCTGGTTTGCCCCTTGGCTTTCCTGCCAGGCCTGCTGCTCTGGTTTTGGGCGGAATATCGAAACCCATGGCTGGCCGCGCATGGTCGTCGTGCGGCAACGGTTAATTTTGCGATTTTTATCGGCTATCTGCTGTTGGCGCCGTTCACCCATATTCTGGGCCTGCTGGCAACCTTGGTTCGCCTCTTCGAATTCTCACATTTGAGATTTCAAATCCCACATGTGAAATTCCTAATCTCAAATCCTCTGATTTCCGCCGTCGCCGCGCCACATGGGCTTGTCTACGCCCTTTGGGGACCGCATTATTGGGCGGGTATATTTACGTCGCTGGTCTCGCTCGTCTTTCTCCTGCTATGGCTGGCCATGATCGTTGTGAATATTTGGTCGGCTTGGCGGGCGGCGCGGGGCCTGGGACCATGGGGTGGAAGGCGCAAGGACGAAGGCGGCATAGGGGTATTCGTAGCCGGCGACGTTGAGCCAGGAGGCAAAATCCCAATGCGGCAGAGGGCACCCGTCGGGTTACCAATCGCCGCCGCGAATGAACCTGGCGTCCGGGAGCCAGAACGCAGACTCCGGAAGATCCTCCAGTCTGCGGCCGCCCTGACCTTTTACCTGGCTGCGGCGGCGCTATTGCTATTGGTGCCGCTGCACTTTGACCTGCGCCATTATTTGATCGCGTACCATCGCCTGATGCCGACTGATCCGAGCATTTTCCTATGGAGTTTGGTCTGGTGGCCTTGGGCGATCGGGCATGGCCTAAATCCGTTCTATACCCACTTTATCTGGGCGCCGGTGGGACAGAATCTGTTGTGGATGACTTCCGTGCCGAGTTTGGCCCTGCTGCTGGCGCCGGTGACGCACTTTTTCGGGCCGATAGTCAGCTACAACTTAATCGCATTGCTTGCACCGGTATTGGCGGCCTGGACCACCTATTTGCTGTGTCGCCATGTTACGGGCCGGTTTTGGTCCTCCTTGTTTGGCGGATGGATTTTTGGATTTTCCACCTATGAATTCGCCCATCTCCAGCTCCACATGCACCTGTTTGTAACCGCGGCTCTGCCGCTGGCGGTCTGGATTTACCTGCTACGGCGCGACGGCAAATTATCGCGCCGGTGGTATGTGGGGCTGATCGCGTTGCTGGTGCTATTTCAGTTCGGGGTATCCACGGAAATATTGGCATCGGCTGTGCCCTTGGGGTTACTGGCCGCTTTCCTCGCCGCCCTTTTTTATAGACCGGAACATTTATCAACCACTGACCGGAATCGAGGTATTCCTTCCTCGACGTCGCGGGTCACGGGTCGTTGGTCATTATTCCTAGAGACCGTGGCTGGCCTTGTGTTGGCCGGCATTCTTTTGCTCCCCGACTTCTATTATCTGTTTTTGGTTCATTATGTGCCTGGTCCTTTCCTGCTGCCCCGCTCCGCAGACCTGACCAATTTCCTCGTGCCGACCCCAGTGACGTGGCTCGGCAGCGGCTGGGCGACATCTGTGGCGGGAGCTGTCCAGGGATCAGTATTTGAGCGCAGCGCCTATCTGGGATTACCGCTATTCGTACTGCTGCTGCTTTTCATCCGGGAATTTGCGCGCCACCGCGCTGCCTGGCTGCTGCTGATGATGCTGGGGCTGTTTTTCCTGCTAAGCCTCGGACCATGGCTGGAGCTGCGGCCCGGAGTGGCCGCCGCGACACCGCTCGTCTTGCCCTGGATTCTTCCTACTCATTTACCGCTGTTTGACAAGATCTTGCCCATACGCTTGGTGGTATACATATGGTTAGCCGCGGCGGTGAGCGCCACCTGGTGGCTGGCGGAATCCAAGACCCATTGGGGCTGGAAATTATTGTTGGCCGGGCTAGCGATGCTGTTCCTGCTGCCGAACATTTTCAGCGCTCGGTGGGTCCAGAAAGTAGATAATCCACCCTTCTTCACCTCCGGGTTGATCGCGCGTTATCTGCCCCGCGGGTCGCGCGTGATCATCCTGCCGAGCGGCTATTTGGGTTACAGTATGTTGTGGCAGGCGGAAACGCATTTCTACTTTACCATGATCGGCGGCTACACCAGCTACCGCCCGCCGGTCATGCCGCATGCGGTGTCATCGCTTTACACCGCTTTTTCAGGACGGCACAGTGACAACCATGGCTACACCCGTCTGCGGTGGGACATACGAGCGTTGCGCCTTCAGGCTGTGATCGTGGACGGCCAGCATGGCCGGAATTCGATTTCTTCCCTTCTGGCCCCCCTGCACCTTGCCCCCATTCATACCGGTGGCGTGTGGTTGTATCTGCTGTCAAGATCGAGCAACCCATCTAAGAAACCAGTGTTGCGATAGAATGCTTTGCCATCAAGCGTCATTCTAGAAGGCTCCAAGGTATGTCCCGACATATGCAAAGATTTCTGGCTGCGGCGGCGTACCTCTTTGCAGTCTCGCTGAGTTTTTTACCCGGGTTGGCGCTGTGGTTCTGGCCTCAGGAACGCGATCCATGGCTGGCGGCCCATGGCCGTCGCGCGGCAACGGTTAATTTTGCGTTTTTTCTCGGCTATCTGCTGCTGGCCCCGTTCACCCATATTCTGGGCCTGTTGGCAACTTTCGTGCGCCTCTTCAAATTCTCAAATCTGAGATTTCAAATCCCACATGTGAAATTCCTAATCTTAAATCCTCTGATCTCCGCCGTCGCCGCGCCACATGGGATCGTCTATGCCCTTTGGGGGCCGCATTATTGGGTGGGCATATTTACGTCGCTGGCGTCGCTGGGCTTTGTGTCGCTATGGCTCAGCGCGATTGTTTTCAACTTGAGTTCCGCCTGGCGGGCGGCACGGGGCCTGGGGCCTTGGGGAGAAAAAAGCGGAAAGACGCAGGCCCAGGAAAATAAAGGCGATCGAATCGTTGCTGCGGCAACAACCGCGGCTGTGTCTGGCGTAGGAGTTCCGGGCCGACGACGAATGATGGTGACTGGTCTTCCTAGCCCGGAGCGTAAGCGACGAGATCAGGACACGCCCATCACGCCCGGTCCGTCGCCGCGATTTAGTCGCCCGCGGCGGCCGCCGGGCTATGGAGAAGGCCGCTTCGATGGCGCACCTGGTGAGCGCGAGACTTTAGCACTGGAAACAGCGCTAGAAACCAGAGAGCAGACCGCAGCGTCGCTACGGCGACGACTGCTCCCTTCCACCGCCGCCTTCGCCATCTACTTGGCTGCGGCGGCACTATTACTCTGGGTGCCAATACATGGCGACATCATCCACATGTTGGTAGCCTCACCTCGCGTGCCACCGAGCGACCCAGGTTCCACACTGTGGAGCCTCGCCTGGTGGCCTTGGGCAATCGGACATGGGCTAAATCCATTCTACAGCGACGCTATCTGGGCACCGGTGGGGCAGGATCTTCTATGGACAGCATCCGTTCCCAGTCTGGCCCTGCTGCTGGCGCCGGTGACGCACTTTTTCGGGCCGATAGTCAGCTACAACTTAATCGCATTGCTTGCACCGGTGTTGGCGGCCTGGGCCGCCTATTTGCTGTGCCGGCATATCACGGGAAATTTCTGGCCGGCCCTGTTCGGCGGCTGGCTGTTCGGATTTTCATCATACGAGTTTGCGCACCTTCAATTGCATATGAATTTCTTCGTGACTTTAGCCCTGCCTCTGGCGGTGTGGATTTATCTGCTGCGGCGCGATGGCAAATTATCGCGCTGGTGGTATATGGTGCTACTGGCCTTGCTGGCGCTATTCCAGTTCGGCGTTTCCACGGAAATCTTAGCGTCAGCCGTGCCGTTGGGCCTGTTGGCCATCCTGCTGGTCAACCTCTTCCAGAGGCCGATATTTCCAGTGACCAGTAACCAAGTATCTGTGCCAGGAAAAAAAGGGATACCGGCTTCCCGGTCACTGATCCGCAGCCACCGGTTGCTGCATACCAGCCACCGGCGATTGTTCATCGAAACCGTCGGGGCGCTGGTTTTAGCGGGCGTGTTTCTGCTGCCGTGTTTTTACGACCTGTTTGTAGTTCATTATGTGGCTGGGAATCTCCTGCCGGCTTTGCCAACCGACTTGGAGAATTTCCTTGTGCCGACGCAGATCACCTGGCTGGGCGGCGGTCCCCTGGCGCCGCCCTCGGCTCATTTCGCCTCTGTTCTGGAGCGCGGGGCCTATCTGGGGCTTCCCTTGGTCGGTCTTATCCTCGTTTTCGTTCAGGAATTTGCTCGTCACCATCGTGCCCAGTTATTACTACTGTTCTTGGGACTGTTTTTTCTGATTAGCCTGGGGCCGTGGCTGGAGCTAAGGCCGGGCGCCGCCGCAGTCACACCCATCGTGTTGCCGTGGATTCTTCCGGCCCATTTACCGGTCTTCGATAAAATTTTACCCATACGCTTGGTAGTCTACGTATGGCTAAGCGTGGCGGTTCTCGCGGCCTGGTGGCTGGCGGAATCAAAAATTAGCTGGCGATGGAAAGTCCCGTGGGCAGTCGCGGTGGTGCTGTCTCTATGGCCTAATATTCCGGCCGGTAATTGGGTCTGTCGGCCCAGTAATCCGCGGTTCTTCACCTCTGATTTAGCGGCCCATTATCTGCCCCGCGGGGTGCGCTTGGTGGTGCTGCCTTATGGCTATTGGGGCTACAGTATGTTATGGCAGGCGGAGGCCCACTTCCGCTTTTCGATGGTAGGGGGATACGCCAACTATCGTCCGCCGGTTTTTCCCGCGGATGCCGCCGCCATTATTGCGGACTTCTATCGGGGGAGCGCCGGTGGCCCTGTGTATCCCGCCCAGTTGCGTCATTTTATCGAAACGTACCGTATCCGTGCCATTATCATCGCCGACTCCGCCCCATCGCCCGCCAAACACGACGGCCCGATCTCATTTTCCTCACTCGTGGCGCCGCTACACGTCCAGCCCATCCACGTCGGTGGCGTGTGGCTCTATCGGCTGCCCGGGCCGCCGCGGGTGCATGACAGATTGGGCGGCACTCTCCGGGGGCGCCAAGTTCGTGCCGCAGGGCCAGTCACCTTCGCATCGGGGATAGGGACATCCCCGGCTACGCCACGCCCGGGCTGGAACCGGACACGCGGTGTGTACCGCATCCAGGCGCGAAATCCCGGCGCACCGGGACGCCTGGTTCCACAGCGCGAACTCGGCACACCGGGCGGCGTGTGCCGCGGAATCTGTCTTGCGCCCGGCCGCCGCCGCTAACGACGCAGCATATTCCCAAGAAGCAAATAACTGCATATACTTATGGGCACTTAGCGTCATCGTTTTCAGAGCATCATGCCCCTGCCACAACCCACACAAAAAATCCTGGCCGCCGCGGCGTATCTTTCGACGCCGGTGCTGAGTTTTTTGCCCGGCCTGGCGCTGTGGTGCTGGGCCAAGGACCGTGACCCATGGCTGCAAGCGCATGGCCGCAGCGCAGCGTTGGTTAATTTCACGATATTTGTCGGCTATCTGGTGCTGGCGCCATTTGTCCATCTCGGCGACTTGGTGGCGATAGCCGGATACGTTGATGCGATTCTATCCGGGCTACCCGCAACGCCGCATCGGTTGCCTGCAGCCGTTGTGGCGCCGCATGGTATTTTGGCCGCAATTCTGGGACCGCACTACCTCGTTGGAGCGGCCTGTGCAGCGGCGACGGCTTCTTTTTTGGCGTTATGGCTTGGGGCGCTGGTCTTTAACCTCTTATCGACTTGGCGGGTGGCAAACGGGTTGGGACCATGGAGCCGAAAAGGCGAAGGCGGAAGGACGAGGGCGGATAAAACTGTCGCGGGACAAAGGGAGGGGGGGGCGGGGCCGGCGGGCGGCGTTGGCCCCCCGATGCGTGGCCCCAACGATACGGCCATCTGGCGCCCCGGCGAACTTGCTGAGCGGGCGCCGCCGGTCGCCGACCGAGCCCGAGCAGCGACGCACTCGAAGCTGTTTCCTGCACTTGCCGCGCTGGCCGTATATCTGGCGGCGGCGGTTATCGAGTTATTGCTGCCAATCAGGTTTGATATTCGCCACATATTGATTGCCAGCTCGGCTGCGGCAGATCCGAGCATTTTCCTATGGAGCCTGGTCTGGTGGCCTTGGGCGATCGGGCATGGCCTAAATCCGTTCTACACCCATTTTATCTGGGCGCCGGTGGGACAGAATCTTTTATGGATACCCTCCATCCCGAGCTTGGCCTTGCTGCTGGCGCCGGTGACGCACTTTTTCGGGCCGATAGTCAGCTACAACTTAATCGCATTGCTTGCACCGGTGTTGGCGGCCTGGGCCACCTATTTGCTGTGCCGTCATGTTACGGGGCAGTTTTGGTCGTCCTTGTTTGGCGGATGGACTTTTGGATTTTCCACCTATGAATTCGCTCATCTCCAGCTCCACATGCATCTGTTTGTAACCACGGCTCTGCCGCTGGCGGTTTGGATTTATCTGCTGCGGCGCGATGGCCGATTATCATGCCGGTGGTATGTGGGGCTGCTGGCGTTGTTGGCGATATTTCAGTTTGGGGTGTCCACAGAAATCCTGGCTTCGGCCGTTCCCCTGGGACTGCTGGCAACCTTGTTCGCCGCTCTTTTGCAGAAACCAGATGCAGGGAGTGGCGACCGAAGGCCAGTGACCAGAACCAAAGGAAGGTCTGATCTCTGGTCACTGGTCACCGGTCATTGTCCACAGCGCGGCGGCCGTTGGTCATTGCCCGTGGAAACGCTGGCCGGTCTGACGATTGCCGGTGTGGTTCTGTTGCCCTGCTTCTATTATGTATTTTGCGTTAATTATGCGCAGGGCCTGCTAGTCACACCGCTGGTCTGCTCGGCGGATCCCCTGAACTTTTTTATCCCCACCGCTACCACCTGGTTCGGCGGCTCATGGGCCGTCCCCTTGACGCTACATTTCAACGCTCCCTGGCGTTGGGAACTGGGGGCGTATATGGGGGTTCCCCTGATAGTAATACTCGCGTTATTTATCCGGGAATTTTCAGCAAAGCCGGGGGGACGATTTCTCATTTTATTGCTTGCGACGACGGCACTCTTGAGCTTGGGGCCGCAGCTGCAAACTCTCCGCCACAGCACCTTGGTTGCGTTGCCTTGGTGCCTTGCCGCCCATGTGCCTCCCTTCGACCTGGTCCAGCCGTTGCGGCTGGTGGTATACGTGTGGCTGGCCGCGGCGGTGAGTGCGGCGTGGTGGCTGGCGGAATCGAAGGTGCGACGGTTCTGGAGGCCGGTGTTGACTGGTTTAAGCGTTGTCTTTCTCCTGCCTAATATTTCAGCGGGCTATTGGACCTATAAGCCTCCTAATCCGCGTTTTTTCACCACCGGCGCCGCCGCCCACTATCTGCCGCGCGGAGCGAATGTGGTAGTGCTGCCCTACGGTGAGACCGGCTACAGTATGCTATGGCAGGCCGAGGCACATTTTTCTTTTTCCATGGCTGGTGCATACGTAAATCCCACCGTCATACCGCATTGTTTTTCTGCTTCTCCCGTGGTGGCGGCTTTCTACAGCGGCCACGCCAATGGCCTACGTTACCCCGCGGAACTGCGGCAATTCATTAAAACGTTTAAAATTCAGGCGTTTATCATGGTCGACCGGGATCATCGGAACTCATTTTCCTCGCTCGTGGCCCCGCTGCACATCCAGCCGATTCACACCGGCGGCGTGTGGCTGTACCTGTTGCCGACAACAACCGCCGATTAAGACCGGAACACCCGAGCCCAAATCGAAAAAAAGGGCTGATGGGGTGAAAAACGAAAGCTAAATATGATCCAGCGGCCAAAAGAAGAGATTGAAGGGGCTGTTGTTCGCGGTGCCAAAAAGGGCATCAACTTGTTCCGTTTCGGGGAGAGCTTTAAGGGCGGTCATTTCCCCAGGGGAGAACTGCGGCGCCTGCGGTCGAAAATCCCTCAGCGTTGCTTCAAGATCGAGAATTTTGATCTGGCCCGCCGGTTCAACTTTCCAATAGGACGCCGCCCGCACAAAGTCCGGCGGGATCAGGCTCCACTTTGGAAAACGGAATTCCAGAGTACCGACGCCGAAGCGCTCCATCAGATTGGCCGCGATCTGAAGAATGGTTGACGGATGTCCGCCAAACTCCACGGCCCCGGACGTCATACCGGCGCCGTAGAATAACCCCAGATAACCGAATTTTTCCGCCTCGCCGGCGGCGTAGAGCAGCAGCCGCGCGTGTTCGTAGGCAGCCCGGCATTGTGGCTCCGTGCGGAGATGCCGGAAGGGATTCCTCTGGTATGCCTGAAAGATGGACCTGAAGAGCGGCTCCTGCCCTTGGAAGCGTGCGGGAGTCAGCGGGGCGAGGCGCGTTTTTTCCAACCCGCGGCGCGACACGGACAAGGCGATCATTTTACCGGCCGTTTGATAGCCGAAGGGCTGATACCGATGCTGATCTCCCCACAAAATGGAGACGGGAAATCCTTCGCGGCGCATCGCAGCGATCGCGTATTCCAGCAGCCGCTTCATATAACCCTGGCCCCGATGCGCGGGCAGCGTGGACACGGCCCCGATGCCGGCCACTTTCACCTGGGCCGCGCCCTGCTGAAGGGGCAGTGGAAATACGCGCACCAAACTGGCGATTCGGCCATTTTCGCGGAGACAATAGGTGTGGGCATAATCCATGTGCTCGGGCCGCCAACACCAGCCGTAGTGCAGGGGAAAATAATTCAGGCCATGGCCGTAGACGTCCTCGAGAAAACGCTGGATCGCCGTATACTCGTCAGCCGTGGGGGTGGAAATAGCGCTGGACATTGTGATTCACTCTGGCCGATGGAATAAGCGGTAGCTGGCTTGCGCGCGGGAGGCAACCACCGGATTACCATCCGGTGGTGTCGCCCTGCCAACCCGTAACCGCGAAACAGGACTCCGCACACGCGGTCATCCGATCGCCGCGTCGAGGGCGGCCTTGAACTCGCGCTTCGGCGTTAGGCCGACGAATTTTTTGATGATCTGCCCCTGCTTGAACAGGATGATCGTCGGGATGGCGCTGATGTTATACTGCATCGCGGTGGTGCGATTGGAGTCGGTATCCAGCTTACCGACCTTGACCCGGCCGGCGTATTCATCCGCGAGTTCTTCGATCGTGGGCGCCAACATACGGCAGGGGCCGCACCATTCGGCCCAGAAGTCCACCAGGACGGGTTGGTTGTGCTGGATAACCTCCTGTTGAAAGTTGGCATCGCTCACTTGCACCACGTTCTTACCAGCCATGAATTTCTCCTGTAACTGTCGGTCTTTCCCCATTTGGGATGCGGTTACAACTAATATTATCGTAGCCGGGCCGGGCCGTGTGTCAACCGCCCTGGTGCGGTCCTTCCACCATTGTCGGTTTGCCTTGTGGGGGCGCCCTTAGGCTGGCCGAATCGTAGAGTTGACGAATCTGGCGGGGGCCATAATAGTGGCATGCATCGGGTTTTTTCCAGTCTGGCCCTGAACTATTTGTATCACAATCTCCGCGTTTCTTCGCGCCGCGCGAAGATTTTGGCCCGCGGGGAATCCCCGGTTTCCGGCGGAGAATCCACCCCCGGCAAGGTCTCCAGAGGCGACTGCTCGACCCGCGCTGGGAAATCTGTGGATCGTCTTTGGTTGCGGCTCAGCCGCGCTGTGGCCATGGCCAGTGCCACTGGAGTGATTCTTTGTGCTGGCGGCCATCGTCGCCCGATTGGGCCCGGAGAATCACCAACGACTGTTTATTCCCGCGCGGCTGGATACTTAAGGCGGCCAAAGGCGGTCAGGCCATGGACCGCATGAATTCGTACACGAACCATGCAGCCTTCCAAGGTCGGCGATCCGTCAAAAACCACGATTTGATCCGTGGCCGTTCGGCCGGTGAGCTGAACGCAAGGCTGACGGGAGGTTGCGAGCTGTGTGTTCCGGGTGACGGGTTGGGAAAGGCGTGGAGAAGTGGCGGCGTGGCGCGACGATGCGCCGTCCAGTGCGGCGGCTAAGCGTGGCCCCAGCTCGACGCGCGGCGAAGCGGCCGTTGGCCCTGCCGGAGATCGCGTTGCAGCCCGCGGCGCTCCGGCGATGATTGATTCGGCCGATTCACGCCAGCCGCTGGGCCCTTCACACAGCACCGTTACCTCGCGGCCCACTTCTTGTTGGTTTAACTCGTGCGTAATGGTATTTTGCAGAGTCAATAAATCGCGATTGCGCCGGCGTTTTTCCTCATCCGGCACGTCATCGGCATGGCGGTGCAGCGCCACCGTTCCGGGCCGCGGAGAATATTTAAAGATAAAGCAATTCCTATAGCGGGCCTGTTCCACCAGCGTGCGCGTCGCCTGGTAATCCGCCTCCGTCTCCGTCGGAAAACCGACGATAATATCGCCGGCCAAAGCGATGCCGGGCACGATCCGGCGCCCGCGCTGGAGCAGATCCAGGTAACTTTCCGCGGTGTAGCCGCGGTTCATCAGCCGCAGAATGCGATTACTGCCGGATTGGGCGGGGATATGCAGATAAGGGCAGAGACGCGGGCATTGAGCCATAACCTGGAGGACGTCGTCGCCAAAATCGGCGGGAAAGCTGGTGACAAAACGAAGCCGCGGCAGAGTGGGGAGACCTTCGTGTAACTGATAGAGCAACTCAGCGAAAGTGGTGCAGCGTGGCACGGCGCCCGCGGCGCCCAGGGCGGCTGGCTGCTCATAGCGATAATGGTTGATGGTTTGTCCGAGCAGGGTGATTTCCATTACTCCGGCGTCCACCAGCCGGCGGGCTTCCTGGATGATGGCCTGGGGCGCACGGCTGATCTCCGGACCGCGCGTATACGGCACCACGCAATAGGTGCAAAATTTATTGCAACCCCGCACCACACGCAGATAGGCCTGGTAACGGTTTTTTCGCGGTGAGAAACTGCGGGAGAGATCCAATAACTCCAGCCCTGAATCCTCCGCCACCCCCAGCGTACCGGAGCGCCGACTGGTGTCGCCGGCCAGGGCCGCCTGTTGTCGGTGGTTGCGCAGCGTACTTTCCAATAATGCGGGCAACTGATCCAACTGACCCGGTCCGCAGAGAATATCCACCTGGGGCAGGCGCTTAAGCAACGCCGCTCCGTCGCGCTCCGCCAGGCAGCCGATCACGCCGACGATTAAATCCGGCTCGGTTTGTTTGCGAATTTTCATCAGCCCCAGCCGTGAAAAAACTTTATCTTCTGAGTGCTGGCGGACGGAGCAGGTGTTATAAAGAACAATGTCAGCGGTGGCGCAATCCGGGGTGAAATGGTAGTCGAGCTGGCGCAACCGCCCCTCAATTAATTCGCTGTCCAGAACGTTCATCTGGCAGCCAAAGGTTTCGAGATAAATCCTCTTCATCACATTAATTTTAGCGGAAAGCAGACGGATGGAAAAAAACGCGCTACCCGCCCACGAGACCGGCCTGATCCTGCGCGGTAGCACGCTCTTCGGCCGTAGACTCGGTTGCGGCCGGCGGGGCCGCAGCTCGCCTGGACCGGGGACGTTGGTGTTTGCGACCATTCAAGCAGGCGTCCATCTGACGCAGGGCCTGTTTGATCCGCAGTTCGTTTTCCACCAGGGCGATGCGCACAAAGCCCTCGCCGTTGGCGCCAAATCCGCGGCCTGGGGCAACCGCAACTTCCGCTTCCTCCAGAAGACGCAGAGAAAAATCAATGGTGCCTTGGCCCGCCAGGTGTTGCTCGGCCACCCTGGCCCACACAAACATGCTGGCCCGTGGGCTATCGACCTGCCAGCCAATCTTGCGCAAGCCGGCCACCAGGACGTCGCGCCGCCTCTGATAGACCTGCGCTTGGGCGGCGACAAATTCATCGCCGTTCCGCAGGGCCAGGATGCTGGCGATCTGAATCGGCGCGAAATGGCCATAATCGTAGTAGCCCTTGATGGTCGCCAGAGCCTGTACCATCTCGGCATTTCCACAGCAAAAGCCGACGCGCCAGCCCGCCATGTTGTAGGGTTTGCTCATGGTGGACAATTCCACCCCGACCTCTTTGCCGCCCGGTACCGCCAGAAACGACGGCGCCTGGTAACCATCGAAGCAGGTTTCTCCGTATGCGAAGTCGTTGATCACCAGGACATTGTATTGGCGGGCCAATTCCACGGTCTGTCGGTAAAATAACGGTTCCACGGTGATGGCGGAGGGATTATGCGGATAATTCAGCACCAGCAGCTTGGGCCGCGGGTAAAGGTTTTTAAGGACGTCTTCCACCCGGGTCAAAAAGGCGGCATCGTTGCCCAGCGGCACGCTGATGACGTTTCCGCCGGCCAAAGCTACCGCGTACACGTGAATGGGATAGGCGGGATCGCCGACTACCACGGTATCGCCCGCGCCTAGCATGGCCAGCATCAGGTGTGAAAAGCCCTCCTTGCTGCCGATGGTTACCACCACCTCCTTGTCGGGGTCAAGCTGCACGCCGTAGCGACGCTCATATTTGCGGGCAAGCTCCCGCCGCAGATTGTAGAGTCCTGCGCTGGCGGAATAGCGGTGATTATGGGGGTCGCGCGCCGCGATGGCGAGCTTATCCACGACAAAATCCGGCGATGGATCGATCGGATTGCCCATACCCAGATCGATCACGTCGCATCCGGCCCGCCGTTTCGCCGCCTTAAGGGCGTTGATGCGTCCAAACAAGTAGGGGGGAAGTCGCGTGATCCGCGCGGATACTTCGATGTTCATGGGCAAGCCTGCTCCGCTGACCATGCGTGAAGGTCCCAGGCCGTTAAGGAGCCGTCGCCGGCGCTCCCGTAGTGTCGTGGTGCAGTTTGCTTTCGGCCTGCATCAGCTGTTCCTGTTCATGCAGAGCCGTCTGGATCTGCTGGAACTGCTGATTCAGAATGGGGTCATAGATCTTTATGTTCGCGGCAGCCATCAACTTTGCCAGCTTGCGCTGCCCCCATTGCAGCTCCATCACGCGCCTTAGTTTCGTTTTGATTTTGTCCTGTACCGCTGCCAGCGTGACATCCCGCGCTGGAATGGTTTTCTTCAGCCAGAGCAGATGATAGGTTTTACCGAGCGGAATCGGTGCCGAAAGTTCACCCTTGGTCAGCGATAGTGCCATCTGCAGAAACAGCGGTGACAGGGAGGGATCGTGTTCGGGGATAATTTCCAGCCCACCGTTCGCCGCGGTTTGCTTGTTGAGACTGTACTGGCGCGCTACCGACGCAACGTCTTTGTGCTGATCCATGATCAAGTGCCGGACTGTTCCCGCGTCGACCAAATTCGCCACTTCAATGTCGCGCACGAGCAGCTTCGGGCCATAATTGAAGGCATAAGCCTGCTTAATCTGCTGCTTCGTGACGTGGACATGCCCACGGGCCAGTGCTTCCAGATAAGCGGCCCGGGCCAAACCGATGCGGAACAGCAGCAGGTTTGATCCGCGCTGGGCCAGGATTCGCTCCAGCACGGCCAGACGCTGCTGGCGCGGCACGCCCTGCTTATCCAGCGAACGCATGACGCGCTGCTCTTGTATCTTGAATTGAGCCGGCCCGACGTGTAGACCGGCCTGGGCGCACGCCTGGCGCAGCAGAGTCAGTTGCAGCCATTGCTGGAACAGCGACATACCGTTGAGCAGCAACAGGGAATGGATGAATTTCCTTTGACTTAAGCGCTCGCCATTGATGACGGCGATCGCCGGCGTCTTGCCGGTAACATAGACCGGCATGACGGAATACTGATAGGCGTTCGCCGGCGGTGTCGCCACCGGTGTTTTCAAGTCCGGCAGCGCCGGTACTGTCGGTAGTTTCGGCGCCGCCGGCGCTGCCCCAACCGTCACCCCCGCCAGCAGCACGCCAGCGGCGGCCATGGTTCCGAATAGTCCGCGGTTCTTCATAACTTGCTCCTGTCTGCTCTACCATCGCCTATTTCCGCGACGGCCAACCTGGACGTCCTGATGCGGTCGGCAAAACCGTGTAGTATACCTTCGCATCCGCTGTCTGTCACGCGACCAAAGTTGCTGAGTGTAGGTCCGGGTCTGTGACAGTTGATGCGGCCCTGCCACCCGCATCCCGGCACGGCTGTCGCGAAAGCCGCCCGTGCTCCGCGACCACCTACGGATGAGGACATGGTTCGTTTCGGATTCCTGCTCCCGCTCTCGGTCGAGGGCCGGTCGATCAGGAGCAGGGGCAAGAGCAGGAGCACGATTGGCCCGACCCCCGGTGCAGTTTCTCCGGTGACTCTTGGACCGGGACGCCGGGCGATGAAAGGACGTGTGTGTTTCATAGCCCCACGCGTCAGCGCGGGGTGTGGTTCTGCGTGGACACCCAGGACCCGTCGCTGCAATTTAGGCGCCCACGGCGACCCTCGGCGGATCGGGAAGTCGCCTCTGGAGACCTTGCCGGGGGTGAAATCTCCGCGGCAGTACCTCATCATCCGGCCACGCCGTCCCCGGTATCAGTGTCTCGCCGGGAGAACCATAACCCAGTTTGCCAAAAATGTGGCCGCACCCGCCCCACCCCCGCACTTGGCGGGTGTTGGCTGGTCAGCTCGTGGGTCCGCACCCATAGCAGAACCCCTCTTCGGTGATGGCGCACATTAACCCGAAGTTCTGCCACAGGAAAGGCGTTAACCCCTTGGTATGGCAAGGTTTGCGCTCAGTTCGGACTTCGGTCTACTGGGAACAACTCCACCAGTTCCGCCGCCCGCGCCTGCAGCGCGGTCGGCTCGGTAATTTCCTCCACGGTCACATCGGCGAAGCCTTTAGGGCCCTGTTTTTGCAACCGGCAGGTGTTGCGCGTCTGGGTCGCCAGGTGCGCCAGCAGCGTCTCGAAACTGTGCACCGGGTCGCCCGCGGGCGACTGCCGTTGGCGTTTCTTGGCCCGCGCCGAAGCTGACGGCTGCGCCGGCAACACCGGGTCCCGCACCGGCCGCGTAGCGGGCAACGCCTCATCCGCGAAGAGCAGTTCCGCCCAGGCGCCCCGCAAATGCCACTCCACGTAGTGCCTACTTGCAATAAAAACGGATAGTATATAGAATAGTGGGCATGGCAAGGAAAGCTAAACCAATTGAATGCGGTGCCGAGGATAGGCAATTTCTGGAACGTTTGTCTCGCAGCCGTACGGA
>JAJYFE010000115.1 GCA_021785435.1 Planctomycetota bacterium
GTGGGCCGGTCGCCGCGTCGGCGTGACTCCTCGCTGCGCTCGTCGTCCCGCCGACGCGACAGCGAATTCTAGGCTCGATGGAAGGATGGTTGGCCATCTTTTTAAACATACAAGCACGCTCGCTTCGACAACCAAGGTCGGGGCGTGTTCTGACAATGGCCGCCGCGCACCGGCCTGCGCTTACGCTTGGAGCTGCCAAGGGCGTGGCGTGGCAATTTCATAGCCCCAAACGTAAGCGCGGGGCGGCGGATGAGAATTGCCGGAGGAAGCGCCGGCGCAGCGTGGGATCGGCGGGGCGATATTGGCTGAAGCGGCGACAGACAGCGGTTAGCATCTCCACCAGTCCGACAAAATCGCGCCGGTCGATGGTTTCGGAGGCGATGTGTTTGGACGCAGGGGCGATGCCGGCGGCTGTTCCGGTGGAATGTTCCCGCATATTGTGGTAATTTCCGAGAGCCAGGCAGACTGCGCCGCTGTCGAAGCCCAAAGCGCCGAAAGCGGTGGTATCGCAGGTGCCACCGTCCATCAATTGGCGTTGATAATGCAATCCCGGTTCGTCGTCGGCCAGACCAGCGGCGGTCTGGTGGATAAAACGGGTCAGGGACGGACTGAAAATCGTCGTGCGGTCACCGACGCGAATAATCGGACCGTCACCCTGGCGGGCGTGGGGCAGCGTTTTGCTGGTCTCAATGCCGATGATTGAACAGGGAGAATGAAAGCGGCGGCTTTTCGCCGCAGCGATGGCGCCAATGAAACCGACCTCCTCCGCCCGGGTCAGCAGCAGCGTGACGTTGGCGGCGGAGCGCTGCTTGATCAAACGGTCCAGGACCGCCAAGCCCACCGCCACGCCAGCTACGTCATCACACGCCCGCGCCGCCAGCAGGTTTCCAACCGCCGCCGCATCCGGCAGATTCCACATGCCGATGGTGCCGGGCGATACTTTTTCCCCCGGACTGGCCAAAACGCACCGCAACGGCTTTCCGCCGGGTTGCGGCTTTACGGCCAGCACCCGCGCGACGGTCCACCTGCCAGCCGGCGTGCCGTCTGCCGTTAAAAGCCCGGCGGCACGGCGGTCGGGGCGCCAAAGAATGATGCGACCATCCTCGAAGCAGGATGGCTTGACTCCACCGAGAAATGCCGCGTTCAGCGTGCCATCGCGCCGTGTGCCGATGACGATAAATCCGGGGTGATCCATATGGGCTTCCAGGAATAAGGTGCGGCGGGAAGATTTCCCCTGGCGATACCGAACGTATAGATTGCCCCAAGGATCAGCCTGGACACGGAGCAGGCGGCGCTCAGGTTGACTGGCCCAGTGGCGGACAAAAGCCGCGACATACTGCTCGTGATACGGCGCGGTAGGCAGGTTGCAAAGGTGGAACAGGTTGTCCAGGTCGGGCCGATTACTTTGCACGGTCAGGTCTCATACGCTGCGCTACTTACATAATGACCCACGCGGCGGCTTAATTGGCCAGCGGCGCCGCGGAACGGTTTATCCTTTGCCGCGCGCCGCTTGGCGCCGTCTTCAAGGTGGAAGTTTCGCATCGCTAGGAAGGACACCGACCATTTTGCATAGCCCGGAGGGCGCCCACGGCGACCTCCGGCCCAGGCCCAAGGACTGCCCGGGCGATGCACCCCATAGACGCAGAACTCTTGCACTGGAAGTTACCCCTAAACCTTCTCCACGCGGCACGGCGGCAAGGCATCCAGAAACCTCTGCCCATAACGGCGGGTGACCAGGCGTTTGTCCAGCACCACCACGATACCGCGGTCCTGGCGGCTGCGGATAAGTCGGCCAAAACCCTGCTTGAATTTGATGATCGCTTCGGGCACGGAGTATTCCAGGAACGGATTGCCGCCCGCTTTTTTGATCAATTCCATTCGGGCTTCAACCAGCGGTTTGTCCGGGACGGCAAAAGGCAAACGGGTGATGATCACATTGGAAAGGGCCTGGCCTGGAACATCGACGCCCTGCCAGAAGGAATCGGTCCCCAACAGCACGCTGTGATCTTCGGCGCGGAAACGCGCCAGAAGCTGGCTGCGCGACAGCTCCCGGCCCTGCGCCAGCAGTGGATAGCCCAGCGGCTGGAGCCGCGGCTCCAGAAGGGCGAAAGCCTGGTCGAGCGTTTTATAACTCGTGAAAAGCATCAGCGCCCGACCCTCGGTGCGACGCAGGTAATCCACGGCGCGCGGCATCGCCGCCTCCAGGAAGCCATCCTCTTCCGGAGAAGGCAAGCTGGTCTCCAGGTACAGCGTCGCCTGACGCGCGTAATCAAAGGGGGAGCCAACCTGCAACTCGTCGCCCCCGTCCAGACCGACGCGCCGACGGAAGAAGGCGAACGGGCCGGCGCCGCCTCCGCCAGCGGCAGGGAATTCGCTGCTCGGCGGACATGGCGGCACGGCGCCGCGGCGACACGGGGAGTGGTTTCCGGAAGCGGGCGTCAACGATACCGATGTATCCGGTTTCGGCGCCGCTACCGGTTTTCCGCCCATCGCCAGCGTGGCGCTGGTGAGGATCACGGATTTATGGGTATCGAATAAATTCGCCTTCAAATGTGCCGCCACATCGATCGGTGCGCCGTGCAGCGTCAGGCGCCGTCCGGAGCGGCCGTGATTTTCCAACCAATATGCCATATCCGGTTGCTCCTGCCGCAGCAGCGCCTCCAGCGTCGTGGCCTGCGCCCGGCAGCGGTCGGCATAAGCATTCAGTTCAAAACGCTCCTTCTGCGCATCCAAGGCTGAATCGACCAACGGCCGGCCCTGGCTGGGATTATCTTCGATGGCCGTATCGGCGATGCCAGCTTGGTCCGCCAGCGTTCGCATCAGTACCCGCAGCGATCGCTCCAGGCGGAGCAGGGCGGGGGAAAGAGCATTTTCGAGGCTTGGCTTGCTGCGAATTCGCCCGTTGCTTGAGGCGTGCCCGCGCTGCCAGGCCGCCAAGGTATCGAAAAAGTGCTCCTGCGCCCCACGGGTGTCGGCTACCGCTTCCTTAGCCGCTTCGGTATCGATATCCCGCAGGCTGCTTAAAAAGCCGCGTTCCGTGGTCGGGGAAAACAAGCCATTCAACAGATGCAGTGTCTGGCTCTCACCGAAGCTCAAGCCGAGATGATCCGCCGCCACCGCTTCGATGGTGTGGGCTTCATCAATCACCACCAGATCATAATCAGGCAGCAGGGCTGAGCCGGCGCGCCGCAGCGCCAGGTCGGAGAAAAGCAGCGCGTGATTGCAGATCAGGATTTGGCCGTGCTGGATGCGCCGGCGGCTGGCCTGGTAGAAGCAAGACTGATAAAACTTGCAGGGCCGTCCCAGGCAATTGCCGGCTTCGGCACAGACCTTTTCCCATACCGGCCAGGTTACCTGCCGGGGCAGATCCGAAAGGGAGCCGGCCGTGGTTTTTTCCGACCAGGCCCGGAGCATTTCCAGATCCCGTCCCGACGCGGGTTCCATAAATAGGTGTACGGCTTTTTGCCGGGCTTGTTCGAGGCGGCGCAGGCAGAGATAATTGGAGCGGCCTTTGCACAGGACGGCGGAAAATTCCTCGCCGCTGACGGCGCGCAGAAACGGAATGTCTTTCTCCAGCAGTTGCTCCTGCAGGCTGATGGTATGGGTGGAGATCACCACCCGCCGCCGGTTCCGCACGACCTGGTGAATCGCCGGCATCAGGTAGGCGAAGGATTTCCCGACACCGGTGCCGGCCTCCACCACCAGGTGACGCCCTTCGGTGAAGGCCCGCTCCACCGCCACGGCCATTTCCATCTGCTGGGGGCGCCGTTCAAATCCGGCTAACCGCCGGGCGATCGGCCCGGAGGGGGAAAAGAAACTCGCCGATTCCAAATTCATCGCGCCGGTGTAAGCTCCTCGGCCTGGGCCGTAATCCAGTCGCTCTTGCGCCGTACCATCTTTAAAAATGCGAATCCATCCATATGGGCAAACGATCCCGTTGCGGCAATATGGAAAACACTTTCCGTCACCAGGGCCTCGATCATCAGCCAAGGCACGGCCCGCAACTCCGCCGGGTCCACTTTTTCCAGCGCCGCATAGCCCTCCAGAAAATGCTGGAAGCGCCCCTGGTCCACTTCGGCCGGCCAGGCGCTGGGATCTGGCCCGCCGCCAAGGATCGAAAACTGCAGGGTTCCGTTGGCCAGATCGCCAACCCGCGGCTCCAGGCGGGTGGAATCGTAATCGATCACCGCGGCGACGCGCTGGTGGTGGAACAGCATGTTGCCCGGATGCCAGTCGCCGTGAGCAATCTGGCGAGGCCAGGTGGCAAAGCCCAGGCGGTCCACCCGGCTGGCGGCATTTTCATAGACGGTCCGCAAACTGTCCAGAAGCTCATCAATCATCCACGGCTCGGCGCCGTCGTGCGGGGCGGTGCGATCCAGCGCCGCCGGCACCAGCGCCAGTCGCTCGACCAACTGGCGGCTCTGGTGGTAGCTGCCAACGGGGGGTTGAGCCGGCGGCGTGTAATCGCGCAGCAGGTGATGGAACAGGGCCAGGATTTCTCCCGCGTCTTTCGTCGCGGGCAGCGAATTATCATAAGGCCCGCCGGGGAGATATTCGAACAATTCGTAAATCGCCCCGGCCAGCCGAACCACGGTATGACCGCCGCGGCGGGTGCGAATCAGATGGGGCAGTGGAAAGTGCTTCTGGGCCAGATATAGCTGCAGGCCATGGCCAAAATCCACCCGGGCGGGATCATCCCGCCCCTTCGCCCGGCGCTTCAGCAGATAGGCGCCGCGTTTGGTGCGAATCAGCAGCTTGGGGCTTTTGCGTGAGCCATGGGCGAATTCCTTGACGGCTTCGATGACTCCCAGATCGTAATGACTCAGAACCATCGCCAGTTCGTCGGCCGCAAATTTTTCCCGTTCGGTCATCGCACCCGTCCGCCAGCGGCGTTGGCCCCTGGGGCCACGCTTAAATAATCATATCCCGACTATTCACCGCGACGGGTCAACAGGCTGGCGATGCCGGTGCGTGCCACCCCCCTGGCCGCGGGCAGTCCCGCCAATAGTACCGCCAGGACTGCGGCGCCGGCGGCCACGGGCCACGCCGGCCAGGCGATAATCAAGTGCGAATCAATTCCCAGCAGCCGGTGATCCAGGCGCGTGGCCATGAAGCTCAGGTACACTCCCAGCGCGGTTCCTAAGAGCACCGCTACGACGCCTAATAGCGATAGCTCGGCTAAAAGCAAGCGAAGCAGCTGCCCCCGCCCGCACCCACTGGCCCGCAGGACGCCTAACTCATAGCGCCGGCCGCGCAGGTCGGCGGCGAGAAGCGCTGCGCTGCCCAGCGCCCCCGCCAGCAACAGCACCGCGGCTACCACGTCAAGCCCGGCGCGCACGTTTCGCACCAGCGCGTCGAAGCGCACTTTTATCTGATGCGCTGAAAAACCGCGCACCTGAAAGGAACGCCAGTTGAACAGCGATCCCAACCACCCCTGGCCAGCCGGCGCCGCCAGGTAAGTTCGGACCGCCTTCATTACCGCTTCCGCTTGATAACCGGGCTGGGCGTTCAGCATCACCAGATGGGCGCCGGTTACGCCGAAATAGCGCCGTGCTTCGGCCCAGGTGCCGATAAGGGCCTGGGCGGCAAGGTGCCGGTAAATGCGGCGCACGCGCAGGAACCGCGCCACCAGCGCGGCCGCCCGTGCCCGCACGGTGCCCGCGACGGTGAAATCAACGGTGCCGCGGCGCGTCCGCAAAAGCAGGCGCTGGCCACGCCGGAAACGAGCTGCGGCGCCACCCGCGGCTGCAACCAGCACCCTGCGATTTTGCTCCAGGCTGGCCCAGGCTTGGGCGGACCGCCCCCCGCGAAAATGCACCGCGAGCATTTGGCGAAAGGTTAGCGGTTCAATCACCACAAATAACATCCGACCCGACTTGCCGCCGTCCGCTTTGGCCCTCCGCACCCAGAACGCGGTTAACGGGGACGATTCGGCCAAGCCCGGCACAGCCTGCCGCAGCCGCGCCAGCCGGTCCGCAGGCAGCGGCTGGAACGGATCGAATACGAACGCTTCGGGAAAGCGGGCGGGGAATTGCCAGGATTGCAGCAATTCGGCGCCCCGGTTGTGGACGGTGACGAAGAACGCCACACTTATCAGTAGGGCGGTCGCGATGGCCCCGGCCCGATAAGGCGCGCGCGACCACGCTGTGGCCAGCATTTCGCGAGGAACACTCCAGATAAACCCCAGCCAGCGCGCCGCCGGTTTCTCCAGAACCACCACCGCCGCGGGCGCCAGCGCGGCGGTGGCGCCCAACAGCAGCGGCACACCGACCAGTAGGTAAAGCCACATCGCCCCTTGGGCGTCCGGTAAGCACCATAGCGCGACCTGGGCCGCGACAGCGGCTCCGGCCCCGCCCGCGATCAGCCACACGCCACGCCGCCGCGGCGGTCGGCCCCGCACCGTCACGGCGGCCATCGGTACGGCACGCCACGCCTGAACGGCGGGAATCATGGCCCCGCAAAGGCAGGCCGTGGCGCCGGTCAGCACCGCCGCGGCCACCGCGCGGGCGCTGACCTGATACCCACCCAGGATTTGGGGAAAGCGCCAGGTTAGCGCCGCCGTCGCCAGTAAACCAGCTCCGACGCCCGCCAGTATTCCCAAGGCGCCGGGCCAGCCCACCTCCGCCAAGGCCACGCCCAGCACCTGCCCGCGTGAAGCGCCCACGCAGCGCAGCTGGCCGAAGAACCGAACCCTTGGTGACATTCCCAAAGCCGTGAGGGCCAGAATCAACAAGCCGGCGCCCACGGCTGCCGGTATGCTGATCCATAGCGCCAGCAGACGAAAGAGATGCCGCTGGATTCCAGGAGGTCGGGGTTGAGAATGCCGTCGGGGCCGCCCCACCACCCGGACATGGCGGATGGCGGCGAAATGCCGGGGTGGGCTGGCCGCCGCGGTTCGATCCTCCATTTGGTTGGTTCGATGGTTGAGCCTGGCCGCCGAAAATCTGGCGATGATCTCGCGCTTCACCTTACGCTGCCCGCTAAATGCCTGCAGATTCCGCTGCAACGTGACCTGAACGCAGTCCAAGGCACCCCGGACGGTCAGGACCAATGCCGTCGCCGCCATCACCACCGCCGCCGCCAGCAGAAACTGCGCCGGTCTATGACGCCAGTTGCTGATAGCGAGCTGCCAGAGCGGCCGAATTGTCGCCAGGGGCCACATCAAACTCTCCTACGACCACGCCGTCGCGCAGCGCCACCACGCGCTGGGCCTGCAGCGCTGCCGATGGTTCATGCGTTACCAGCAGCACGGTGCTGCGACCGAGGTCCAGCAGTTGTTTCAAAAGCGCCCAGAATTGGCCGGCGCTGCACGAATCAAGATTGCCGGTTGGTTCGTCGGCCAGCAGCAGCGCCGGCCGCAGGAGCAGAGCGCGGGCGATGGCGGCGCGCTGCTGTTCACCGCCGGAGAGGGCGTCGGGGCGGTGGCCCAGGCGGGGGATTAGTCCCAGCAGGTCCAGGGTTTCCCGCGCCTGCCGTCGGGTGGCCCCATCATCACGGCCCGCCAGGCGGGCCGGAAGGAGCACATTTTCTTCCACAGTCAACGAGGGTATTAAATTAAATTGCTGGAAAATGATGCCTACTTCATGGCGGCGAAATTGTGTCGCCTCGCGCTCCGACATGGCGGCGAGATTTCGGCCATGGATGATAATGGCGCCCTGATCCGGCTTATCCAACCAGGCCAGCAGATGCAACAGGGTGGATTTACCGGAGCCGCTGGCGCCCATGATGGCGACCATTTCACCACGCCGAACCGTCAAGTTCACCCCCGCCAGCGCGGGGATCAAGCGGGATCCCCGGCGATACGTTTTGTGCACGTCCACCACCTGGATGGCGATGTCGTTGGAAAGATTCGCAGCCGCCGATGGTGCCCTGTAGTTCATACGCCCCCATGATAGGCGTGGAAATTCGCGCCGCCAAACGTCACAATAGACAGGTTGCGCCATGGGCGCTGGATCAATTTCGGACCAACGATGCGCCGCTTCAGGTTAACCGCAATAAGCCGTGCACTGGCGCCCACGCTGGCGGGCATGTTGACGTTGCTGGCCAACGGCTGCCAAATACGGCCCGCCGCGCCGGTCGGGCTGGTGCGACCTTGCCACGGCGCGGTGCGGGTGATCCGGGTTTATCCGTGGGTGTACAGCGCCTTGGTGCGCTTTCACGGCAAGCCCATCATGGCGTGGTGGGATAACTATTCCGTCCTCTTTTCCGGAGGGCGGCGCACCGCGACGCTGACGGCGAAACCGGGGACCATTTTGCATTTTGACGGACTGATGACGGATCGGGATTTGTATTTCGGGCGGGAATGGTCCGGCCCGGAACCGCCGATATTTCGCGGCCGTGCGCCTATAATACACCAAGCCCCGTGGCCGGCGGGTATTCCGAAGCCGAAGCGGACCGGTCAGCGACCCGTGAAAACGCCAAGCGCCGGCGGCGCGTGACACCGGTTGATACAGCCCCCGATTCGCCCGAAGGCGGATCGAGGCGTCGCCTGGGGAGACCTTGCCGGGGGCGGTGTCCTTTTACGACCGCCCAATCCGCCGCTATTTTCGAAGCAGGAGTTCAGCATGAGACTACCGGGTAAAGTTGCCATTATCACCGGCGCCGCCACCGGCATCGGTCAAGCCATGGCTACGGCGTTCGCCGCCGAAGGTGCGGCGGTGGCGGTGGATTACGTCGGCCCACCGGGTGCGTCCGATCAGACGCTCGAGCGGATTAAAGCGGCTGGCGGCCGAGGCATCGCGGTGGCGGCGGATGTATCCAATCCGTCGCAGGTCGCCGCACTGATCGATCAAACCGTGCGGGCGTTTGGCCGCCTGGATGTGTTCGTCAATAATGCGGGTATCGAATTCAAGCATCCGTTTCTGGAATTTCCGCTGGAACAGTTTCAAAAGATCGTGGCCGTCAACCTGCAAGGGCCGTTCCTGTGCGCCCAGGCTGCGGCGCGCCAGATGGTCCAGCAGGGCGCCGGCGGACGAATTATTAATATTTCCTCGGTGCACGAGGACCTGCCTATGCCCACCAATGCGCCGTATTGCGCCACGAAGGGGGCCTTGCGCATGCTGATGCGAACGTTGGCTGTGGAATTGGCGCCGCACAAAATCACCGTGAATAATATCGGGCCTGGCGCGATCTATACGCCTATTGACGCGGACGTGGAAGCGAATCCCGCTATGGAGGCGGCGTTAATGGCGGAAATTCCGCTGGGCCGCTGGGGCCATCCGCGGGAAGTGGCCAATCTCGCCGTCTTTTTAGCTTCCGACGACGCCGGCTATATCACCGGATCCACTTATTTCATCGATGGCGGCATGTTGCGCCAATCCGGCAGCCTGTGAGCCGGAGGGCCTGACCGTGGAAATCACTTTGGCGGCACGGAGTGGATTTGAACGGTCCAGCCTGAATCAGGAGGCGGCGGGTGCACCGGAAAGACATGGTGCAACGGGTGATTGATCTGGATCCGGCTCAGCGTTACCGTGGTCGGAGCGCCATCCGGATTGAGTCGCACGATCTTTACCGGCAGTTTCAGGGCCGTATTAATCCAAAAATCCAGGCGCGCAAAGGTAAACATGTTCCGATGCCGCGGCGTTAAACGTAAATGAATCAGGCGCACGGGAGCGGGCTTTCGGCGCGGTGCCGCCCGTCCGGCCAGCGCCACCGGCCGGGTGGGCGGAAGCGATACGATAAACTCCCTGCGAACTTCTCGTGGATCCTGGCCAATCGGAATGGGAATAGGGCCTTGGCCGAGCTTCAATGGATTGAACGGTTGCCCCGGTCCGGCCAGCCGGGTCTCGCGAAACACCTTTGAGCGGCCATTGCGATCAATCAACCATCGGCCGTCAAAAATAATGTCGTGATCGGCGTGGCGGCTGGCGATGGCGCCGTCCACCACCAGAATATTAAAACGAATATCGAAGCGGACGCGGCCGGCTTTCTGTTCATACCAGATCCGCCCGATATCCATATCGGTTTCATCGGTGCGTGGATGATACATCGTCACCCGCACCACGGCGGAAAAGTTGTGCAATGTCTGACCACGGCGCTGGAGCAGTTTAAGTATGCCGGTAACCCTGGCCCGGGAGTCCCGCGCCGTCGCTTGGCGGGCCACAGGGATGGCGGCAGAGCTGGCGACGCGCGGCGCCGCCAGGCCCAGCAGGATGACCATCGCGCTAAAGCCGCAACCACGTTTCCAAAGCGTCAGCATGGCACCGCCTTTCAAGCTATTGTCGCGTCCTCCTCGGGGGCGCAGGGTACGCGGTATGCCCCCCAAGGTTCGGCCCACATCCCTCCGGAAAGCGGGGGCCAGCGAGCTGCCTTTGATTATAGTGGACCGACCATCCGGACCAACACCAAGCACTGGCGCTTGGTCACCGCTTAACTTTCGGGTGTCGCGTCCGGACGCCGTTCACCGGGTCGCTGCGGGCGACTCGCCAAAGCCTGCCCGCCCATTGGCGGGGTGACCTGAACACCGGGGCTTCGGGTTCAGGGGCGAGTCTGAGGCTCTTTCTCCAATCCGAAATTTATGGTTTGACAACGCACTGGCTTGCAACGGCTCCCGCGGGCATAATACCGCCCATGGAATTGTCCAACGGCGTTATCGCCTTCTTTATGTTTGTACTCGGCTGCTGCATCGGCAGCTTTTTGAACTCCTTGATCTGGCGGCTGCCACTGGCCGGCCGGCGCATCACCTTTCGCGGCCGGACGGGGCCGCTGACGCTGCATTGGCCGCCTTCGCACTGCCCGCACTGTCACGCGGCGGTCCGCTGGCAACACAATATTCCCGTCTGGTCCTGGCTGGCTTTGCGCGGGCGCTGCGCCGATTGTCCCAACCCCATCTCCATCCGCTATCCCCTCGTGGAGTTGGGAACTGGCCTGACCTTTCTGGGCCTATATTTGGCCTATTTCGTCACCGGCTGGTACGGAACGGCGTTTGCGTTCCCGGAGCGCGGATTCGTGACGTTGATCGTTGATCTGTTTATGTGCGGCGGCTTGCTGGCTATTTCCGCGATTGACGCCGACTGGTTCGAGATTCCGTTGGTAATTCCGGGGCTTATGGCGCTGGTGGCGCTAGGTTCCATTTTCTGGGGTCTGCAACCGCGTTTGCCCAGTCTGGCGACCACCTCTTATTTGGGGCGGTTCGCAGCGAAATTCACGATCGGCGGAACCGTGGGTTCCCTGGTGTCCATCTTCTGGATTTACTGGCGCTCGCCGGCGCCGGCGTGTGGTGAGCAGACGGCTTTGACCTCACCGCCGGCCTCTGGCGCCGGTACGGACGCGGCCGAGGTCCCCACGCCGCGGGTGCACGGGCGGGTGGGCGTGATTCTCGGCATAACTGTCCTGCTGGTATTGCTGCTGATCGCCTCCTGGATTTTCCTGTCGGGTAAAACCGCATCGCTGTTTACGTTAATTGCCGGGCTGCTGCTGTTTCTTCTCGGCGTGCTGCCCACCTCGGGCCAGCCGGTGGAAACACTGGCCGAAGAAGTTTTCGAGGAAACCGCCGTGCCCTCCGCCCGCCTGGAAATGCTCAAAGAATCGCTGCTGCTATTGCCTCCGCTGGTGCTGGCGGTGGCCGCCATGGCGGCGCCGATTCCCTTGCCGGCGGCGGAATGGTGTCAACGCCTGTTCGGCGTGTTGCTGGGCGCGCTGCTGGGCGGCGGCATCGTCTGGTGCGCCCGTATCGGCGGAACCCTGGCCTTTGGTCGCGTGGCCATGGGCATGGGGGATATTTACCTGATGGCGGCGATTGGCGCGGTGCTGGGTTGGCCGATGGTGTGGATCGTGTTTTTTCTGGCGCCTTTTCTAGCCTTGGCGTGGGCGGCGGTGTGGAAGCTCATGGGGCGATCGAACGTGTTGCCGTATGGACCCTGGTTAAGCGTAGCGGCCATCCTGATTCTGCTGTTGGGTCCGCCTATCACCCATTGGTACCGTTTGCAACTATTTCCTCCGGCCCCGCCGCACGCCGCCCCCCTATTGGCGCCGCCGGCAGGCGGGTCCGGCGGCTGAACCACCACTGCTGCCGATCCGGCCGGTAGAATTTTGGCGGGCTGGAAAAAACGGCGCCGCCCCTGAATGTTTCACCATGGAGGACACGGCCGCGCGGTAAAAAGTAAAAATATTAAGGAAGCGCCTCCGCGGCTCGGTTTCCTTATTTATCTACCTTTTTATTTTTGATTTGATTTTCCCCGGTGGTTCGGCGGGAAAACCCCGGGGTGACGCGGTATTTTGAGCAGGTTGCAGTTCCATGACGCAGGTCGTACCCATCATCCTTTACCCTGGACCAAAGGGTCGGGGCGCCGCCAAGGTGGCCCGACTGAAAGATCGACTTTCCTTAGCGCCCCTGTTATTGGAATCCTTAAGGCCCGCGGGCAAGGATACGATTGCCACCGTGGTTCGGACCATTCTGGCCACCGTGCGCCGGCGCGGCGACGCGGCCCTGCGCGAATACAGCAGGAAATGGGACGCGGCGGTCCTGGCGCCGGGGCCGTTGCGCGTGCCGCGGGAAGAAATTGACGCCGCGGCACG
This sequence comes from Planctomycetota bacterium, assembly GCA_021785435.1. Lineage (GTDB taxonomy): Bacteria > Planctomycetota > Phycisphaerae > WQYP01 > WQYP01 > JAKCCC01. The sequence goes on from JAJYFE010000115.1 coordinate 12,517, forward strand.
CCAGGCTGATCCAGCCTTGGTGCGGGCGTTGCGGCAGTCCATTGCCAATGTGCGCCGCTATCAACAAGCCATGCTGCCCCCCCCACCACCGCCCCTGACTCCGCCCGGAGCGCAGTCCACCGCGGCCCGACTGGCGGTGCGTTATGAACCGTTGCGACGGGTGGGAGTCTATATTCCCGGCGGCGCGGCGGCGTACCCATCCAGCGTCGTGATGACCGTCGTGCCAGCGCAAGTCGCGGGGGTAAAAAGCATCTGCCTCTGCAGCCCCCTGCGCGCTGGACGAATGGAGCCGACGGTCCTGGTTGCCGCCGCAATGTTGGGGGTCTCGGAAATCCATCCCGTCGGTGGAGCGCAGGCCATCGCCGCGATGGCCTTTGGCACGGAAAGTATTCCGCCAGTGGATAAGATTGTCGGCCCGGGCAACCGTTACGTGCAGTTGGCCAAGAAGGAGCTTTTTGGCCTGGTGGCGATTGACAGTTTCGCCGGCCCGAGCGAAGTAATTGTTCTCGCTGACGATTCCGCGGAGGCGTCCGTGGTAGCGGCGGAATTGCTGGCCCAGGCTGAGCACGCCCCCGGCAGCGCTCTGCTGATTACCGCCAGCGCCAGACTCGCCCGGGCGGTCCAGTGCGAATTAGCCCGGCAGTTGGCGGCTCTTCCGCGGCGTGAGCCCACCGCCCAAGCCCTGCGTTACGCCAGCGCGTTGATCGTCACGCCAAGCCACCGGACGGCTATGGCGTTGGTTAATGACTTTGCCCCCGAACATCTGCAGATCAGCACGCGTGAACCCGAGGCAGATGCGGAAAAAATCAGCAGCGCTGGCGCTATTTTTGTGGGAGCATTCACGCCCGTGGCGGCCGGCGATTACCTCGCGGGGCCATCACACGTGCTGCCCACCTCCGGGACGGCGCAATTTTTCAGCGGTTTGGCGGCCGAGAGTTTTCGCCGGCGCATCAGCCTGGTGCAATGGGATGCCGCCGCGCTGGCGACCGCCGCGCCGGCGATCGAAACGCTCGCCTTGGCGGAGGGCTTTACCGCCCACGCCCGCTCGGTGCAGGCCCGCGGCCGAAACGCTCCGCGCACGCGGAGCCGTGCCCCGGCGCGTTCCAGCGGACGGCGTTGAGAACTTTTTGTACGGAGCAGCTGAACAGGGCGCGTTGCCGCACCCCGAGACGATGGAAATGGCAGCCACGGATTCCACTGATTTTACCCGGGTCATCGGGTGATCCCCGCCGCAGCGGGTAAACCGTGGTTCCTTTCCCATTCTTCTCGAGGCAGCCATGCGACTTGAGTCAACGCCTCATGCCAACGCCGATTCCTGATCGACCGGCTCTCGATCAGGACCATGAATGACCGGAGTGAAAGCCGATGCCTGAATACCAAAACCCGAGCGGTAAAAGCAGCCCCGCGGCGGCGCCCATGGGTCTGATCGCGGGCCAGGGCACGCTGCCGGTGGCCGTGGCTGGCAATCTCAAGGCGGCTGGCCATCGCGTTATCGGCTTGGGCCTGGCCGGCCAGAGCCGCGAGGATCTGCTGATCCCGTTATGCGCCGCCTTTCACCGGGTGGGATTGATCCGCATTAATCAATGGATTCGCCTGCTGCGCCGCCATGGAGCGACCCAGGCCATCATGGTTGGCCGCGTCGCCAAGGACAAAATCTATGACAGATTTTTTATGTTCCGTTATATTCCCGATTGGCGGACCGCCCGCATCTGGTTGCTGCGGCTGCGCCACGACAAGCGCAGCGACCGATTGTTGCGGGCGGTAGCGGTGGAACTGGCCAGTGGAGGCGTCACCCTGTTGGAAGCGCTGCCTTATATTCCCGAATTGCTTGCCGGCGAAGGGGTGTTAACTGCCACCGGTCCCTCCTCCGGCGTGCGCGCCGATATTGACTTCGCCTGGCCGCTCCTGCGGCGTTTAAATACCTTGCTGATTGGCCAGAGCCTGGCGTGTAAGGATGGCGAAATTATCGCGGTGGAGGCGATGGAGGGCACCGACCGTATGATTCAGCGGGCGGGCGAGCTATGCCACCGCGGTGGATGGGTGCTCTGCAAAGCCAGCAGCCCCGCCCAGGATCTGCGTTTCGACGTGCCCACGGTTGGCCCGACCACCATTGAAAATCTGAAACGCGCCCGCGCTGCGGCCCTGGTTGTAGAGACCGGCAAAACCATCCTTCTGGAAAAACCGGCTTTGCTGAAATTGGCGGATCAATTGGGAATCGCGGTCATCGGCCGCCGCGGGGATTAAAAAATAGCAGGTGGAAAGTAGACCGCGGGCGCCTGAGCTTGGGAATGCGGGTACGTGGCTTTTAGTGCCGGCCTTATTTGTGCTCCGGCTTACCTGCTGTCCCCTGCCTTGCTCTGTTCGCCCGAAGGGCGATGAACCGTAGAACAGGAGAGCAGGAGACCGCGGGAGCGTGAGTTTTGGAATGCGGGTACGTGGCTTTTAGCGCCAACCTTATTTGCTCACCTGCTCTCCCCGCTCCTGCTCTGTTCGCCCGAAGGGCGATGAACCGTAGAACAGGAGA
>JAJYFE010000230.1 GCA_021785435.1 Planctomycetota bacterium
GAGACAAACGTTCCAGAAATTGCCTATCCTCGGCACCGCATTCAATTGGTTTAGCTTTCCTTGCCATGCCCACTATTCTATATACTATCCGTTTTTATTGCAAGTAGGCACTAGCCCTCCACTTCTGGGGGGTGGTACCGGCCGTCTGCGATTTCGTCGAGTGCGCATCGCGCTCCGGATATAGCCCCCCCACTTGTGGGGGGTAGAACATTAAGCACCGCGGCACCGCGATTCGCAGGACCGGCACAGGCTTTATACGCGGTGGCTTGGTCGGCCTGGCGGCGGTACACTAATGGTTTGGGGTTCGAGACCGCCGATGTTGATAACATTGCTAAGAACGAAAATTCACGGTGCCATTATCACGCAGGCAAACCGTGATTATACCGGCAGTATTACGATTGATCGCCGGTTACTGGAAGCCAGCGGCTTGTGCCCCAACGAAAAGGTTCTGGTGGTCGATATTCATAATGGCGCCCGCTTTGAAACCTATATTATCGTCGGGAAAAAGGACTCCGGCGTGGTTGGCATCAATGGTGCGGCGGCACACCTGGTTAAACCCGGGGAGAAAATTATCATTATGGCTTTTGGCCAGTTTTCTCCCGGCGAAGCCAGAAAGCACCAGCCCCAGGTGCTGCTGGTGGATGCAGCCAACCGGCCCGGGCGAATCTTCCGCCTGCCGGCGAGCGGCAAAGTGGAAGAATGATCCCGGCCCACCTGATGAAATGAACCAAGCTTTGGCCGATTTTAGCCTATTTCCCAACGTGCCGGCACGATGGCTCAAAAACGCGATCCTCGCCCTCTTCGTGCTGGCGGCACTCGCTTGGTCGGGCTGTTCCACGCGCCAAATTCCTCCCTGGTTGATTCAGGACTCCCCGTCGTTGCCGGTGCGTTACGCACTGGCGCGGGTGGCGCCGGCCGTGGTGCGCATTGATGTGGTCATGCGCAATTATGTGGATGGACGGCCCGCGCCATTTCGGGCCATCGGCTCGGGCGTGATTATTGACCGGCAAGGGCACGTATTAACCAATTTCCACGTGGCCGGCCGCGCCCGCCGCATTGAGATCACGCTGGCGGACCAGCGGCGGGTCAGCGCCACACGCATCGGTTCGGATCATTGGACCGATCTGGCCCTGCTGCAATTGAACCTGGCCGAGATCCAGCGCAAGCACTTGCACTTTGCTTTCGCCCCGCTGGGCAATTCCCGGCACGTGGCGCTAGGGCAGACCGTGTTGGCCATCGGCACGCCCTATGGTCTGTCCCGCACCGTCACCCGCGGCATTATCTCCAATACGGACCGTTATTTTCGCAGCACCACCATTGACGGATACGAAACCGGCTGGTTCAACAATTGGCTGCAGACCGATGCCGCGATTAATCCCGGCAATTCCGGCGGGCCACTGGTTAACCTGCGCGGGGAGGTGATTGGCATCAATACCCGCGGAGATCCGGAGGCCAACAACCTGGGCTTCGCCATACCCATTAACGTGGCCAAACGCATCATCCCGGGGCTGCTGGCAAGGGGCCGGATTAATCGCAGCTACATCGGCGTGCGGCTGGCGCCAATCCACGATCTCGGCGGCCCATTTAAACGACTGGCCCGCCGGGGTGTGTTGATCGCCTCGGTGGACCCTCAATCGCCCGCCTCTATGGCCGGCCTGCAACCCCAGGATGTGCTGCTTTCCGTCAATGGCCATCCGACGAACTGCCGTTTCCCGGAGCAGTTGGCCGCGATTCGTCGCCTGATTGCCGATCAACCTGTCGGCTCCGTTCTGACTTTGCGCCTCGATCGTGCCAATCAGGCAGGAAAACTGCAATCCTTGACGCTGCGCCTGCCCACGCAGCTTCTGCAAAGCGCGGTCACACCGCAGCACATGATCAGCACCTGGGGTATCACGGTGCGGAATCTGACGGCGGCGTATCTGCGCCAACAGCGGCTCGCGCCACGGCATGGGGTATTGGTCACGGGAGTGCGCGGTAACTCGCCGGCGGACACGGCGGGGATGCAGGCGGGAGACATTATCGTGAGCGTCAACGGCCAAACTGTTGACGGTAGCCGATTCCTGCGGAAACTGGCATGGCGCCTCAAAAAAGCCAAACACGCCGCCGCCGTGGTCGTCCAGCGTGATCGCGGAGAAATAACGCTGGTGCTTTCGCCAAGCGGTGGATGATTCGTTTCTCAAGTCCGCCTGGGGGCGGAAGCAGCTCAGTCGCCCCGGCAACCTGCGGCGGACCGGGGCGGAGCGGGGCCTAGCGCCGCCCCGAATCGTGCCCATAGCCCCGGGCATACCTGATAAAGTGTGGCAATCTCAAGATGGTTTTGATTCAAAACTGGACTTGACTTGACAAGGGATCTGCCATATGCTAAGTTATACCATCAAATGAGTAATTCCTTCAATGGAATAGTATGGTTGACATTGGCCTATAACCAGGATATGATTCCTCACGATGCATCAAACGCCAGAAAATTTAACCGCGGGCAAAACCGAACTGATTCGTGCCCACACGACCTTGCCGCAGCAAATCACAGCGATCCTGCGGGATGAGATTCGCGCCAACTTCCGGCCCGGCGAGCGACTGCCGCCCATCCGCAAACTCGCGGAACGCTTCGATGTCAGTTTCCATACGGTGCGTGAGGCCTTAAGCGTACTGGCAGAAGAGGGCCGCATTGAGCGCCGGGTCGGCAGTGGTACTTTCGTCAGCGATCCGATTCCGCCCCGTCGATCGCAGCCCCGTTCCGATGAGGACCGCCATGTAGCCGTGTTATGCGAGCGGGACCTGGCGGATCCGCATGCCTCCTATTTCTACCGGTATGTGCCGCAGCAACTGGTGCGTTTCTTTCAGGAAGCGGGTTTTGCGGCGCGGCTGTATGTCGGCCGCGTTGCCATGTCCGCCCCACCCCAGGAAAAACTAACCTGCTTGGAATTTTTAGAAGCGCTCGATCGCCGTCAGCTTAGCGGCGTGGTGGTGCTGGATGAGCCGATAGGCCTGGACTGGCTGACGGCTTTGCGGG
>JAJYFE010000116.1 GCA_021785435.1 Planctomycetota bacterium
GGCCATTGAGGCGTTCATTGCCACATACAGCCAGAATGCCAAGCCGTTCAAATGGCGGAAACGAGAAGTGAAGGGGTCTCAACTTAGAAATACTATCGTTAATTTATGCAATTAATCACTCGCTGCCGCGACCTCAAGGCCAGTGCTTGGGGTTCGGTGGCGGGTCGGGGGCTCCTTGACGAACCAGCAATTTATCGCTTGACAGGGTGGTAGACTGTTTTCATGCAAGAAGTAGCCTGTTCCAGAGTTGAAATGTGTAATTGCTGCTGTTTATTGCACTTACGACTTTGGTAGGCCATTACTCGGACAGACTCGTAAGTGCTGGGCGGTAGCCTTGCGCTTGCGGGCATCCGCCGAGACCATGGCCGTGTGATTGTTCAGGTCCACGGTGCCGATACACAGGCCGGCGGACTGATTGGCCTTGGCAAAACCGAGCGCCCCCTGGAGATCACATTGCCACTCCGAGCCGCCGCGCGGAAATCCGATGGGACATTTTCCAGTCCGGGTTTGATTCATGAGCCTGGCCCCCTTTCATAAAATCCTGTTGATTCACCTGGGGCGGCGCAACCTCCCTTATTTCCGCATGGCCACCGGCCGGTGCGCGGTGTTCTGGGACGCAGCCACTTCCGGACCACCGGCAACCCATGCGCCGGCGGCGCCGCGCTGGGACCTATCGTCAAGGAACACGTGCGGCTCCAGGATTTGCGCCTACCGTGACAGTTGCTTGCAGGGGAAGGTTTTCGGATGACGTTCCAATGAATATTCGATAGACGCCTGGCGGCGATACCCAGGCGTGTGCGGCTGTGTCGTAGATCGAAAACGCCCGTGGATTAAGCCTTATCTTTACCTGTTGGCGCTGACCCGCGTGGAGAAAAAGTTTGGCGAAGCCGCAGAGTTGAAGCGGTGGTTCGCCCTCAGCGGCAGGATCCTGGACGTAGACCTGCACCACTTCAGATCCGGAGCGACGGCCGCTGTTGGTCACAGCTACCGCTACGATCACCCGCGCCGCTACCCTGGACGATCCTACATTTTGCGGCGCAATCCCAAAAAGGCGGAGCTTAAAGGTGCTGTAGGATAGGCCAAAACCGAACGGAAACAGGGGTCGCGTGCGGGTGGCCGCGTACCAGCGGTAACCCACATCGAGCCTCTCGGAATATCGGCATACGCCCTGGATACCCGGCCACTGTTGCGGTGCCGAGGTGGGAACCTGCGAATTGGTTCGCGGAAACGTCAGGGCGAGTCTGCCGCCGGGGTCTACATCGCCAAATAAAACAGCGGCGATGGCGTTGCCATCCTCCTGGCCGGGATACCAGGCTTCGATGATTCCGCGGACCCGATGAATCCACGGCATGAGGACCGCGCCCCCACTGTTGATCACCACGATCGTGTTGGGATTAGCGGCAGCGACAGCAGAAACGAGTTGATCCTGCTCTGCAGGCAAAGCCAGATTCGGACGATCTCTGCCTTCGGATTGGGCGGCACTGACAAACACCACAGCCACCTCAGCGGCGCGTGCCGCTTGCGCCGCCTGGGTGAGACTTAGCCCCTGATTATAAGAGACCTTAACGGCCGCACCAGCGCGCCGGCGTATGCCGGCCAGCGGACTGACGACGTAGGGGGCCACAACGTATGAACTGCCAAAGCCTTCCGCCATCGGACTGGTTCCGCCAGCCATGCCGATAACGGCGATCGACGATACGCCAGAAAGCGGGAGAATATGATGCACATCTTTCAGCAAAACCGTTCCCTGTTCGGCCACCCTGCGGGAAAACCGATCGTGGGCTACGCTGCCCACATTGGCCTGCCAATGATCCTGCTGCCGATGGTCGAACAGGCCATGCCGAAACATGGTCACGAGAATCCGGTGGACGTGGCTATCCACGACGGGCAGACCGACCCGGCCCTGCAGCACCGCTTTTCGAAGGGCGAGGCCAAAAAACCGCCCATTGGGCATTTCCTGATCCAAACCCGCCTTCGCACTCCCGGCCGTCGAATGCACAGCGCCCCAATCGCTCAATACCCAACCGCGAAAATGCAACTGCGTTCTGATAAAATCGTGGAGCAGTTGGGCATTTTGACACGAATAAACGCCATTCGTCTGGACATAGGCCCCCATAACAGTTCCAACGCCGGCGCGAATCGCGGCGGCAAACGGCGGCAGATAAATTTCCTGCAGGGTTCTTTCATCCACCACGCAGTTTAGAGCACCGCGATTGGTTTCCTCGTTCATGGTCAGATACATATTGGCATCGGCGATCGGCCCGGCACTTTGGATACCCCTGATTTCCGCAGCCGCCATCCGGCCATTGAAATAAGGGTCTTCGCCATAGGTTTCAAAACTGCGCCCCCACTCCGGCACGCGAACAATATCGACCGTCGGCCCCAATTCAACATTGGTTCCCTTGCCCCACTGTTCCCGGCCGAGGAGCCGGCCATAGGCATACAACAGCCGGGTATCCCAACTCGCCGCCGCGGCCAGCGGACACGGCAGCAACGTTACGCCTGTGGCTCCATTGCCAACCCCGGCCCGCCCGTCTGCCATACGCAGAGCCGGGATGCCCAGGCGGGAATCCGCGGGAACATAGCCCGCGCCACCGTAGCGGTGCGCCGGCCGCGGCCCGCCGTGCAGCAGGGCGATCTTTTCAGCAAGCGTCATGGCCTTAAGCAGCAAGTTCGCACGTTTTTCCGCTGGCAGCCTGGGGTTGAGCCAAGGCCGTTCGGCCGGCTGGGTCAGGTGCGCAATCAAAAAGGCCCACATGTCCCGGTATTTAGCCGACGGGTGATGGGGAAATTTAAGATAGCAGGTGACGCCACGCTGCCGCGCCAGCTTTTGAAAGCCCAACCCCCAACGCGGGTTATGAACCAGAAAATCCATGTATCCATATTTCTTCAGCGAACGCTGGTTCATCTGCTTTATGTCCAGCGGATAGTCATACTGGAAGTAAATCGGCGGATCGCCGCGGTGCAGCAGCCAGTCCGGCGACCATTGTTTGATAACCGGCAGCAACGCCTGCCGTTGCCGTAACGACTGGGCAAAATTGCAGCCCAACGCCGGCGCGCCCCACTGCACCCCCGGCACCCATTGCCGCATGCGTTTCGGATCGATGCTCGGCTGGCTGCGCCAAGCGCCCACGCACAGGACCTGTGTGGAAACCCGCGCCACCGGGTCGGTGGCATGAGGATTCGCCCGCTGGCCGGCACAACCCACAAACAACGCCGGTAAACTCCCTTGGGAACCACCGGCCACCGCAATCCGCCGCGGATCAAGCCGCCACCGCGCCGCATGCAGCCGCACGTATTGCACGGCACGAACCGCATCCAACAGGCAATAGGAAATGGGTGGATTGACATGGGCTCGAACGGCCTGGCCCATCGAACGCATCTCCACGGCGATAACCGCGCAATGGGCGTTCCAAAACGGCGCCAACGGAGGGGGAAATTTACCGGCCACCCACAGATTGCCGAACCACAACAACACGGGGAATGGACCATGTCCATGGGGCGGCGGATAAATATCCAGAATCTGATGGGGAGCCGGTCCATAGAGCACATTGGCATAGGCGGGTCGGGGCGGGGCAGCCATCAGGATACCGCAGGGAGCCCCTAGAAGCACCAGTACACAACCCGCGATGACACCTTGAAGCAGCCGCATAAAACATTCTCCTTTCTCAACGCACGCGGTGCGTACCGGGCCGGCGCCACGCGCCAACTCGGCGCGTCACGTGAGCCTCCGCCGGCCAATATTTTTTATCGCCGGGATATCGCGCCAGCACGCGAAAACGTCGAACCATCCGGCCGGACCACCGGATCGCCCACGAGCCATCCGCAGCCGTGGTGGTCACACCGAGAGCCGAGCCGGCCGGATGAAAGAAAATCAGGCGTGAACCGCTGACCTGACGCAACAGGGCGGTGAAGTAACCCGCATTCAGCGACGCCGGGGCAATCCGCGCCTGCACGCTGAAAGTATAGGGCTGTCCCCTGGCCCGGGCCGGTATGGCGGTAAAAGGCGAAACCAATTGCCAAGGCCGGCCGCGCGGCGCGTGCAAGTACAGCCCGTGGTGATGCACGGCGGCCACGACGGGGTGCGGCGCCTGCGGCAGACCGCGCCAGCGCGACAGGTCCGAGGGCTTGCGGAATCGGCAAACCGCGGACCAGCCGCTCCGCGTGAGCAGGCGAAACTGGCGTATGGTGATATTTATCGGACCGGACAAAGTATTCCGATCATTGGCGGTTATGACAAAGGCCAGCCTCTTGGCATCAGGGGCGATTATTCCGTGCGCTGTCAATACGGCCATCTTTCCCCGACCACCGAGCGTCTGGAATTGCGCCTGGATCGCGGCTCCAGCGACCGGCCGTCCGGTAAGCGTGGTTAGCCGACCTGAAATTATTCGGCCGGAGAGTGACGCGGTGAGAGTGGTTTGGGCGTAAAGATAACCGTAGATCAGATGGGTGAAGGCGTCGGGGGCAGTCTCCGGCAGCAGCTTAAGCGGATAGGGATTCCACGATTGGAAGACCACCCCTTCCGACCTGCCGATCGCGGCCGTTACGGTTGCCCAGTGCCGCTCGGTATCATCAATCCAGGCTATATTGCTGGTTTCGTCGCCGTTGCCGTCGGCGATAACCAGAAAGTTGAGATGCTGCGCGTGGGCCAGTCTTTCAAAGGCGGCCAAGGCGCCAGGCGGCAGCGTATGCCAGCCAACATCAGCGCGGAACGCGGATAACCGTGGCCCCAGGGTGTGGCGCAGCACGGCCAGGCCACGTTGATACCGCCTAAGCTCGAGTCTGATCCCCCAAGGGGATCCCCCTACCGGCTCCGTGTCGACAATCCGTGCGGAAGGAAACGTTTGCAGCAGCGTGCGGAAGGCCGGCGCCGCGTTGGCGGCGACCTGACCGGGCGTCCACTTCGTGGCCAGCGGACCGCTGTAGATGCTGCCGAAAAACAGTGGCTCGTCTACGAAAAGATAACGCGGTTCCTGGCCGCCGACCTGCTGAAGGCGGCGCGCGATGCGCCGCAGGTTCTGGTGAATATCCGGCCAGGCGAATCCCTCAACTTTGCCATCCCTGCCGGGCGCGCTAAGCACTTCAACCTTCAGGGCCAGGGCGATGTGATGCCGGCGCAGAAACGTGAACTGGCGCTTCAAATCGGCCGCAGGGGCAAACTGAATCCATTGCGGAAAAACTCCAAATACCCGGGTGGCGGCCGCAGCGTCGCCCCAGGAATCATGGGGCCCAAACAAAGCCAGGTACCGGCGCAGCGCCGCTCCGTGGAACTCCCATCGGCCCTGGCGGCGCTGGAGCGGCGGCGGCTGGGGGATGAACCAAATGGCCGGTTTGGCGGCAGGGGCGGCGGGGGTAACCGCCAGCGCGGTCGCCAAGACCATAGCCCAAAGCGCCAAGGTGATCCGCGAAGCCCATTCCACAGGGCACGCCTGTTGGTTTCCAAAACAAGGTCTCACGGAGGTTCCTTTTGGCAATTGGCCACCATCCCCGCCTCATGGCAGGTTGCGGCCACCGACGTAACTTCGAGGGTTTGGTAGGCCGGCCAGTGCGTGCGGTCGCCGTCGTATCGCGCCACGACGGCCCAGCCGCGTTCCATCGGCTGGCGAAATTTGATGCTCCAGGCGCCATCGCCTGCGGTGACCGCGGTCCCCGCCTGCTTCGAAGCCGGGCGAAAAAAGATGGGATACAGGCCGAGCCTCGCGGGAAACACGGAAAAGAAATAACCGCTGTCCACTGAGGCGGGCGCGATTCTCGCCTGCACGGAAAATGTGAACGCCTTACCGCGCGCCAGCCGTGGCACAAAAATGGGGCGGGACACGAACTGTACGCGCTGGCCGGTCAAGTGCAGCAGATCGCCTTGCCGCACGGCGATGGACTTCGCCTGGGGACCCAGCAGGATGGGCCAGAACCTCATGTCCGCCGCCTTTCCGAAGGCGCGGATCACGCACCATCCATCAGCCGTCTGCAGCCGAAACTGCCTGATCCGAACGTCAACCGGCCCAGCCAGGATATTATCGCCCGCGCGATTGGCGGATATTCCGAAACGGAAAGTTTTGACGTCCTGCGGAATCCGGCCGGTTGTCGAAAGTGTTCCCAGCACACCTTTGCCGGCAAGCGGATGAAGCTCCACTTTGATCGGGGCGCCGGCGATGGGCCGCCCCGCGGCGCCCGTCAACTGGCCGGAAAGCGTGGAGCCCGAAAGCGAGGCGGTAAGGATGGTTCGCGCGTTAACGTAGGCGTCGATCAGATGAGTGAAAGAGTTGGGGGCGGTCTCCGGCAGCAGTTTAAGCGGGTAGGGGTTCCACGATTGGAAGACGATCTGATCCGGCGTTCCCGCGGCCGCCTGGGCCCGCGCCAGGTGCCGCTCCGCGGCGCTCAACCAGGCGGTGTTGCCCGCCGCGTCTGCCTGGCCGTCGCAGATGACGCCGAAGGGCACGTGCTCGGAATGCGTCATTTGGCGCAAGGCCAGCAACGCTCCCGGGGGCAAACACGGCCAGTTAACATCCGCATGAAAAAATGCCAGTGGAATCCTCGCGCGACGGAAGGCCGCGACGCCCTGTCGGTACCGTTGGATTTCCAGCTTGATACCGCGGGGGGAACCGCCCAAAGGCTCAATGTCCCCGATTTTCACACCGGGGTAGACCGTTCGAAGGGCCTTCAGATATTTAGCCGCGTTGGCCACCACATGCCGGGGCCTCCAATGGGTGGCGAAACGGCCCCCATAGATGCTCCCGAAGAAAATCGGTTCATCCATGGCGAGATATTCCAGGGCGCCTCCGTAATGCTGAATTCTCCGGGCCGCGGATAGGAGCGAGGTTCCGACAAATCCTTCCACCTTGCCCGCTCGCCCCGGCGCATTGAGCACGCCAAACTCCAGCGCCAGGGCGATATGGCGCCGCTTCAAAAATGCGAATTGGCGCACCAGATCTGCAGGTGGACCCAGCAAGGTCCAGCGACCGGGGATTTTAAAAATGTTGATATGGGCCGCGGCCGCTTGCCAAGCGGCACCTGGCGCAAATAGTCGTCGATATTCGCGCCGCCGCAACCGAGCCATCGGAGTGGGTTTCGGCAGGAGACGCGGCGCATGCGGGCAGAACCATAGTAGCGGTTCGGCGCCGCAAGCTTTAGGCGGAGCCATGGCGGAAAACAGAGCCGCCAATCCCACACCAAGCAGTGCTCCATGGATTTTCACGACACTTCCTTTTTTAAAGCTTTTCTTCACTGTATGGCTGGCATAGTCCTTAGGCCGCATTGATATTCAGAGCGCGGTGATCCCGGCGCCTTTGCACCGGACGTAACGGAAGGCCTGAACTTCCAAGCCGGAACGCAGAATGAATCATTAGATCGCCGGCGGCGCTCGGTGGCCCCCTCCGCCAGCGGTGGGCAGAGCCTGAAGGGCCTTGGCGGGTCCGCTGGTTCGACGGCACGTCGGAATGTGCCTACTGCTTGGCGGTTCTCCGAGTCGCTCCTGGTTCATTCCGCGTTCCCGCTCAGTGCAGGCTTCCAGTCCGCGCGCGGCCAGGCAATCCAGCCACCACCATGACCACAAAAGGTTTCGTAACGGCCGATGTCATGGTGTCCCGCAGCGTTATCGGCGCTTATTTTCCGCCGCCTAAAAATCCCAGCTGGTTCAGCCAAGCGGCGCAGTGTTCGATCAAGGGCGCCGCGACGACCCCAGCTAAACCATGACCGCCATGCTGGAACACCACCAGTTTCGCCGGAACCCCGTTACGCCGAAGCGCCGCGTAAAATAGTTGCTCATTCCGGTGCTTCACCAAGGTGTCATTGCGCGCATAGAAAATGAGAGCCGGCGAGGTCAAGGGCGTCACGTTGAGTTCACTGGAAAAATACTGGTCGACATCCAGCGGAGCATGTGGGCCTACCAGCGGATTGGGGTCGGTAATGGCGGGCATCATGGAAATCAGCGGCGCTCCGAGGATGATGAAATTCGGGCGGGTGCTGAAGCGGTCCAAAGGATCAGGCGCCGCGGGGTTGCCGGGGCGCCAATGCACCGCGGCGAGGGAGGCCAGGCCTCCGCCGGCGGAAAATCCCATCAGCCCCACACGACGCGGATTGATACGCCACTGCGCCGCATGCGCCCGCACGATTTGCACGGCCCGCCGCACATCCTGCAGCGGCCAAGGCACGCCACTTGGCGGCAGCTTGCCGTCCGGCAGGCGATAAACCAGCACAAACCAGTTGAGGCCAAGATATTTGACCCAAAGCCCCGGCCCATTGGGCATGCCGCCTTCCGCCACATAACCTCCGCCCGGGCAAAGGATGATGGCGGCGCCGGAATTATGCTTCGCCGGAGCCGGGTAAAATGTCAAGGTGGCCCAGTGATTCGGAAACACGATATCGTAGCCACCGCCGCGTCGATTGCCGATATGCACATGCCTTTGCCATAACGGTATTTTCGAATGCGGCCATAATGGAATGACGGTCTGGGGTTTCCGCCAGCCTCCAAAAATTCCAGCGGCTGCAATCTTTTCAGGCAACCGCAGCGAAACCGCCGAGCGCGCGGGTGGCGCCGGCACCGCCAACAACAGCGCGACGGCAGGCCAAGCCCACCTCAGGTGGGCCCACGGGCAGCGGTTATGAAAAATGGTTGGCGTTTTACGGGCCAGGAGCATAGCACAACACCTCCTTCATCAATGCCGGAGAAAAGACACGCCCCGCGCGAAGCTACCGGCAGCATCCGCTAACTGCGGAAATCTCCAGGGAAGGTGATTATCCCGCGCCCCATTGCGGCACCGCGATCGGCGCTGCCCAAGGCGGCATTCCGGCGACATTCATCTGACGCCGATAGATGCCGCTGCCGGTGCTGACATAGAGCGTCTTAAAGTCGTGACCGCCAAAACAGATGCCGGCCAATTGCCGGCTCTGGGCCCACGGCACCACCGGCAGAATCGCCACCACCCGCCCGTTGTGATCTAACACCTGGATGCCCAGCCGTGTGGCCGCATAGGCCCGCCCCTGCCGATCCATGCAGATCTGTCCCACACCGCTGTCGTTGGCTGCGTCCGGCACGTGCAACCAATAAAACGGCTCGCCGTACCGCAGGTCGCCGTCCGGTTTAACCTGGTAGCTGAAGGCGTGATGGCCTTGGTTTTCCCCTACGCACAGCCATAGTCCGTCCGGGGTCAACGCCAAGCCCGATGGAGCATGAAGCCCCTCCGCCACCACTTGTTTGCGGCCATTCGGGCGCACCAGCCAGACCTGGCCGGAGCCGGCGCCGCTCTCCGCCGCCTGCGTGACGTAAATCTCCCCCCGCGGGGTCACGGTCAGCCCTCGCCCGGCAAGGCCCTCGGCAATCGTTTGGCTGGTCCCCAACGGCTCAAACGCCACCACACGCGCGCGTGCCGTCTCCGCCACATACAGCCGTCCGTCCGGGCCAAAGGCCATCCCATTATCGCCTGGGCTGACCGCCACAAACGGCTGCAGCCGTCCAGTTCCGGTCAGTCGCTCAATCCGCCCCGCCGCCGGATTCATCACGAATACCCGGCCTTGCCGGTCACTGGCCAATGCCGCGGCGGTGGAAGCGGTGTCAATCACTGGCGCGCTGGCGTAGCCGGGAAATTGGTAGACCTTTCCAGCCGCCTGGGATTCGCTATCCAGCACCGGGCGCCATTCCTGACCCACCTTGATAATCGCCTGAATATTAAAATTACCGGGCAGACGAGCCGTTACCGGCTGGGGCCAGTCTTGCCAGAGCCAACGCAACGCCTGCGGCAGCACGGCCCCGCCCTGGCCACAATGGCCACCTTTGCCCCAGAGATGTTGGACGTGGTACCCCGCAAAACTCAAGGCTCGTTCGACGTTCAGGTTGCTCAGCCACCAGTCCCCGAATTCCGGTCCGCCCCACCATTCATCGAAAATGCCATCGTTGATGAAGACCCGCAAGGGCTTTGGCTCGGTCTTGCGGATCAGCACCGGAAAGTGATCACCGCCCCGCATCCCGACAAAAGTTCCGCTGACAATGTATACTCGCCGAAAAGCGTCGGGGCGGCGCCAGGCTGCATTAAAGGCTCCAATTCCCCCGCTGCTGCCACCCGCAAGGCAACGATCGTTCGGATCAGGCGACAGGCGGATGGGCAGGCCACCCGGCGTTTTATGCCCTTCAACCGCCGGTAAAACTTCATGGATAATAAAATCCGCCAGCACGTCCGTCATGCTGTCAAATTCAAAGCTCCGGTTCCAACGGGGGGCTTTCCGCGACCGCGCGGCATTGGTTTGCCCAGCCAGCAAACCAATGCCGATGCACACCGGCATATGCTTTTGATGGATTAGATTATCCAACACCACCGACGCGGCGCCCCACAGCCCATCCAAAAAGAGGCAGACACAAGCCGGGGTCTGCGCTTGGTACTGCGCCGGAACGTACACCTGAATTGTGCACTCCATGCCGGGATAAATGGCGGATTGCTTAAGGGCGATATTGAACACCTGCCCCTCCGGCACGCCGGGATGCCGTTGAGACTGCGGTCCCAACGGATATCCGCGCCCTCCACGCCCGGCTGGCACGTGCGGCTGGCCCCAATGTGCCGGTAAAGTCTCGCCGCGGGCGAGGTTGGTCGTCGAATCCCTATCGGCCCAAGCCACCGTGGCGCCAGCGGCGACCGCTTTTAAAAATTCCCGGCGTTGCATCGTAGGAGTACTCCTTAAATGCGCTACATCTTACAGGTTCGGCCCCTGCGCCAACCCTGGACCTTGGGTGCTCCAGAACCCAAGGTTATCGACGTGGAGTTGGTCCGGCGCCAATCCCTACACAAATTTCCGAGCAAAATCCCGCACCGACCGCGTAAACGTCCAGTCGGCTGTCTCCGGCACGCAGCGCGACGGCGCACCGACCCAGCTTTCAATGACCAACTGATCCGGGCGCCCGCCGATGGCGGCATAGTTGTAGCCCTGACTCATCATCCCAACATACCAGGTGGAATTGTCCGCCAGTTTCATCCGCTGCAACCAGGGATAGTTGGCGGCCCAGTAAATCAGGCTGAAAGGCAAGTGACGCTGATGGCAATAATCTTCCAACTTGCGAACGTCCTGCCAACTGCCTTGCTGGCGAATTAAAAACACCATCCAATCCACGTCGAGCCGATAAAAATCCAGCCCCCGCACCTGCAACTCCGCCAGGCGTTTTTCCAGGGCCTCGATCCAGGAAAAATGATCCCGCAAAGACAGGCTCGGGTAGGGTTCAATATCACCGATCAAAATTTTAGGATAGTGCTGGCGCACCGCGGCGATGAAATCCGCCGTTTCCCGCACCGCATAGCGGTCCGGTTTGTGAATGGCGAAGCGGCAACAACACAGCGGCTCATCCATCCCCAGCGAATGCAGCGGCGCCCCCAGCCGCAAGACCCGATCCCATAGCGGGCGATCCGCGTGCAAAGTCGCCTCGCTGGTCTGGCCCCATGGCTTAACCGCTCCGACTTCGAACTCCAAACCGATATTCCATTGACGCATCTGGCTGAACCACCGGCGCAAATCGCCATCCGAAAAATGCGCGGACTGCCAATCGGCAATCAAGAGATCCTGCACCAGCGAGCGTGTCTGCCACCACTGCTGGGGATGCTCAAATAAGGCGCGGAAAGCCTTGCCCTGCGATTGTGGCGGCAACGACCCCAGCCAGGGAGTTCCCATCAACACTTTAGCCAGGTGCGGTCTGCCGGGCGGATCCGCAACCTCCGCCGCGCCGATACCACGTGTCCCTGCCCGCAGCGCGATGTCATGGCCGGCCGCCGGCACCCCAGGCGGGGCTGCCCCCAGCCGGTTGGCGCCGCCCACCGCCGCCAAACCCGCCAGCATTGCACCTCCGATAAAATGGCGCCGGTCGATATTTCCCACCGCAAAATAGCTGGCGGGAATGGGTGAACCTCTCGGCCCCTTTGGACCCCGCATGTCATCAGGCATAAACACGCCATCCAAGAACCGTTTTCCCTGTTACTGCCGCTGCTTAAGTCTGGCGCTGGCGAGGCTTCCCCCGACAGCAGCCGTCACCAGGCTTGACCGGAAGCGCACGCATTGGGGTTCACCGTCCTAACCGGTGTCAGGCAGGTATCGAATGGCGCCGCACGCGTATCCACGTGTGGGGCTCCCAACGGGTCGCCCCAGGCGAGGCCCACCTGGTTGGTATCCGTAGTGCCGTTGATTACGCTCACCGTACCCGCCCCGTAGTTGTGCCAGGTAAAGATGTTGTCGCCATTCTGGCCGACATAGGGCGAGGTTTCCCAGGTAACATGATCATCGCCAAAGCCCACATTCTGGCCGTCGCCGGCATGGTTGCCGGAGTTGTAAATGTAAGGCCCATAGGTATTGGCGGTGGGCAGGGTGGTGGTGATGCGCTGGAATGTGCCCATGCCCGGGCCGTCACCATTCGTGTTGGTTCCGTCGCTCGGCGCTATATCGCCCATCAGCGGGACTTGGGTGTTGGCGCCGGTGGTACTCCACCACAGGCCAGGTGCCACGGCGATAGTGTTCGGAGCCGGATTCCCAGTTCCCCCGGGGTTCCATGGCCACGGAAAGGCCACCGAATAGCTTTCGCCGGCGCCGGTCTGCTGAATTCCAGGTTCGGGGTCGCCGGGCTGAGTCCCGAAAATTTCGCAGGCCGTGTTTTCGCCGCTCCTCTGCCAGTACTCCGCGGAAACGTAGGCCGAACCGATCGCGTCCGACGGGCAGATGAAACTGGCCGGGGTGGTATAGCCTTGGAGAACCAGGATCCACATCCCAGCCATGGGCGAGGCGATCCAGTTGGCGCCACCGAGGTTGTACCACCGCTGGACCACCTCCTGCGGGGTCTCGCCGGCAGCGGGTAAGGCCCAAGCCGCCACCCAGGTGGGAGCGTTGCTGTAGGAACCCTCATTGTTCGCGAGCCAGCCCGGCTGGCCTTGGCCGGAACCAACCATCGGCCCGCTCGCGGGGAAAGTTCCGTTGTTGCTCTGGCCGTACGTGAGCATCGACTGGATGATCCCACGGACGTTGGCCATACAGACGGCCCGGTTGGCCAGTTCCCGGGCTTTGGCCAAGGCGGGCAGCAGAATGGAAACAAGGATCGCAATGATTGAGATCACCACCAGCAGCTCGATCAACGTAAAGGCCCGCTTCTTGACACGAAGGCGCGAAACCACAAAGGACACTCCTAACAGACCTGCCAGCGCGGCGAACCTTCCCACCTGGGAATCCGAGCTCGAGGATGGCGTAAACGTGGTCATGGTAGACCTCCTCCTTCTTTAAGGCGTCCCGCCTGTGCTTGGCCCCGGATCACGCGATCCGGTTAAAACCCGCATCCGCCGGGACGGAAATGGCGAAGCTTCCAGTTGTTTCCTTTACGGTTCCTTGACCCCTGAGCTTTGTAACCGAAAACCTGTCTCCATCGGTTCACCGCGTTGAAACGCGGTGCTAACAACTGCCTGCATCGGTTCGCCGCGTTGAAGGTCGCCGGAGCGACTCTGAGGCACGGCGCTTGCAACAACTTCTCCTACACGCCGATAAGCTCCGGCGCCCGCACAGTATCGCCGTAGCCCCGGACTGCTGCGTCCCCGCGTCCGTCCCTTGCCGCGCCTGGCGCGGGACCGAGCGAATCACCGTCCTGCCAGGTCACGGGCAGAACCCGGTGCCAGGCGGCTTCCGCGTGGTTTCTGGTTTCCAGTTTCCCATTTCTGGTTATCTTGCGCCCATCTCCGTGTCTCCGCGTCACCGTGTCGCCGCGTCCGTTGGTCTTCGAGCCGTCGCCGACCGCCACGGGCGTACGGGCCGCCCCGTTAACCACGCCCGCTTCCATTCTTGACCCTCCCGCCAGCGGGTCCCCGCTCATCAAGTCCAGCAACATTTCCATGGCGGTCACGCCCATTGCATGCGCCGGCTGGCAGACGGTAGCCAAAGTCGGTGTCAGCAGACGGCACATGGGAATCCCGTCAAATCCAACGACGCTGATGTCCTCCGGAATGCGCAAGCCCATGGAACGAAGCACCACATAGCTCTGCGCAGCGATCAAGTCGTAGGCGAAAAATATAGCTGTGGGCCGATCGGACGGATTCAGCAGTTGATGGACGGTGCGGGTCACCTCGTGCTCGAGCGTGTCCTCGTCGGTGACGGAGGACTGCACCCGCAAATTTCCAACCCACGCATCGGGCAGCCCCAAGCCGGCGTTGGCCAAAGCACTGCGCAGCCCCTCCAACCGCGCCCGGGCGGTGTCCGCACCCAGAAAACCCACGAAGCCAATCCGGCGGTGGCCGCGGCGGAGCAATTCCTCGCCCACCAGGCGCCCGCCGCCATAGTTGTCGGCGACGACGCTGGGCACGGCGATGTCACGCAGGGTTTCGTCGACCAGAACGAACGGATAGCGCGCAACCTTTAACGCGTAAAGAGTTTCCGCGAAATCGTGGTGGTGCACCGAGCCAATCACCGCGCCCCGCGCCGAGGACCGCGGCAACTGGCGGATCATTTCCAGGTCCGACTCTAGAGCGGTTCTCAAAAGTTTTGTCCTATGAGGATCCGCCGCAGGCGGAGCGGACCAGGCCCGGATTGTTGAAGAGGGATCGCAGTCCCTCATCCACACGGGCGGCCAATTCTTCGTGCGTGTTG
>JAJYFE010000117.1 GCA_021785435.1 Planctomycetota bacterium
GTAAATGGTAGAATCCTTCGGAATTCACGGTGGCAGGGCGAGTTTTTGCACACCCCGTCTTTGATACGGCTGTGCAAAAAGTCCACCCCATCCTGAAAGGCCTGGGAAATCACGCTTTGCGGTGTTTCCAAGAACGGCAAAAGTTGAGCTTAGGGGAGCAGGTATATTGGTAAACCGCCGACGGAAGGAGAAACGAACGTGGAAACCAGAACCGAATCAGGCCCGAACACCATCCCACATCAGCGTTGGGTGCACCTTATTCCCCTGGCCGTGGTGATGTACGTTCTGGCCTTTATTGACCGCGTTAACGTGGCGATGATCCTTCCTTATGTGAACAAGAGTCTTAGGCTGAGTTCCGCGGACATCGGATTTGCGGAAGGGATTTTCTTTGTCGGCTACATGCTCCTGCAGATTCCCGGCGGTATGCTGGCCAGCCGGTGGAGCGCCAAGAAAGTGGTGGCCATTCTGATGGTACTCTGGGCGCTTCCCGCCATGGCTTCTGGGCTGGTGAATAACCGAATGGAACTGTATGTCGCGCGATTTATGCTGGGTTTGTTTGCCGGTGGCGTCTGGCCGGCGGTGCTGGTCTTGCTATCCACCTGGTTTCCGCAAGAAGAACGGGCCAGGGCTAACGCCCTGTGGATGACCTGCCTGCCGTTGTCTGCGCTGCTCATGACGCCTTTGACCGGCTGGATGCTCACGCAGATGAGTTGGCGGTGGGTTTTTATCCTGCAGGGCCTCCCGCCGCTGGTCTGGGTGGTGTTCTGGTGGCTCCTGATCGCGGACGGCCCGAGCAATGCGGCTTGGATCTCCAAGGAGGAAAGGGAGTTTATCGAACAAAGCACCGCGGAAGAAACCCGCGACAAGCCGCCATCCGCCGGTTACGGGGCGGCCTTCATGAACCGCACGGTGTTGTGGTTGATCATCGCATATTTTTTCTGGATGGCAGGCTTTTACGGATTGACTATGTGGGCGCCCAGTGTGATCAAAAGCTTCGCGGGCGCCGGCAATGCCTGGCAGGTGGGGTGGCTTAGCGCCATACCCTTTGCCTTCGCTTTGCCCGCGATGGTGCTGAACTCGGCCTGGTCCGACCGCCGAATGAAGCGCCAGATGCATGTTACCATACCATTGACTTTGGCAGCGCTGGGTTTGATCGGCGGACAGTTGGTGGGAAATCGACCGGTCTTACAGATGGTATTTTTGCTGGTGGCGGCTGCGGGTGTGTACGGGCCGTATGGGCCGTTCTGGGCGATTCCCAGCAGCATCCTGCAGGCGGAAGTTTGCGGAGCGGCCATGGGGTTGATCAACGCGATTGGGAATTTGGGCGGGTTCCTGGGACCGTTGGTGGTCGGTTATGTCTGCGGCCGAACCCACCGCGGCTTCGCCGGATTTTTGGTGTTAAGCGTGTTCCTGTTGATGGCGGCAGCGATTTTCCTATTTATCGGCAGCGACAGACCGCGGAGGCAGCCGGCGAATCGCTCCGCCTGTGGCGCGGGCCCCGCGGCGAAGTAAAAAAGGGAAAGTTAAAATCCGGGGAGGCATCTCCGCGGCTCTGGGGTTTGGTTATTTGTGTTTTTACTTTTTGCCTGGCTGCCTCAGTGGCTCGGCGGTGCGAGCTCCGGGAGGGGCAATTAGGATGCCATCCATGTCCAGCGATTCCCGCAGCCCGTTCGCCCGGCCGACCGGCGTTTCGACCACCTGGGATGCCGCCAAGGCACGCACCGCGCTGTTGGCGATGTTTCATGCGGCGGTGCAAAGCGCGGATCCGCGCCAGAGGTTGGCTGGTCACCTGCCGCCGCGTCCTCACGGGCGCTGCGTGGTGGTGGGCGGCGGAAAATCGGCTGCGGTGATGGCGGCCGCGGTGGAATCAGCATGGCCCGACGTGGCGTTGTCCGGCCTGGTGGTGACGCGGTATGGTCATACCGTGGCCACCCACCGCATCGAGGTGATGGAGGCGGGGCATCCGGTCCCGGATGCCAACAGCCAGCGTGCGGCCCAGCGTATTCTGGCGCTGGTCGCGGGGCTGGGGGAGCAGGACCTGGTGTTGGCTCTGATTTCAGGCGGCGGCTCTGCTTTGATGTCCCTGCCGGCGCCAGGCTTAACCTTGGCGGACAAGCAGGTGGTGAACCAGGCTTTGCTGGTATCGGGCGCAACCATCCATGAAATCAACGCCGTACGCAAGCATCTTTCCGCCATCAAGGGTGGGCGCCTGGCCCAAGCGGCGCGCCCGGCGTCGGTGGTAACGCTGGCGATCAGCGATGTACCGGGCGACGACCCCGCGGTAATTGCCAGCGGCCCGACTTTCCCCGACCCCAGTACGCTCGGCGATGTATATAACATTTTGGCCCATTACCGCATCGTTCCCCCACCGGCGGTGTTAACGTATTTGCGGCAGGCGCCGGAAACTCCCAAGCCGGGCGAATGGGACAGCGATTATCGCCTGATCGCCACGCCCACCATGGCGCTGCAGGCTGCGGCGGAAACCGCGGCCTCGTTCGGCCTTCACCCCTGGGTGCTCGGCGAACTGGAAGGCGAAAGCCGCGAGCTGGGCAGAATCATGGCGGGAATAGCGCGCAGCGTGCACCGGCACGGCCTGCCGGCAGCGCCGCCGGCGGTGCTCTTGTCGGGCGGGGAAACCACGGTCACCATGGGCCCGGATGCGGCCGGCCGGGGTGGGCGAAACATGGAGTTTATACTGAGTTTGGCCGTAAGTCTGCAGGGACAGTTGAACACTTGGGCGCTGGCGTGCGACACGGATGGAATCGACGGTTTCGGCGATGCCGCCGGCGCCGTGATCGGCCCGGATACGCTGGCACGGGCCCAAGCCTGTGGCTTGAATCCCACGGAAGCATTGCGCCAGCATGACAGTTTCGTTATATTTGACGCCTTGGGTGATCTGATCCGAACCGGACCGACCTTAACCAACGTCAACGCTCTGCGGGCGGTCATCATCGCCTGATTGATGTCGAGAGGGGTTCCACGATGACCTGGATGGTCGCGCCCATTTTTGTCGACTCTATCGATACGGCCCTGACGCATATTCACGCTGCCCGCCAGGCCGGGGCGGAGGCGCTGGAACTGCGCTGCGATCGCACCGGACCGCAAGACCTGGAAACGCTGCTGCGGCATCCCCAGGTGCGGCAAGGGCGGGTGATCGTTACCGTGCGCTCGGCCGAGGAAGGCGGGCAGTTTACCGGCTCCGAGGAAGAGCGTCTGAGCCTGCTGGCCTTGAGCTGTCGCGGCCGCCCTGATTTTGTGGATGTGGAATGGGCCGCCTGGCAGCGCTCGGCGCAGTGGCGCCGGGTTTTGGGCCAATTGATCGCGCCTTGGGGCAGCGGACCGGACGACCAGCGACCTCGCCTGATTATTTCCCGCCATGATTTTTCCGGACCGCCGCGGTATCCCGAGGCCGAGCTGGCTGAGCTGGCCGGCGTGCCGGAAGCGAGCATTCTGAAAATGGCGTTTCGCGCCCGCAGTGTTCATGACGCGCTGACAGCGCTGCGGCTATATGAGATTGCCCGACGGCTTGGACCACGCCCGCTGGTCAGCATCGCCATGGATGAGGCCGGACAGATCTCGCGGCTGCTGGCCGGCAAATTTGGCGCCGCCTTCACCTTCGCGGCGTCACCGGGCCACGGCGGCACCGCACCGGGCCAGCCCCGCTTGACCGACCTGAAAGGCGTTTATCGTCTTGATCGCCAGCGGGCGGATTGGCGCGTATTCGGCGTGGTGGGATGGCCGATCGCCCATTCGCTTAGCCCGGCGCTCCATAACGCTGGCTTTGCCGCGTTGGATTTTCCCGGAGTCTATGTGCCGCTGCCGATAGCGCCCGGATATGAATCCTTCGCCGCGGCCGTCGATGCGCTGCGCCAATGGCCGCAGATGAATCTCGGCGGCTTAAGCATCACCATACCGCATAAGGAAAATGCCTACCGCTACCTGCGAGAGCGGGACGGAACAATGGACCCGACCGCCAGCCAAACTCGCGCGTTGAACACGCTGTTTTTTCGCGCCGAGGGCAGCTTGGGTGGACTGAATTCCGACGGCGTCGGGGCACTGGGCGCCTTGGCCGAAGCCCTATGCATTGCGCCGGCCGGGTTGAGCCAATACCGCGTGGCGGTGCTCGGCGCCGGCGGGGCCGCGCGGGGAATCGTGGCTGCCCTGGCGGCGTGCGGGGCTTCGATCGTGATCTACAATCGCACCTTGGCGCGGGCGGCGGAGCTGGCGCGGGCTTTCGCCGGCGCCGCCGGAAAAATTACGGCCGCCCCGCTGCAGGACTTCCGCCACACCACCTGCCAGATCGTCATCAATTGCACACCGGCCGGGATGACCCCGAATGTGGAGACGCTGCCGCTGCCGCCCGGAGCATCTTTGCGTCCGGACATGGTCGTGTTCGACACGGTATATAACCCCCGGGAAACCCGTTTGCTGCGCTTGGCTCGCCAGTGTGGCGCCCGCACCGTGGAAGGATTGGAAATGCTGCTGCGCCAGGCCGCGGTTCAATTCGAGGGTTTTACCGGCCAGCGCGCTGCCCTGAACGCCATGCGCCAAGCGGTGTCTTCGGCCCACAAGTAACCACGGAACCTGCCATCTCTCTGGGTGGTTAGGCACGCCTTAGGCACGCCGGGCGCAAGGTGGTAAAGCCGAAGCCAGCCAGCGGCCTCGCCCAAGCGCAGCTTCAGCCACTGTCTTGAAAAGGGCGGGCTGCGGAGGCATAGGGGAACACCACCTCCGGCAAGGCGTTCAAAGGCGACTCCTCGAGCCGCCGGGGGCAAACCAACTATTCCACCTCCGTAGGGACCAGGGGCTATAGACGAGACATTGGCGGTAGTTTTATGCTGCACAGGTCGAAGGATCGCCTCTGGACAGTGTCCGTAGGGGGCATGAGGGGCCGCTCTGAAAATGGCGGACCAGGGTGCGTTCGCAATGGGGCGCCACGAGCGACTAAAAAATTGGGGTGCCGCCGGCTACGCAGGCCGCCCGGTGCCGAATCGGGTCAATTTTCAGCGTACGTGGGTGTGTGCAGCCAACGTAAGGGACTGCCTTGAAAATTCTGGAACTCTTTATAGCCGCTAAGGGCCGGCGGCGGCACCGTTCCTGCTCCTGCTCCGGCTTCTGATCGGAAGATTCTCGGCCTCCAGTAGGGGCAGGGACACGATCCGGAACCAAGAACAACTTGTCATTAGCTGACGAACTGTCCCTTCTGGTCAGGGCTGTGACAGGCTTGGTGCGCCAAGGTCTAATCCAGCTCTACCAGTTCAGCGGGGTATGCCAAGCGTGAAACAAAGTATCAATCGGTTCGTTCATCAGGTAACCACGGTGGGCGGAGCGAACCATCAGTTGAGGCTTCTCGGTCAGGCGGCCCAGAATGCCGAAGGACACTCCGCGAAGAGCCCGCACCACCGCATCCAGGCGGCCGGCAGTGACCTCCAGCAGATAGCGGGAGGGGGTTTCGCAGAAAAGCAGAATATGGTCGGGCAGGGCGGGTCGGACGCCCGCGCTACCTGAGGCGGGCGGCGCGCCGGGTACCGCGGCCAAGTCAACCGTCGCGCCAAGCCGGCCCGCAAAAAGCATTTCCGCCAGCGCCACGGCCAACCCGCCCTCGGAAAGGTCATGCGCGGAACGTACCAGCCCCTGGCCAATCAGCCCGGCGACAGCGCGATGCACCTGCGGCGCAGTCGTCAGATTTACCGGCGGGACGTCGCAGCCCAGCCGGCCCTGAAGCGCCCCGTAATACGAACCACCCATTTCCGGCCCGGTGCCACCGACCAGCAGCAGGTGATCGCCGGGCTGCTTGGCGTCCATGGTGATGGCATGGGAAAAGTCGTCGATAATGCTTAGAGCGCTGATCAACAAAGTGTAAGGGATGCTGATGCGCTGGCCGCCAGCCGTAACGAACTCGTTGGCCAGCGAATCCTTTCCGGAAATAAAGGGCGTTCCGAACGCCTTGGCGCCGTCATAACACGCCTGGCACGCCCGAACCAGAGCGCCCAGGTGCCGCGGATCAGTGCATTTCGGCCAGCAGAAATTATCCAGCAGCGCGGTTTGGGTGGGATTACCACCGACGCAGACGACGTTGCGGAGCGCTTCATCCATACTGTGCAAAGCCATCTGATACGGATCAATATCGCCACAGCGCGGCTGGCAACCGACTCCGAGTACCAGACCACGACTGCTGCCTGCCACCGGCGCCAGCACGGTGGCATCGCCGGGGCCGTCACCGGCGGGGCCGACCAGGGGCTTGATCACGGTGCCGGCCTGCACCTCGTGATCGTACTGGCGGATGATCCAGTGCTTGCTGGCGATGGTAGGCAGGGCCAGCAGGGCGCCCAATGTAGCGGCGAAATCATCCGGCGCTGTCACCGCTGGCTCGTGTCGCACCGGCGGCGTCCAAACCGCCCGCCGGGTGGGCCGCGGCAAGCCTTCGTGGAGGAACTGCATATCCAGATCCGCCACGATTTGTCCCTGATAGCGCAGCGTCAGCCGGCCGGAACCGTCAAAGACACCCACGTCCGTCGCCTCAACATCTTCCGCCGCGGCCAATTCCAGCAAGGTAGGCGCACGTTGTGGATCGACCGCCAGCACCATGCGTTCCTGGGCTTCACTGATCCAGATTTCGCCGTAAGAAAGCCCGCGGTATTTCAACGGCACCCGGTCCAGCTCGACGCTGGCGCCGGTTTTTTCACCCATTTCGCCGACGGCGCTGGAAAGCCCGCCGGCACCACAATCCGTCAGGGCGTTAAATAACGGGCCAGTGGGATGATCGCGGGCTTGCAGTATCACATCGAGCATTTGCTTCTGCGTAATGGCGTTGCCGATCTGGACGGCATGGCTGAATTCCTCGGCGTGTTTGTCGGTCACAACGCCGCTGGAAAAAGTGGCGCCGTGAATGCCGTCCCGGCCGGTGCGGCCGCCCATCAGGATGATGCGGTCTCCAGGCCGGGCGGAGCCCTTGGCGGCCAGGGAACGCGGCAGCAAGCCTACCGTGCCGCAGAATACCAGCGGATTACCGATATAGCGCGGGTCGAAATAAACCGCTCCGTTGACGGTGGCAATGCCCATGCGGTTGCCGTAATCACGCACGCCCGCCACCACACGGTGGGCGATGCGGCGCGGATGAATCACGCCGGGGGGCAGCTGTTCCACGGGGGTGTCTGGATTGGCGAAGCAGAAGACATCGGTGCAGGCGATCGGGCGGGCGCCGCGGCCGGTGCCCAGCACGTCGCGGATGCAGCCCCCGATGCCCGTGGCCGCCCCGCCGTAAGGTTCAATGGCGGAAGGCCGATTATGGGTCTCCACTTTCATGCACACGGCATGGTTTTCGTCGAACGCAATCACCCCGGCGTTGTCCACAAACACGCTCAACGTCCAGGGAAGCGACAACTCCTGGGTAGCGCGGAAGATGGTTTGTTTGACAAGATTGTCAATGATTTCGACGGGCGGCGGAGAACCTGCCGGTGCTGCCTCACCGCCACCGTGTGAAAACTCAAGGCGCGCCTTGAGGGTTTTATGCACGCAATGCTCGCTCCAGGTTTGAGCGAACGTTTCCAACTCCACGTCGGTCGGTTCCCGCCCCAGCGTATGAAAATAATTTTGGATAGCCCGCAGTTCGGCCAAATCCAAAAACAGATGCCCGGTTCGCGAAAGAGTCTGCAGTTGTTCGTCCGTGCACCCGCGGATCGGCACTTCCACCCGTCGGAATTCGTAAGGGCGGCCCTGCGGAAATTCCGCTGGAACAAACGGCTCAAAATGGACGTTCTCAATACTGTCGTTCGCCAGCAGGCGGCGGGCCAGCAGCCCCGCTGCGTCCGCGGTCAAATGCCCGCAGAGCACATACCGTCGTCCGGTGCGTACCTGCACCGGCGGCTGGTCCCGGGTGGCGGGAAGATTCAGCAGGTCAGCGATGGCGATCTGCGTGCTGGCGGCAACGGGATCCATGACCCCGGGTTTCAAGTGCACCTCAATTAGCCGGCCGGCGCCGGGTGGCTCATAGCCGAAGACCGGGCGCTCCGTCAGCGGATCGGCAAGCAATTCGTGGGCGATGCGGCGGACCTGGGCCGCGGGAAGCAGATCGTCGGCGGCTTGCAGCAGGAACACGCCGGCGGTGCGAACGTCGTGCACTTCGGCCATGCCGAACTGCCGGATTTCCGCCAGGGCGGCGGCACCGGCGGCGTCATCGCTGCTTTGGCGGGGATGGATTTCAATGCGGTAAACAGGCATAACCAGCGTTCACTTTCATCGTCCGGGCGTGCCGGGAGCATCCCGACGATTATCGAGACATGCTTTCGAGCCTCGGACGCCTCCGCGCCGCGGCACGACCGGCGGCGGCCTACAAGGTATAGGCTTTTGGCGGAAGGTTCCAGTGGGGTACGCAGCGCGCCAGACGGTATTGCCAGCCCGAGCGGACAACCGTATCATAGCGACATCGGCATTACTTTCGCTTCGCTGCTAGCGGACCTGGCTCCCGACTCCAGTGGCGGTGCCGATGATATTCATCAAACCAAGGACCTTTCGACATGGCCATGCGTAGGAAAGCGCCACTGGAGTTTGAATTCGCCTCCAGCGCCCATCTGGATATGGGCCAATTCCTGCGGAATTTAAAAGCGGAACTGGCCGGTAAGCTGCGGCTCAGTCCGGACGATATCCGACCCCTGCCGCTGGGGCGGCGCGGCGTTGGCGCCCGCCGCAAGAAGCGCAGCGTGTTCGATGCCGGTGAAGACGCCCCATCGAAATTTCCGCCGGCCGCCGGAATCAACACGGAACTGGTGGAAGTTCGGGTGGAAAACGGAGAAAGGATCGAACGCGTGGGGCTGGGCATTTATCCGGAGCATCTGGGAGCGGGCCTGACGCCGGCCAGCTGGGATGACACTTCGCTGGCTCCCGTGCCGCTGATAGAGGCGGAAAAGATCGGCCAAGTCAACCAGACCGTCGCGTCGGTAAAGGTACACTTCTGGCATGAGTTCCTGCCGGAACGAAGGCGCTTTTGGGGTTTGATCCGCGGCCCAGCGCTGACCCTGCGCGAGCTGCGTAGTGTGCTGTTCAAGGCGGCGCGCGCGGTGCGGTAATCGGGTGCTCGCGCTCGCCGCCAATACTCTCGCGGCGCAGATGCCGGCCCGGCAGATTCCCGTGTCACGGGTCTAAGGCCACAATAACGGGAAGCGAACGGGTGCTGGCATCGCGCCACTGTGGCGAATCCGGATGGTGGCGCCGGGCTGTCGGAAATATGATTTAGGTCGTGTTGACGAATTCCAACGGTTCCATTCCAATGTGTAGATTGAGCGTGGATGCTCAACATGGAAAGGAATCGTCATGGAAGGCGTTCGTTTCATTCTGACCGATGCGCAGTGGGCGATGCTGGAGGCGGTCCTCACCAAGGTCAAATCGCGTGCCGGGGCTCCGCCGGAAACCAGTGATCGGCAATTTGTCGAAGCGGTCCTGTATCGCGCACGCACCGGCATTCCGTGGCGAGACTTACCGGTCTGCTTCGGCACTTGGGATGCGGTATACCAACGGTTTCGCCGCTGGCAACGGGGTGGGGTCTGGCACACGCTGTTCGAACGTTTACGGGATGGCCTCCTGGATACGGTCAAGGTTTTGTTTCTCGACAGCACGGTGATCCGTGCCCACCCGCATGCGGCCGGCGCGGCCCGAAACAAGGGGGACAAGAAGCCCAAGGGTTGGGCCGCAGCCGCGGCGGCTGGGGCACCAAACTGCACTTGGCGGCGGCGGACGAACAGACCGCCCTGGCCGCGGTCTTGACCCCGGGACAACAACACGATGCGACGGTGGTGAACGAAATGCTGGCCATGGTTCCCCAGCGTTGTCCGATCCGCGCCGCAGTGATGGACAAGGCTTACGATAGTGACGCGATTCGTGGCGACCTGCATCGCGCCGGCATTCAGGCCGTCATTCCCAGCAAAAGCCATCGGCGCCGACCGATGCCCCATGACCGGACACTCTATCGGTGCCGCAATGGCGTGGAGCGACTGGTGGGCCGGTTCAAACCGTTCCGAGCCATCGCCACACGTTACGACAAACTGGCCTGTACCTTCATGGCCTTCGTTCATCTGGTCGCCGCCTTTATTATGACCCGAAAATTCGTCAACACGACCTAGATTTCTACCACAATCCTGCAGCAGGAGACTCCCAGGCAGGAGCCTGTCTGACTAATCGGCTGCGCGAGATGTAACTTGTTTTAGTGCAATGAGTTGCATGTCTCGCAATCAAAAGATCTAAGTGCTTTTTATTACCACAATAACACTTCTTCCTGCTATTGCTGGAATAGACTCGTGGGAGCAACAAGACATAGTAACGCACTAGGGATTCTTTTCTATTCCAGTGTATATTTGGACGATTTACTTTTATCTGTTGACTTTACAATTTCCTATCTATATAATGGGAGATTGTGATTAAAGGAGTCTTCTGATGGTGATTCAAACCGCGCCCATTG
The DNA here is from genome assembly GCA_021785435.1 of Planctomycetota bacterium. Classification (GTDB taxonomy): domain Bacteria; phylum Planctomycetota; class Phycisphaerae; order WQYP01; family WQYP01; genus JAKCCC01. The sequence continues at coordinate 10,451 of JAJYFE010000117.1, forward strand.
CCCCAGCCGCCCCGGTTGCCAAGCGCGCTCCGATCCGCAAGCTCAACAAGACCGAAGAACTGAAGCTGGCGAAGGACGGGCTGGATGTTTGGGGGGACATTTTCCAATACGCGCGGGCGGAGGTAACCGAGCCTCTCGAAACACTTTTGCGTCCGACGGATTTGGAGAAATTCCACCAACTCATTCCCAATTCCACCGCTCCCGAAGTGGTGCGCAGCGCCGCCCGCAAAGCCAAGATCACTGAAGACGATCTGGCCCGATTGCGGTGGTTCGGGGTCTATCAGCAGCAACCGAATCTATGCCATTTTATGCTGCGCATCCGCCTGCCCAATGGATTCATCAACGCCCGGCAACTGGACGAGATCGCGAAGATCACGGAGCAGTACGCCCGCGGCTTCGCCGACATCACCACCCGCCAGGATTTTCAGTTGCACTGGCTGACCATTGAAGCAGTCGCGGAAATCCTGCCACGGCTTCAGAAGGTGGGCCTGGTGACCCAGTTCGCCTGCGGCGATACGCCGCGAAATGTGGTGGGATGCCCACTGGCGGGTTATCTGAAGGCGGAACTTATTGACGCCTCGGCGGCGGCAGCGCAGGTCAACCAGATGTTCCTTGACGGCGGCAAGGAATTCAGCAACCTGCCGCGGAAATTCAAAACCAGTTTGGGCGGTTGCCACCTGCATTGCCATCAACCGCAGATCAACGACATCGGCCTTTTCGGCGTCAAACGCGTCCACCCGCAAACCGGCGAGGAGCAACGCGGTTACGGCCTGACGGTCGGCGGCGGCTTGTCCACCCAGCCGTATGTCGGGCAGGGTCTGCGCGTGTTTATTCGGCCCGAACAGGTTGTGGATGTCTGCCGAGGTGTGGCGCACATTTTCCGCGACTACGGATATCGGGAGAAACGCACCCATGCCCGGATGAAATATCTGGTGGCGGACTGGGGCTGGGAAAAGTTCCGCGACTTGCTGGAAACCGATATCGGCTTCAGATTGGAGCGCGATGAAAATATCACAGGGCCGGAATATGCCCCGCATACCGACCATTTGGGCAGCGGCGAGCAGAAGCAGCCGGGCTTGCACTATATCGGCGTGCCGATCGAACGCGGCCGTATTACCGCGCCGCAACTGCGCGCCGCGGCCGAGCTGGCCGGGCGCTTCGCCGCCGGAGGTCAGGCCCGCCTGGCTTTGTCCAACAAGCAGAATCTGATTTTTCTGAATATTCCGACCGTGGCGGTGGCGGAAATGTCGCGACAACTGGATGCAGCCGACTTAACGCCGCACGCTCCACTATGGAGAAGCAATTTATTGTCCTGCACCGGCACCCAGTTCTGCAATCTGGCCATCGTGGAGACGAAAGAGCGGGCCGCCCGGATCCTGAAGTACCTCGAGGAAACCGTGGCTATCGACACGCCGATCATGGTCAGCGTGACCGGGTGCCCGAATAGTTGCGCCCAATATCAGGTTGCCGACATCGGGCTGATGGGCGTGGTGTGCAATTTCCGCGGCCGGCGCGGCACGGAGGCTTACCAGATTTTTCTGGGCGGTGGGCTGGGCCAGAATGCTGGCTTTGGTCAGGTGGCGATGCGCAAAGTTCCGGCCGAGTACGTGCATAAGGCCATCCGGCAGATTGTGGAAATCTACAAAGTCAACCGCATAGATCAGGATGAAACGTTTCGCCAGTTTGTGCAGCGCACGCCCGCGGAACAACTGGCGGGATGGCTGGCTATTCCCGAAATGGCCGACGTGGACAACCCGGAATATCAGATTTGACCTGAATCTTTCGCCGCGGCCATAGCGAATTAAAAAGGCAAAAGGAAAAAGCGAAAAATAAGGAAGCCGACCGGGGAGGCTGCTTCCTTTTTTACCTTTTACTTTTCGCTTTTGCTTTGGGGCTCCTGTGGCCCGGCGGCGTCAGGTGCTGTTTTGGCCGCGGCTGGCAGGCGATGGATTGTCGGGGGCATGTTCGTACGTGCGAGCCGGGCGGCCGTGGACAGATGCCCGGTTTGCGGTGGCGCACGCCTAGGCATCCCAGCGCGGGGCCGGTTGATTTAATCAGCGCCAAAATACGTTACAACAATAAATCCATAGACCCCGCGCCGGGACAGCTGCCATCGAGACAGGGCCCTCTACGGCGCGGCGGCTTCGCGTATCAGGGCGGGGCTGCACCGGAGCTACGCCTCTGCGTGCGGCCGCCCGCGGCGTGCCTGCATCGCTATTAAACATAATTCAATCGACCGCCGTTAGGCCAGTCTGGACATGCCCCCGGGATTGTTGTCGGTATGGCAGCGCGATGGTAATGTAACCGCTGATCCGCCGACGCTGCTTATGCCGACCGACACTTCAGCCGCCGCACCCGGGGAAGTGCGGGTGATCCGCGACGACCGCCGCCTGCGTATTATTTTGCCGCGGCGCCAGTTCAAGCGACAGCTGGGCGCGGCGCAAGGCAAATGGCGGCTGCTGATTCGTGTCACGATCATTCTGCTGCTGATGGCCGTGGCGCTGCGCGACGGGTTTCTATTACTGATTCACAGCGCGGCGATCGTGGCGTTGGCGGCGGGACTGCTGTTCCTGTTGTTATCCAGCCACAACGAAATTCAGATTGATTCGACCTACCTGCGGCGCATTTCATTCCTGGGTCCGTTTCGGCGATCGGCCCGGCGACGAATCTCGAATCTGGAGCGGGTGGAGATACGCTATGCCGGGCGCACGGTTCGGCGCGGTATCGAAGCGACGGGTGCTTACCAGTTGTACGCGGTTTGCCGGCGCGGCCGCGGGATGGTGTTGGCGTGGGGGTATCCCAAATCATTGTTGCGCAGCGTCGCCGGCTTTGTTACGCAGGCCGGCATGGCGGCGGAGCCATCCCTGGCCGCCCCCAGCGAAGCAGCGGAACCGGGGATCGGCGTGATCGATGCGAGCGTTATTCCGCCGGCCTTTAGCGCTGGCGTGCAGCCAGGGCCGCGCCGCGCCCGATTACTGGAAAGCGAAACCGGAATCGTGCTTCTGTTGCGGTGGTTGGCGGGGGGAGGCTGGTCCCTGCGCCGGGGAGTTATCGGATGCGTGCTGTGGCTGCCCCTGGCTTTCTTCGCTTGGGGGATTGCTGTGGTGGCAACCATGCTGTTTTTGACCGTGTTCATACCCCTAACGTTCCGAGTCGTTCTGGCCACCGCCAATCTGGTCGGCGTGTTGCTATTGGCCAGCCCGCTCATGGTCGGCCTACTACGCAGGTGCCGCCGGGTTATTTTCGTCGCCAACGCCGCCGGCGTCACGGTGAACTGGCGTGTCTGGCGGCGGCACCGACAGTGCCACTGGCCGGCGGAACGAATTGCAACCTTTGCCGCGCTGAGCGCCCCGGACAAGCGTTCACGCTATCTCGTGCTCGTGGACACGAATCTGCGGGGGCACGTGCTGGTGAAAACCGGCCCGCTGAAGATTCAAACCGTCTGCTGGGTGGCTGAGCAACTTCGGCGGGCCTGCGGCCGCCCGGTCCCGCCGGCCGTTCTGGCGTTGGAGGAGGAGGGCGGGGGCATTCCAATTGCTTCGGAAAGCCTGCGCACGGCGGTGACGTAACGGTCCGGAGAACGAAACGCGGACGCAGCTAACATTACAGCGCAAAGTTGGTTAAAACTGCCGCTTTGGCGGCCAGGTCCATTCGCGAAGCGACAAAAAAATCACCGATTCCCGGATGTCTGGCCGTAGTCAGCGACTAACTTGCGCTGTAGTGCTAATTTCCGGGCCTCCGCTTCGCGATTCGCCCCATCTACCGAAGCGATGGGCTGCTGCATAGAGCGCCACACCGTTCGACCGGGGGAGTTATTCTGTAACGGATGGTGCGGCGCGCAGCAATAGGCGCTACCCGGCATCATCTTTGTCAAGGTCTGGCGAACCACGTCGGCGGTTGGTTCGGGCGTGCCGAAAGCGGCCAATTCGCGATCGTTTCGCCGTCGGCTTCCCCCAACGGAAAATCGCAGAAATCCCAGTAACCACCAGAACAGAAGGGTTTTCGATCCATTTTGACCGTAACCCCTAGTAGTCCATCACTCTTGAAGTTTCGGGTACAGGTGTTTCAACCTGACCCGGGCGTCGGCGGTGGTGAACTGCCAATCCACACCAG
>JAJYFE010000118.1 GCA_021785435.1 Planctomycetota bacterium
TTTAAACGGTCGCCAAAACATAAGGGTGTGCTAAAAGTCCCGCGAATTTTACGCCTCACGCTGCTGGATCAGCTTTGCCGGGCCGCGTGAGACTCCAAAAATCGGCAAAAGTCGAGCTAAACGCCCGTGGGCGTCATGGATCAGGGCACGCACCCCGGCTTTCAAGCCCACCTCCTGGACGCCGCGGGCCACTTTCACAAAAAGATCCGATCCGCCGTCGGGAACCACAATGCGCACCAGCCGATCCAGCTTGGCAGGCGTGCGAACGAAAACGCCTTTGCCGGGACGGCGCTCTAATTTGCCTTCGCGGATCAGAATTTCCACTGCCCGCCGAACCGACCGGCGGCTGATTCCCTCCCTCCGCGCCAGCTCGTACTCAGAGGCGATAAGCTCGCCGGGATGGAAATCGCGCTGGGTCACCGCTTGGCGCAACTTCTGGACCAGCGGCTCATAAACCGCAAGCCTTTTTTCCAGCGCCATAGGGACAGTCGCTGCACTGGTATTTGAACCGATTCCGTTCATAGCCACATCTTTAATAGAGCCGTCCACGCCGGTCAAGCCCACAAATCCCATTTCTTAAGCCATAACGAGGACTTTACTGCCGCATCCGCCTCATGCAGACTGATTGTAGTCGTCTTGGCGATGGTTGTCAACAGCGTCAATACCAGTTTCGTTACCGGTTTCATACATGGTCCAATATACCCCTCACGCGTGCAAGACCAATGGCTATTCTTGCTATTTTTTTACCAATTCTTGCCGACCTTTTACTGCGGACCCGTGGACGCGCCGCGCGAGGCCTGTTTTGGCGATCAAAGGCGGTTAAATGGAATGGTTTTTCGCCGCGGCGGCGGGCCTGGTTGCAGCTTGGTTTAATCGCCACGGCGACCAGGCCGCCCTGTGGATTTCAGGTTGGCGGTGTGGCGGCGCTATCCGCGGCGCTGCCGCCGGCGATCCGCCAGCACATCGGCGATGATTGCGTCCAATCCAATCCGCGGCTGGAATCCGGTCGCTTGCCGCAATTTGCGCAAGCACGCGGCGAGTGGTAAGCATATCATTTTCAGGTGTCACCGGGGAAAGGGCTTTAATCGATTCTTCCCGCCTTCCGCGCCGCGCCCCGTTCCAAGGCCGCACGGATCAAGGGTAACGAAATTCGGAACGTCGTTGCCTGCAGACGGTGTAGAACAATCGGCAAGTCGAGCAGATCCTGGCGCGCCGCTTGTTCCAGAACGGCAAGGGTACCGATGACACGGAGGCCTTGTTCCACGGCGAAACGGGCACCATCGCGATCGTCCATCAACACCCACCTGGCTCGGAGGGCCTTGGCCAGAAGCACGGCGCTCGTCTCACCGGCGCCCAGCCTCGCCGGCGCCGTGGCAGTTCCATCGGCCTGGGCCACATGAAGCCAGCCGGGCAGGCCCTGGGCCCACCGCCGGACTAACTCGGGCGCCCGTGCGTGTCGTAATTCCCCTATAACTTCCGAAGTGGTGTAAAGTTCACTGAAAAGGGCAGGCAGCACCTCGATCGAATGTACCAACACAAGATAGTTGAGCGGTGAGGTGTCACAGACTATGGTCACCGCCCTAACTCCCGACATAACGCGTCGGCTTGGCGCTGGAACTCCTCCACTGTCATCAGGTCTTCGGTGACGTTGTGCTTCTTGAGGAGCCCGTTCGTCTCAAGGCGGGACAGGCCCAGCGCGTCGGCAAGTTCGTGGTGGGTGAGCCGGTCCTGACGATACAATTCCACCAACGCCGCTTCCTTTGCCGCTTGGTCAAGATCACCAATTCGCCTTCGCAGACTTCGTTCGATATTGTTGGCCAGTTCAAAAGTAACAGGCATAGACTGTCTCCAATATCTCTATTGTAACGGGCGAGGCGGTTACTTCCTATTTTACATTATGAACGCCAGGATGAGATTGCGGTAGAGGCCTACCGACATGCATTTCCGAAAGTAGCGAAAATATGTGGTCAAGGGGCCTAAGGTAGGATGCTTTTCCTGTCGCGGTGGTCGGGGCGGATAACCGCCCGCCTTCACCTGCCAGCGGATCACCCTATACGATGTCAGGCAGGTAAGCCCCCCGCCGCGGCGACCAGGCCGCCCTGTGGATTTCAGGTTGGCGGTGTTGCGGCGCTATCCGCGGCGCTGCCGCCGGCGATCCGCCAGCACATCGGCGATGATCGCGTCCAATCCAATCCGCGGCTGGAATCCGGTCGCTTGCCACAATTTGCGGATATCGGGAACCCGGCGGGGCATGTCCTGAAAATTATGATTGTAAACCTGGTCGTAGGCGATGAAACGTATTTCCGATTGGCTGGCCGCCTGGGTGCGAATCCGCTCCGCCAAGGCGCGAATGGAAATCTCCTCCGTGCCACCGACGTTGTAAACCTGGCCCCACGTGGCCGGTTGGTCGAGCAGGCGAATAATCGCCTCCACCGCATCGGTGACATGGGTAAACGTGCGGGTTTGGCTGCCATCGCCATAGACGGTCATCGGCTGGCCGCTGAGGGCCTGATCCGCCAGCCGCGGCAGCACCATGCCGTAAGCGGCGGATTGGCGCGGGCCGACGGTGTTAAAGAGCCGGCCAATCACCACTGGAAACGCCTTTTTGTGGTGGTAGGCCAGGGCCATGAATTCATCGAGCGCTTTGGAGCAGGCATACGACCAGCGGCTTACCGATGTCGCCCCGATCACACAGAAGTCATCCTCCTTTAACGGCGCCCGCGTTTGCAGGCCGTACACCTCGCTGCTGCTGGCCAGAAACATCGGCTTTTCGTAACGGGCGCAGTAACGCAATACACGTTCGGTGCCGGCGACGTTGGTCATGATGCTGGCCAAGGGATTTTCCAGAATGTATTTAACCCCGACCGCCGCCGCCAGATGCACCACGAAATGGCAGGTTCCAACCAGCTGGCCCAGCTTGTCCTCGTCCATAATCGATCCCGGCACAAACCGGAAATCCGGTTTTCCCAGCAGGGCCGCGATGTTGTTCCGAGATCCCGTTGATTCGTCATCGAGCGCATAGACACCGTCGCCGCGCGCCAAAAGCCGCTCAGCCAAATGACTGCCGATAAATCCCGCGCCCCCAGTGATTAGATAACGCTGCCTCATGCCCAATCGCATCCACAGACCACACAGACTACCCGACGCGGCGGCGCCGCCATCCAATATATCGGCCCATCCCGATGATCATCGGAACCGGGGGCTGTACGTTTAGTTGCGGCTTCGCCGCGCTGGGCCATCTGTGGATGTTCTCTTGGTTTCCTGCCCATAATACGCTTCCGGCCCGTGCTTGCGGAAAAAGTGTTTTTCCAGCAACGCCGGGCTGAGTGGCGCCGCCTGGGGATTAAGCAGCCGGGTTTGGAAAAACATTTTCGCGGCAAATTCCAGGACTACCGCATTTTCCAGCGCCTTTTCCGGCGTCGGCCCCCAGGCAAACGGCCCGTGCTGGCGCACCAGAACCGCCGGTGTTCGGGCGGCGTCCAAGCCTCTGACTTTAAAACATTCCACGATCACCCGCCCGGTATTTAATTCATAATCCCGCTGGATTTCCGCGTCGCTCATGGCCCGGGTGCAGGGGATGGCGCCGTAAAAGTTATCGGCGTGGGTGGTGCCCAGGCACGGCAACTCATGGCCGGCCTGGGCCAGGCTGGTGGCAAAGTCGGAGTGGCTGTGCACAATCCCCCTGACTGCGGAAAAATACCGGTAAAGATGCAGATGGGTTGGGGTATCCGACGACGGTTGCCCCGCGCCTTCCACCACGGCGCCTGTTTCCAACGCCACCACCACCATGGTCCGCGGTGTTAAGCGGTCATACGGCACGCCGCTGGGTTTGATCGCCATCACCCCGGCCTTGCGGTCGGCGCCGCTGGCATTGCCCCACGTCAGCACGGCCAGGCCCGCCGCGGCCAAAGCCTGGTTGACACGGCAGACCTCGGCCTTGAGCTGATCAAAGCCCATGGCAAACCTCGTTGCGAATATCGATAAGATCCTTCATCACGGTCGAAAGATCAGCCTTCTGGCCCGCCACGCCAAACGCATCGTGTAACACCCGATACAACCGGTACAACCGGTCATAGATCGCCGCTCGCGCTGGATCCGGATTAAAAATTCGCCGTTGAACCGCGGTCAGCGCCGCAATGGCTGCGCTGAAATCATCGTAGCCGCCGTTGGCGGACCCCGCGGCCACGGCCGCGGCGATGGCGGCGCCCAAGGCGCAGGTCTGAGCGCTGCGGGAAAGGGCAATCGGCCGACGCATAATATCCGCATAAATCCGCATCACCAGCGGATTTTTGGCGGCAATTCCGCCACAGTTGACGACCCGCTGGACCGGCATGCCGTATTCTTCAAAACGCTCCATAATCACTCGGGCGCCAAAGGCGGTGGCCTCGATCAGGCTGCGATATATTTCCGCAGGCGTGGAATGCAGCGTCAGACCGAGCGTCAAGCCCGTGAGTTTCTGATCCACCAGCACCGTCCGATTGCCATTGTGCCAGTCGAGCGTCAGCAAGCCGCTTGCTCCGGGCTTGAGCCGGGCGGCCGCGCGGCTCAACGCTTCATGGGAACCGCGCTGCGCCGCCCATGGCTTGACCACCTCCACGAACCAGTTGAAGATGTCTCCCACCGCCGATTGCCCCGCTTCCAAACCGAAATAGCCCGGCCGCACCGATTCCGGGACGATACCGCATAATCCCGGCACATCCGGCAAGTTCTGCTCCAACGGCGCGACCATGATGTCGCAGGTGGACGTGCCGATAATTTTCACCAGTGTGCCGGCTTCGATCCCCGCTCCAAGCGCGCCCAGATGGGCGTCGAAAGCGCCGATGGTAGTCGGAATTCCGGGCTTTAAGCCAAGTTCCCGCGCCCGATCCTCCGCCAGGCCGCCGGCGGCGGCAGCCTGGTTGTACGCCCGATCTGGCAAACTTTTTCGGATGCGCCCCAGCCGGGCATCCAAACCTTCAAGAAATGCATCATCTGGATACCCCCCCCACGTCGGATGAAACATGGCCTTATGGCCTGCAGCGCAAATGCCGCGCCGTAACTGAGCGGGAGCCGTCTGGCCGGTCAGATAGGCCGGTATCCAGTCCGCGATTTCCACCCAGGTGTCGGCGGCGTCAAATACCATCGGCGCCACACGGGCGCAATGCCATATCTTCGACCAGAACCATTCAGCGGAATACCGCCCGCCGCATTTGGCCAAATACCGCGGGCGCAACCTAAGGCCTTGCGCCGTTATTTCCTCGGCCTCTGCGTAGCCGGTATGGTCCTTCCACAACCAGGCCATGGCCGCGGGATTCCGGGCGAACGGTTTGGAGAAAGCCAGCGGGCGGCCTTGTGCATCCAACGGCATAGGCGTGGAGCCGGTGGCAGCGACGCCGATGCCAATAATATCTCCAGCCTTGAAGCCCCGCACCTTCGCGGCCTGGCGCAAAACAGCGCGCACGACCCGACGGGTGCCCGTAAGATAGTCCTGCGGATGCTGCCGGGCCAGATTCGGGTCTTTATGATCCAGAATTACGCCCTGATGGCCGTGCTCATAGTTCCAAACACTGGTGGCGAGTTCCGCGCCGTTGCGTACATCAACGAGCAAGGCCCGTACGGAATTGGTGCCGTAGTCAAGACCAAGGGTGGCTAGCATTTCGCACCTGGTATTTAGGGGAGAAAGCCTTGGTGCTTTGTCACCACTTGGCTTTCGGGTACATCGGCCGCCGCCATTCACCGGGTTGCCGCAGGCGACTCGCTACGGGAATCCGAAGGATCACCCGGTCGTCGCGGGCGACTCGCTGCCGCGACCCGAAGGCCAGTGCTTCGGGTTTGGTGGCGGGTCCGGGCCTCTGTCGCCAACCAGAAATTTATCGATTGACAACGCACCACTTAAATCCCGGAGGCCTTTTCACGGACGGTGGTGGTAAACTTCCCAGCCCATATAATTTTCCAGGGCATCGGCAATCGCGGCCGCCACCGGCGCCTTGGTGGCCGCCACATGATGCTCAAAACCATTGCGGCAAATAAATTGAAGTAGTTCCTGAAATCGTGGGATTTCCACCACCCCATAGCCGCCGAACGTTTCCAGCTTATCAGCCGTGAACCGCCCTTCTCCGCAGTACGAGCTGATGCGGCCGGACAGATCATTCGTGGAGATACGGCAATAGGTGAACGGTCCGGGGCTGATTCGCCCCACAATGGTGCCATAGGCATTGTCCTTGCCCACCGTCCCGGCTAAAATTTCCTGATAATTCATCCGCTGCTCAACGAAGAAATCCTTCGGCAAGTTGGAACAATGGAAGACCACGCCTTTATTGACATCCGTGCCATAATTGTTGTTCCAATCCAAAAGTGCTGCGGGTTTTTCCGATGCCAGCTGTAGTATATACATGCCCACCACGCCGGCGATATCGGTCTCGCAGGCGCTGGGCATCAGGCGGTTGGACATCATGCTCATCAGGGTGCAGGGAACCACGCCATAAAATTCCTCCAGTGCCGACCAGCATTGCACCGCCGTCGCCACCAGATGATTATCTTTGATCCAGCGGTCGATCGCTGCGCCCAGCTTGGCCATCTTAATCAGTGGAAGCTGCGGGATCGAGCCGCTGTTGGTATAGGCTTGGATCGCGGCCAGCTTTTGTTTCATCGCGGGATCGGTGTCTTTGATCTTCCCGGCCCAGCCGAGTATTTCCGATAAATCCAGCGTTTCGACCGTAATACCGGCCTTTTCCAGCAATTTTTCACTGAAGCGCACTGTGTTAAAGGCGCCCGGGCGCGCCCCGATAGCGCCAAGCCGACAGTTGCGCAATCCTTTGACGATGCGGCAGGTGGCGGCAAACCGCTGCACATCCGCCCGAAATGCCACGTTTTCGGGATTAACCGTATGCAGCGTGGTCAGGGAATATTTGATCCCATACTGCTTCAGATTGTTGCAGACCGACATTTTACCGCAAAAGCTGTCGCGCCGATCCTGGATGGTCATTCGCGCGGCTTCATCTGAAAAGGCGTGGACCAGCACCGGCACATTCAGCCCGCTCCACCGCAGCGCGTTGGCCACCGCCCGTTCATCGCCGAAGTTGGGCAGCGTGACCAGCACGCCGTCAATCTGGTCGGCTTCGGCTTTAAACAGGTCGGCACATTTACGCGCGTCGGCATGATTCTCCACCGCCCCGAATTTACTGGCCTCCAGCGGTAACAGCACGGGTTTGATTTTTTCTTCCTGCAAAACCTTCAGGATGCTCTTGCGCCCGGCATCACACAAATAAGCGGGAAAAAAACCACGATTGCCGACAATAACGCCCAAGGTGGTCATGGTTGAATTCTCCTCTAAAAACCTTCAGCGGCGCCCGTTAATATACCATGCGCCGGAGGGATTGGAACCATTCACAACAGACAACGCGAATAAGGACTGGCGTCCGGAACGGCTTGGCAGTGCTCTGGTGGCTGGTGCCTGACCCGGAGGTCCGCCGCAGGCGACTAAACTGCCGCGACGGGTATGGGACACCGCCGCGCCGTGCGCCCCGCGCCGACACTTGGGGCTATGAAAGATCCGAACCATGCGCTGGGACCGGCGGTTCACGCCGGATGGCTGCCAGATGGCGGGCGATGCGCCCGAGCGTTTTGTCCCGGCCCAATAGCAGCAAGGTTTCCAGCAGCGGCGGCGACACCGCTCCCCCACTGACGACCACGCGCAGCGTCTGGGCCGCGGCCCCGCGTTTCTGCCCCAGGGCCAGGATGTGCTCCAGCACCGGCGCTAAATTTTCCCGATCCCAGCGCGGCACTGCTTTCAGGCGGGTTTCGATTTCGCGTAGAACCACTGGCCCTGGTTCTTGCAGCACATGCTGGGCGACAGCCGCGGCGTCATATACCGGCTCCTGGAAGAAAAACACGGAATTCCGCGCCAGCTCCACCAGCGTGGCCATGCGGGGCTGGTACATCGCCAACAATTGACGCCGGGTGTCGGCGTCCGCGTGCTGGAGTGGATAATCCGTAACCTCATTGAACCGATCCACTGCCGCGCCAAGCTGCTCGATGCTGCTGGCGCGGATGTATTCGCCATTCATCCAATGCAGTTTTTTGCGGTCAAACCGCCCGCTGGTTCGGCCGATCTGCTCCAGGGAAAACGCTTCGATCATTTCCCGCCGTGAAAGTATTTCCCGGTTGCCGCCCGGCGACCATCCGAGGAGCGCCAGGAAGTTCACCAGCGCCTCGGCCAGATAGCCGCTGCGCCGAAAATCTTGCACATCGATTTCGGGCAGTTCGCAGCCAATGCAGGCCGCCAACTTGGAGGCCAGCGCGGCATCATCATTTTGCCTGGCCATAAATGCGCGGATGGTCGCAGGACTGAGCGCCGCCCGCCGGGCCAGTTTTTCAAACAGGGCATCCTGCTCCTGGCGGGCGTACGCCTGCAGCGCGGCGCGGGCGGCCTTGGTCCGATCCCGCTTGGACATTTTGGAACCATCCAGATTGAACACCAGCGGCAGGTGGCCGTGCTGCGGCGCTGGCCAGCCAAAAGTGGCGTACAGCGCCAAATGCTTCGGCGTGTTCATCAAGTGCTCCTGGGCCCGCAGCACGTGCGTGATGCCCATCGCGTGATCATCCACGACCACAGCAAAATGGTACGTGGGAAATCCATCCGACTTACGAATCACGATATCATCATGCTCATCACCGGCTACGCGAATATCGCCCAAAATCAGGTCTTTAAAGTGAAGGTCCTGCCATGGCATTTCAAAACGCAGCACCGGCTGGGCCGCGCCCGGCGCCGCCCGCCCCGCCATTTGGCGCCGGTAACGGAAGGGCCGCTTTTGTTTTTCCGCTTCAGCGCGCATGGCGGCGAGCTGTTCGGGAGTTTCATAAGCCTCATACGCCCGCCCCTGCCGGATCAGTTCCTGCAGATGCTGGCGGTAGAGTTCCAGGCGCATGGATTGAAAATATTCGTTCTTGCCCTGCCCCACCACCGGCCCGGCATCCCAATCCAGACCGAGCCAACGCAGGTCCTGCAAGATCCCCGCGGCGGATTGTTCGGTTGAACGAACCTGGTCCGTGTCCTCAATTCGCAGAATGAATTGCCCGCCCTGTTGCCGCGCGAACAGCCAGTTAAACAGAGCGGTTCGCGCTCCGCCCACATGCAAAAAACCGGTTGGCGAGGGCGCAAAACGCGTGCGAACCAGCATGGTGGCATGGGTAGAAATGGCGCTCAATATCTGTCCCCGTTGATGAGCACCAGCACCTGCCATCTAAGTAGGAACGTGGAATGAATGCGGTAATAGCAGGCACGCTCCGCAGGCCGTCAAACGGACCGGGAAAAGCCACGGCCCTTCGGACCGTGCGAGCTACTGGAAGCGGCCGGAAGCCGCGCCTCAATCGCCGCATTCCTACTTAGCATCGGCCAATCGGATGCTAAATGCCAGATGCCAAGTGCTGATTCCTGTCAAAACCCGTATTCCTTCCAGCGTTTGGTCACCAACGCCACCGTGGCCGCATCCATGGTAATCTCCTGCGGCCAATCGCGCACCGTCCCCTCGCCTGGCCACTTGCGCGTTGCGTCAATACCCATTTTGCTGCCGGCGCCCTCGGCGGGCGCGGCATGATCCAAAATGTCCAGGGGCCCCTCGGCAATGAAGGTATCCCGCCGCGGGTCCACATTAGCCGCCACGTAGAACAGCACGGCATCAAGATTGTGCACGTCCACGTGTTCATCCACCACGATGACCAATTTGGTCCACGCCATCTGCCCGGCGCCCCAGATGGCATGAATCACTTTCCGGGCATGATACGGATATTCCTTGCGTATCTTCACCACCGCACAATTGTGAAAGACGCCGAACATCGGCAGATCATAGTCGATGATGTCGGGAATCAGCATCTGCAGCAGCGGCAGAAAAATCCGCTCGGTGGCTTTACCCAGGTAGTAATCCTCCTGCGGCGGCTTTCCTACGATCGTGGTCGGATAGACCGGATTTTTCCGATGGGTAATGGCGCTGACGCGATAAACCGGATAGCGATCGGCCAGGGAATAAAAGCCCGTATGATCCCCAAAGGGTCCTTCCAGAATCGTCTCCACCGGGTCCACCCAACCTTCGATTACGATTTCCGCATGCACCGGCACATCCAGGGGAATGGTTTTGCAGCGCACCAGATCCAGGCCGCGTCCCAATAAAAATCCCGCAAAAATATGTTCATCCATCCCCGCCGCCAACGGGGCCGTGGCGGCATAGGGCAATACGCTTTCCCCACCAAGGACAATAGCCAACGGACAGGGGCGGCCCAGTTTCGCCCACGCCCGAAAATGCCGCGCTCCGTCATGGTGCCGATGCCAGTGCATCGCGGCCAGGGTTTTGTCAAATACTTGCACCCGGTACATACCCATATTGCGCACGTGTGTTTCCGGGTGTTCCGTCACCATCTGGCCGAACGTGATGTAGCGCCCGCCATCAGCAGGCCAACATTGAATAACCGGCAATTGATTTAGATCAGCGTCATCCGTGTGCACCACCTGTTGGCACAGCGCCGCGCCCGTCCGCACCTTCGGCGCATAACCGGCCAGTTTCAGCAGATCCCATCCTCGGCGCACCTTCTCCAGCAGTCCCTGGGGCAGTTCCGGGCGAGCGAGTTCGGCGATGCGGGCGGCCAGTTCATCGAAACTGCCGCAGCCCAAGGCCATCTGAAGGCGCTGGTAGGAGCCAAAGGTATTGATGGCCAGGGGGATAGAACTGCCCTGGATGTGTTCAAACAGCAGGGCTTGGTTACAAGCTCCGGTTCCGAATTGCGGCTGGGGCGGACCGAAAGGCGCTCGGCCCAACGCCGGATATCGGCCGTCGCGGGTCGGGGCTTTGCTGACCCGATCGGCAATCTCCGCCACTTCCAGCCTTGGATCAACCAGTGGGGTGATCCGCCGCAGCTCTCCCGCCTTCTCCAGCGCGGTCAAAAAGTCCTGTAAGGTCTCGTACGCCATGATGACAGGTTATCCGTGGTTCAGGTTTTTGTGGACCCGCCAATCAGCATTACGAGCCTTCCAGTCCGCCGCGATATTTCTTAGCCGGCGGGATTGGTTCGGCGTCGGAGCCGCCTTGGGCGCGCTTCAGCGACAGACCGATCTTGCGGTTTTCCAAGTCCACCCGCAGGATTTTGACTTCTACCTCATCGTCGATCTTGACCACATCCTGCGGCGCCGCCACCTTCTGATCGGAAAGCTCGCTGATATGCAGCAACCCCTCCAGCCCTGGTTCCAATTCCACGAACACGCCGAAGTTGGTGATTTTGGTAACTTTGCCCTTGACGATCATGCCGGGGTGATAATTGGTCGGAATGGCGTGCAGCCAGGGGTCTTCGGTCAGTTGTTTGATGCCCAGGGAAACGCGGTTCTTTTCCCGGTCCACCCCCAGCACCACGCAGCGCACCTGGTCGCCCTTGTGCAATATTTCCGCGGGATGCGTGATTTTGCGGGTCCAGGTGATATCGCTGATGTGCAACATGCCATCGATGCCCTCCTCAATCTCGATAAAGGCGCCATAATTAGTGATATTGCAGACAGTGCCGGTGATCACGGTACCGTTGGGATATTTTTCCGCCAGCACCGTCCAGGGATTAAGCTCGGTCTGCTTGATGCCCAGGCTGATTTCCTGCTTAGCGGCGTTGACCTCCAGCACCACCACCTCCACTTCCTCACCAACGGAAAGAACCTCACCGGGATGGTTGATGCGCTTGGTCCAGCTCATTTCGGAAATGTGCACCAGACCTTCGATCCCATCCTCCAATTTAACGAAAGCGCCATAAGCCATGATGCTCGTGACCGTGCCTTTGAGCCGCATGCCCGGCAAATATTTCTGGTCGACCTGCTCCCACGGAGAGGGCTGTTTCTGCTTAAGCCCCAAGGCTATTTTTTCTCTGGCCCGATCCACGCGCAGCACCAGCACTTCAATTTCCTGATCCACCTTGACCACGTCGCCGGGATGATTCACCCGTCCCCAGCTCAGGTCGGTGATATGCAACAGACCATCCACGCCGCCCAAGTCCACAAAGGCGCCGAAGTCGGCGATATTCTTCACCACGCCTTTACGCAGCTCGCCCACTTTCAGGTCGTCAAAGAACTTTTGCTTGGCTTCGCTGCGCTGGCGCTCCAACAGTTTGCGCCGGCTGATCACGATGTTGCGCCGCTCCTGGTCAATCTTAAGAATTTCCGCGTCAATGACCCGGCCGATCAATTCACCGATGTCCGCGGGGCGGCGTATGTCCACCTGGGAGGCCGGCAGAAAAACGGGCACGCCGATATCCACCAGCAGGCCACCTTTGATCTTGCGGGTCACCTTGCCGGAAACCGGATCGCCCTCCTTCTTGGTGGTGACGATGGTTTCCCAGCCCCGGATCCGGTCGGCTTTACGTTTGGAAATCTGGATCAGACCCTGGTCGGATTCGACTTGTTCCAGCAACACCACCACTTCATCGCCAACTTCCACATCGCCCGGCTCGTCAAATTCGCGGGACAACGAAAGCGTGCCTTCGCTTTTTAACCCGATTTCCAACACCACGTCATCGCCACGGATATTAACAACCTTGCCTTTCAGCAGGGCGCCATTCGTGAAATCCTTGCCGTGGCTTTGCAACAATTCGCCAACCTGGTTCTCATCCAGGTCCTTGAAGGTATCGCGCACCTCTTTCCCGGCGTTTGGTTCATCTAAGCCTAAGTCTTTCAACAGCGCGAAATTAACCATGACAATTCGTACCCTTTCACCGCTATCCCGGGGTAATCGTTCAGGCGGGAAGTAAAAATCACCGCGGATTCGGCCGGCGACCGCACCGCGCCGCCGCCAGCCTCCGGACCGTCGGAATGCCGGATCACGCCGGGATCAATGCCGCGGCGGGGGAGGACTCCTACCCCGCCCGCACCGTTGTCCAAGCGAGAAAACATCAGTTTACGAGCACTAAGTCTGGCTGGCAAGCGTGTCGGAAAAGTCCCCGCGCCGCGGATCTACCACCCCCTGCTTTGCAGTCGATACCGCCGGGGCGTTTGCCCCAGGGTAGCGCGGAAACGTCGGGCCAGATAGGCACTGTCCGGATAACCGACGTGCTGAGCGACTTGAGCTAATTTACTATCCGTATGGGCCAGCAGCCGGCAGGCTTCTTCCAGACGGAGGCGATTGCGGTATTGAGCGATCCCCATGCCCATCCGCCGCGCGAAGCTCCGCGAAAGATGACCGGGGCTTAAGTGAACTTTTTCCGCCAATTGCCGGAGCGAGTCGTGGTGGCGCGGATTCTGTTCCAGTTGCATGACTATATCAAACACCGCCCGTTGCGCCCGATCCGGCAAATGAACCGATTCCGAGACAGCACCCGGATCCGGCGGCAACCCGGCGGGGCCGCGCAGCGCCGCCCGGGCCTGAACCCGAACAATTAACGCCAGGAATCGCAGCAGCGATCCCACCGCCATCGCTTCCCAGGCTCTGCGGCGACTGCGTTGTTCCGCCATGATCCGTTCCAGCGTTTCCAGCGCCATCTCCGCTTCCGTGGGCAGCGCGTGTAACACCAGCGGCGGGGTTTCACGCGGGCGCTTCAGCGGCCGGGTAAACAGGTCAAATGCCGTCGGTTCCTGGCGCAGCGGCAGCAACAGCTGGTGCATCATCCGCCGATCGATCAGGCAATTGATCAGCGTCAAATTGTCCGGATTTTCATAGGCGTGCCACGCCAGCGGACGAATAATGATCAGGTCTCCCGGACGCAACAGGCGCACGCCCGCGGCGGTGTGCTGTCGGACTGTGCCCGCCTCGATGAACACTATTTCGTGAAAAACATGATCGTGGGGGCCGGTGGCGGCGTGATGCCGGATGCGCCAGATGCTGGCCCCGCCCCGGGCCGGAGCGTGCGCGGACGGCCAGTACAAGGTGGATAACGACGCGGGCGGGGAGGGGGATGGAATCGAGTTCATGGCCATGCGCAAAAAAGTCCAAAATATTGGTTATTTTAGGACTTGACGCCGCAGGTCGCAACGGGCATAGTGGACGCTGTTTAAGGAGTATCGGAATGCTTAACGTAGCGGTGGTGGGCATGGGCGGCATCGGCAACAATCACGCCGGGTGCTACAAAAATAACAAGGCGGTCAAACTGGTGGCCGTCTGCGATGTCATTCGGGAAAAAGCCGAGCAGGCGGGCCAAAAATGGGAATGCCGGGCGTTCGGGGCCATCAAAGAAATGCTCGAGGCCGGCCTGGACATCCAGGCCGTCAGCCTGACCACGAAGGGCGCGGAAAACGGCGGCGATCATTATCAGCCGACGATGGAACTGCTGCGTGCCGGGATCGCGGTCC
>JAJYFE010000119.1 GCA_021785435.1 Planctomycetota bacterium
CGCCAGATTGAGCGGTTCAGGCAGCTGGCCCGTGCCGGGCGGATTTCCGGCGGGGCCATGTGGTGCAACCTGACGCCGCTGTACAGCGCCGAGCAGATCGCGCGCAGCCTTTATCCGGTGCGTTTGCTGCGTGAAACCCTGGACCTGCCTCTTCGCGTGGCCATTAACCACGATGTCAACGGTCTGCCCTGGCCGATCACCCAACTGCTGCGCGACGCCGACATGGAATTGCTGATCATGGGGATCAATATCGTGTGCGGCGGATTCCCGCTGAGCCGCCCGAAGGTTTTCCGCTGGCAAGGTTCCGACGGGCGGGAGGTTCTGGCTTTTAACGGCGAACATTACGGCTTGTTTGACCATATGGCCCGGCTGGCCAGCCCGTCGCTGGAGAACATGCAAGAGGGAATCACCCAATATCTCAAGCGTCTCGAAGGGCAGGGTTATTGCTATCCTTTCGCCTTCCTTACCGCGACCCATCACCGGGTCTGGGATAACGCCCCACCGGATCCGTTGTTGACGGAACTGGTTCACCGCTGGAATGCGGAAGGTCGCGGTCCGGTGCTGCGGTTCGCCACTCCGGAGATGTTGCGGGAACGCATCAGCGCCCTGCCGGCGTCGCGGATTGAATCCTATGGTGGCGATTGGACGGATTTCTGGAATTTTGGCTGCGCCAGCTCCGCCACCGAAGGACGGCTGAATCGCCAGGCCCGCGGTCGATTGTTCGCGGCGGACGCGCTGCGTGCCGGGTGGTCCACGCCATCATCGCCGCGGCAGCAGCAACTTCATGCGCGTGCGATCTGGCATCTGAACATGTATGAGGAGCATACCTGGGGCGCTGCGCAGAGTATAACCAACCCGGATTCGGATCGGGTGGCCAACCAATGGGCGCATAAAGCGCATTACGCACATGAAGCCTACAGCCTTTCGGAAATGCTGCTGCGTGATAGTCTGGAGGCCCACATCGCCAACCCGGCGGCTGGCCGCGGGGTTGCCGCGGTGCTCGTTTATAATCCCACGCCGCTGTCGCGTCAGGCGTTGGTACCTGTCCCCAAGAATTGGCTGGATGGAACTTGGGAGCACAACTTGTCAACCGTGGATAACATCGCCTCCGGACGGGAAAGCCTGTTGAAAGACGCGGTGGTTATCGGCCCCCTGGTGCTACCTCCTTGGGCGGTCACATCGATTGATGTGAAAGAGCTTCCGGTCGCCGGGCCCTCAGACCACTGCATCGTTTCCAGTCAGCGGATTGAATCGCCCTTTTTCGAACTGACTTTCGACTCCGCCCGGGGACGGATCACAGGCCTTTACCGGCGGCATCACGAGCGGAATATCATCCACGCGGAAGCCGAGTGGTCGTTTTTCGGCTACGTCCAGGAAACGGTCGATCCCACCTTCCAGGGCCCTCCGGAGATGGGAGGACGGGATGCGTTCGTGTCCAACGACCTGAACAAGTTTTTGAACAACCGGTCCGACTGGAATCCCCAATGGCCAGCCCGGCGCCAGGGGTCTGGCGCCTTGCGGGGCTGTGAAACCTTTCAGGCTGCGGACGGCGCGGGGTTAATCCTGGAACTCGAAGCCCCCGGTGTCGAACGCCTGTGGCAAACCATTAAACTCTGCGCCCACCGGCCGGTGGTGGAACTGCAAGTTTCCCTCCGCAAGCAGGACATTCGCACAGCGGAAGGTGTTTATTTTGTTTTTCCGCTGGCGCTGGCCGAGGGTTGGAAAGCCCATTATGACACCGCCAACCTGCCGGTGGAATTGGACCAGGAACAACTGCCTGGCACGGCCCGGGACGGCATTACGGTCGGACAGTGGGTGGCGCTGCATGATGCGCAATTATGCGTGACCCTGGCCTGCCCGGACGCCCCGATGGTGCAGATCGGCGACTTCGCCTTCGGGCGGTGCCGGCCGCGCGTGCCGCGCCGGAAAAATCCGCTGTTATTGGCTTGGCCGCTGAACAATTACTGGTTCACTAATTTCCGCGCCAGCCAATCCGGATGGATTCAATTTCGCTATGAACTGACGATACAGGATAAGTTTGATCCGCTCACCTGCACCCGGGCCGGCCTGGAGGCGGCCAGCGAGGTGGTGGTCCACCCGGTGGTTGCCGGCGGCCGGGCTGGAACCACTCGACTCGTGGAAGCCTCCGATCCACGGCTTCTCGTGCTAAATATGAAGCCGGCTGAAAATGATCGTGGCTTGATCCTCCGGCTCGCCAATGTCACCGCCGACGCCATTACGGCCCAGCTGGCCATTCCAGGTCGGGACCTGGCTGGCGCCGCATGGTCCGACCCATTGGAACGGGATCGACAAGCCCTACCGCTCGTAAACGGCCGCGTCGAAGTTCATATGCCGGCGCGTCGCCTCGCCGCAATCCATCTCTACTGAGCCATCAGCCTGCCCCGGGATGCGCCCGCGGTCGCAGACGCTTCCGGTAACCCGCCGGTGGAATGCGATTCATCTTCCTGAAGAACCGATTGAAATAATACTCGTCGGCGAAGTGAAGTTGGTGTGCTATCTGTTTGATCGCAAGGTCCGTCGTCAACAGCATTTGGCAGGCTTCCTGATTGATCCGCCGGTTTATATATTTCTTGGGACTTATTCCAAAATGCGCATGGAAGGATCGGCAAAACGCGTTGGGCGTCAAGAACTGGGCCTTGGCTAAGTCACGCACATGGGTGTCGGCGTATGGGCGTTGTTCCAGAAATGTGACGGCTTGCGAAAATTTCGCCAGGAGATTGCGCTGCTTGAGGACTGCCGTCTCCAGCAACTTGGACGATCCGGCGAACAGGCGTTCGACCAGGCACTGCACCCGCCAACACTCACCGAGGGAAAGCGGTGGCCTCCGCCATCGCCCGACGTAATCGTTCGGATTCCAGGTGCCCAGGCACAGCGGTGCGCAGCAATCCCAAAATAAGTCGATACCCTCAAACCATTCGCAACGGAAGAGCAGCCAGTAGACCTCGTAAAAAGTGTGGCAGACTGGACGGGCGACCATGTGGGCGGGCAACCAATAGGCGTGGTTCGGCCGCAGCGCCAGACGGCCGCTATCCCAAACCAGTTCCGCACGGCCTCCGCAAACCAGGTGCAGATGATGAAATCCGTCGGCGGGCTGCGGCCTGTCGGTGCTCCACTCCTTGCCTACCTTGGCGTAGCGCAGGAAAAGCATGCGGAATCGGATATCCGCGAGCAGGTCTAACTCGGTCGATTGTTGTTGCCGGGAGAACACAACGGGATATGGATCCCCGTAATGATCCGGGATTAGTGGGGGCTCAGGTCGGGTCAATACCGTGGGCAATGGATCCACAGCGCACCTGAACAGGGAAAACGCAAACCGCAGCACCCTGAATATATCAGGCATTGCGCTGGGCAAGCAACCCAGAATGCCTCGCGCCGCGATTCCGCGGCGGAGGTGGCAAGGGGCGGGTGGAGAGTAGGGTAAGCAGGGGTGCGCAATCCATGCCGTGGTTGACGGTGGTTGTGGTGCCGACCTCCAGGTCTGCTGATCTGTCGCCCGATGGCTGGGGTGGGTCCCGACCTGGTCGGGAGGGACCTGCACCACGGGGCCAACCTTCAATGATTCATTCTGCGTTCCTACCCAGCGATCATCGGCTGGTAACGCCTATGGAGCAGGGTGCTTGCTGAACGAGGAACCCTTTGCCGGACCTCGCGGGCAGAGCGTATGATGGCGGCATGGCTGTGGTGCACGGGATCATCGTGGTCGGCTGGCTGGGCTGGCTGGCCTATTGGCTCAGCGTGGCTGGATCCGTCAAAAGGAGGGCCAGAGGAGTCACGCCATGGTGGACCGGCGGCGCTGTGCGTGTGGCCATCGCCATGGGGGCGGTTTTTATTTTTAGAGGGTTGGCCGCGTGGCCCCCTTGGCAGCACCTGGTCGAGGGATATGAGACGACCACCGCAAGTCCGGCCGTGCGCTGGGTTGGCGCTGCGGTCTTCCTTGCGGGCCTGGCGTTGGCCATCTGGGCACGCCGGCATTTAGGGCGCAACTGGGGCCATCCCATGTCGCTTCGGGAAGGTCATGAGCTGGTGACCAGCGGGCCGTATGCTCTGGTGCGCCACCCCATTTACGCTGGCATCACGGTGGCCTTATTCGGCACCGCGCTGGCGGAAGACTCGGCCGGCTTGTTGGCTCTGGCGGTGGGGCTTGGTGCGTACTTTCTTTTCAGCGCCGCCAGGGAGGATAAGCTGCTGCGGGGGCGGTTCCCGAACGACTATCCCGCGTACCGACGACGGACGAAAATGCTGATTCCATTCGTGCTGTGAAATCGGTCGGGATCGGCCTCCGTCGCGGCGGCCTCTGGGCCGCAACCGAGACCGTCGCCGCGGCACGAAGACACGAAGGTTAAACAAAATGGCATTTAATATGGAGTACAGACCGGCCCTCGTTAAAGGCGAAAAAACGTATTGGTGCGGCGGCACTGCAATTTGCCCGTCTTGGGTTTTCATGCATTTTGTGTGGTTAAAGCGGAAGGGCGATAGTAGACGTTAGCCGTTTTGGGGGCGGCGTTCCTGCTCGTTTTGTAGCCGTTCACGGGCTCAGGCAGTTCGCCCGTCGTCACCCGATCCCGGTGCGCCAGGACTCCCGGTTATGAACCGAAGACTGGGAGTATCTCATCGCCCGATAGTCCCGATGAATATCGGCAGATAAGAGCGGGGTCGGGTTTGGGCCGGTGAACGGTTACCTCATTTTTTCCTTTTGACCTGCCCCCTCCCGGTCGCGGCGGTGGCAAATATGGTATATTAGAACCGAAAGAGATGCCCGCTCTACTGGAGTCTGAATGATGATTGCTTCCTACCGGCCGGCCCGTGCCGTGAACGGTCCAAGCCGCTCTCCGAAGGACCAGGTGATGGCGTTCAAGGTGGATGCGGCCTTGGCCCGGTTGCTGGGGAGTGTTAAAAACAAAAGCGAATTGATTCGCGACGCGGTCTATGCGTATCTGGGCCACCTGTGCCCGCTGTGTGAGGGAAAAGGAACCATTCCCGCCAACCGCGTGCACGAAATTGAACTGCTGCTGACTCAACTGGAATTCGCCACGTGCTCCGGCTGCCATACCGCGCTGCCGGTACTGCCCCGTTTGCGCCGCTGGGTGAAAGATCTGCCGAGCACGGACCGCCAGCGCCTGACGGAATACCGCAAGACCGGCCAGTTGCTCTGTTCCGACTGCTTCGCCAAGGCCGATCAGTGTGATATCTGCGGCCAGCACGTTCCACATGGCCAACTGGCCCGCCATAAACGGCACGCCCGGCTGGCAGCGAGATCCGGCCGGGCGTAAAAATCAAAAAATCTTCAGATTCGCCACCGCCGCAGGGTGGCCGGCGCAAAATCCCAAGGTGATGCGGATTTCCGGGGGCAGCCCAGTTGCCGCGGTGATTACACGGAGCTGCAGGCAAAAAATCCCGATCGTCAAGTGGAACTCTCGGATATCGGGAGCACGAAGCCACGAAACCACCAAACCACGCTAAGGAATGGAAATCTATCTTGATTAGCATCCATTAGCATGTCTAAGCGGGTCTGTTCTGCCGTCCGCGTGGGGCAGCGTAGTCCACGGTTTTTTGCGGTGCCGTGTATGGAAAAATTTGCGTGGCACGCGAGGATTTTCGGGGATTGTGAACCAGATTTTCAGGCGGGGGGAATAAACCACGGTTCACGAAAAGGAACATATTTCAGACGGCGCCGTGGAGCGCTGAAAACGGACGGGTGGCATGGCGCAGGGCTGTGTTATTTTTGATTTTGACGGCGTCATTGCGCCCACCGAAGAGTTGCATCTGGCGGCTTACAACGCCGCGCTGGCGGCGCTGGCGCCGCGGCTTGGTCGGCGGCTGGAACTGACGCCCGCGGCGTACTTTTCCCGCTATGTGGTCTTCGGTGATGCGGAAGCTTTTGAGCGTATTCTCCGCGAGGCGGGACTGAATCCGGCGGCACCCCTGGTGGCGGACTTGTGCCGGCGCAAAAATGTGCGGATGGAACGGGACCTGGCCCGGTTGGGTTCCCCGCCGGCGGGGCTGCGGGAACTGCTGGAGCATCTGCGCCGGCGCCGGGTGCGGATGGCTATTTGCAGCAGCGCCCGGGGCCAGGAAATTGCCACGACGTTGGACCATTTTCAGCTGCGCGACTATTTTCAGACCACGGTGGCGATCGAAGATGTACAGCGCGGCAAGCCCGATCCCGAAGGCTATGCGCTGGCGTTTCAACGCCTTGCGGACAGCGAGATGAATGTGGCCAGGGAGCTTAGCCTGGCGATTGAAGATACGGCGGGGGGGGCGACTGCAGCGCACGGGGCCGGTCTGCGCGTGCTGGGCGTGGCTGCGACCGAGTCGCTTCAGGCCGTGCGCCGTTGGGCAGACCATGCCGTGTCGGATTTATCCATGGTGGACTTCGCGGAGCTGGATCGTTGGTTGGGGCACGGGGGCGAAGTAAAAAGGCAACAGTAAAAGGTAAAAATATCAGAACGGTGGATATGAACCGATCATCCCTAAGCAGGAACACAGAATGAATGCGGCTGCAGCGGGTACCCTGGCTCGCCGGAAATCCGTCGATCCAAGCGGAGAAGCCACGGCACGGGGACCGTGTCCGCTACTGGCCCGCATCTGTGCTGCGGCGGTGATGGGTAGTGCCACCGGCTTGGTTCTGGCTGCGGTAGGCTGGCAATGGAGTGCGGCGCCGCCGGAAGCGGACTGGTGGCGATTCGCCTGGCCTTACGCCAATCTCGGCCTGGGTGCCTTTTGGTTCGTCGCCTGGCCAGCCCTGATGGCGGCAGGGGGGGCATGGGAGCAGGCGCCTACCCGCCCGGCAGGGCTGCCGGGCGGCAGCCAAGAAGCGAAGGCGCCAAGGCACGAAGAACGTTCCAATAAATCGAGACAGCCGCCAAATCTTGCGGGTGATATTTGCGTACGGCAGTGGCTGGGGATGGCGGAGTTGCTGGCCGCGGTCATCGGCGCTCTGCCGGCTCTAGCTTTATCCGCCTGGCTAAGCCTGACCACGCTGACGGCGGTTATGACGGCGGCCGTATGCCAGTTGGCTCTGGCGCTGTTCGTGCTGGGCGTGGTACTGTGGATGGTCCGCGGGAGCGAAAGGGTACAAATACTGGTTACGTCGCTGCTGGCCGGGGGGCTGGTTTTTCCGCCGCTGCTGGGTTATCTGCAAGCCGATCTGGCGGGCAGCGGCACGGTCCCGTGGAAACCGCTGATTGCGGCGTGGGATATTCTGCAGGGTGCGCACGGGCGCTGGGGGGCGGCGGGAACAGGTATCATCATTTATGGAGGCGCCGGAGCGATGCTTATTCTGGCCCATATCACCATGCGGATGATTACCCATGACCGGGAACCGACCCCTTGAAGTCTTGCTCGCCGGCGCCGAGCCGATACTGATGGGCGTGCTAAATGTCACTCCGGACAGCTTCAGTGACGGCGGCTTGGTGTCCGCCGGTGGTGTCCAGGAGGTGCGGGCGATTCAGCGCGGTCTGGAACTACAACGCCAGGGCGCGGCGATTATCGATGTCGGGGGGGAGGCGAGCAGCTTTCATCGCCCTGGAATTCATCCGATCCCCCCAGATGAACAAATTTGTCGGGTGGTGCCGATAATTCGCGGCCTGCGGCGTAGCGCTGCCGGGGAAAGGCTGTGGCTGAGCATCGACACGCGCAGCGCGGTAGTGGCTCGTGCGGCGCTGCACGCTGGCGCCGATATCATCAACGATATTTCCGCCGGGACGCAGGATGGGGAAATGTTCGCGCTGGCGGCGGAGCACCGTTGCCCAATCATCTTGATGCACCACCGGCCCGAGGCGCCGGGCATCATGCCGGAACCTTATTGCGACGTGGTCGGCGAGGTGCGGCGCTATCTACTGGCGCGCGCCGTTGCCGCGATGGCGCAAGGGGTGAAGCGGGAGCGCATTGTGCTGGATCCTGGTCTGGGTTTCGGCAAAACTGTTGAAGATAACTGGAAACTCCTTGGCGGCGTGGCGGAATTCGTAGGAACCGGCTATCCAGTGGCTCTGGGTGCCTCGCGCAAAAGGTTCCTCACGGCGATCACCGGGGAACCCGTATCCACCCCGGGCGGGCCGGGGCTGTTAGTGTCGGCTGTTCCTGGCGCCACGGCGACCCAGGTGCACTGGCACGCCCGGGATCTGGCCACGGCCCTGGTGACGGTTCTGGCGGCGGCGTGTGGCGTGCGCGTACATCGCGTGCACAATGTGGCTTTAGCAGCCCAGGCTTTAGCGGTCGTTCGCGCCGCCGGCGCGTGATCCCACGGGCTGGCCTGAAAATGGCGATTGGAGGCTTCAGCGGAAACGCCACGCCCGGTCCACCATCCACCGAGGCTCGCCGTGAGCGACGAAACTATTCCGCCTCCGTGTGGACCGGGGGCTATCTGTTTGGTTGCAGCTACGCCGCGCCGTATCACGATCTGCGTGTTTCTTGGCGCGACGCGAATATTTGGGGGTCGCAAGGATTACGATGTTCAGCGGAGCCTTACCTCCGGCAGAGGTCGCCGCGGCGACTCTGCGACGCGGAGGCTATGTATTTGGTTGCCGGCGCAGTTTAGTTGCCACGGCGACCCGCGCCGGGTTGGAAGGGGGCAGCGTATGGGTGCGTTCAGCAAAGTGGTTCTCTTGGGCCATCTGACCCGGGATCCAAGCATGGGTACCTTGTCCAGCGGGGCATCGGTCTGCGAATTCGGATGGGGCGGTCAACCGGCATTGGAAAGACGCTGAAGGTCTGAATTCCGCCGCGCTGTAAAACGTGATAAAAATGAGGCCGCTGGGGATCGAACCCAGGACCCACAGATTAAAAGTCTGTTGCTCTACCTACTGAGCTACGGCCTCAAAAGCATGTCGATGAAAGATCCCATCACACGCCAGTGAACCCTATTCTACGCCCCGGGATGATTGTGACAAGCAGCGTTGGCAGAGGCAGCCTGGGTCGCAGGTGCCCACCGTAGACCGGGGCGACTGGTAGGCAAATCGCAATGGCAGATAATATTGAGACGGTGTCTCAATTGACATTGCGACTTTGGCCTTCTAAGATGGCTTTAGTATGCCTACGAACACGCAGACTATTGAAAATATCGCCAATCAGGGATACCGCTGGGGCTTCGTCACCGATGTCGATGCCGATGCCGTCCCCAAAGGACTGAACGAGGACATTATCCGTGAAATTTCCCGGCGGAAAAATGAGCCGGAATTCATGCTCCAGTGGCGTTTGAAGGCCTATCGCCACTGGTTGACTATGACCGAGCCGAAATGGCCACACGTGCATTATCCGCCGATTGATTACCAGAACATCATTTATTATTCTGCGCCCAAACCGAAGAAAAAGCTGGCCAGCCTCGAGCAAGTTGATCCCGAGCTGCTCAAAACCTATGAGAAACTGGGGATTCCCCTGGAGGAACAGAAACTGCTCTCGGGTGTGGCAGTCGATGCGGTATTCGACAGCGTTTCAGTGGCCACGACGTTCAAGGAAAAACTCGCGGAAATGGGGGTTATTTTCGGCTCGTTTTCCGAAGCGGTACAAAAACACCCGGAGCTGGTGCACCGCTATTTGGGCTCCGTGGTTCCCTATTCGGATAATTTCTTCGCCACACTGAACTCCGCAGTGTTCAGCGACGGATCCTTCTGCTTTGTGCCGAAAGGCGTGCACTGCCCCATGGAGCTGTCCACGTACTTTCGCATCAACGCCCGCGATACGGGGCAATTCGAACGGACGTTGATCGTCGCCGAGGAAGGGGCCTACGTCAGTTATCTGGAAGGCTGCACGGCGCCCCAGCGCGATGAAAATCAGCTGCATGCCGCCGTGGTGGAACTGGTGGCCCTGGCCGGCGCGCAAATCAAATATTCGACCGTGCAGAACTGGTATCCGGGAGACCAGAACGGGGTCGGCGGGATCTACAATTTTGTGACCAAGCGCGGCAAATGTCTGGGGGTACGCGCGCGCATCAGTTGGACGCAGGTGGAGACGGGATCGGCCATCACCTGGAAATATCCGAGTGTACTTTTGCAGGGCGATGACTCCGTCGGTGAGTTTTACTCCGTGGCTCTGACCAATCACCATCAGCAGGCGGACACGGGGACCAAGATGATCCACATCGGCCGGAATACGCGAAGCACCATTGTGTCCAAGGGGATTTCCGCCGGCCACGGCCAGAACACTTATCGCGGGTTGGTGAAAATGTTGAAGGGGGCGACCAACGCCCGCAATTACACGCAGTGCGATTCGCTGTTGCTGGGTTCCGAATGTGGCGCCCACACGTTTCCCTATATTGAAATTCACAATACCTCTTCCCGCGCTGAACACGAAGCTTCTACCTCCAAGATCGGTGAAGACCAGCTCTTTTACTGCAAACAGCGGGGGATAACGGTGGAGAACGCGGTCAATATGATCATCAACGGGTTCTGCAAGGAAGTATTCAAAGAGCTGCCCATGGAATTCGCGGTAGAAGCGCAGAAACTGCTGGGCGTGAGTCTGGAAGGATCCGTGGGGTAAAACCGAGAGATGAACGCGGCAAGGATGAGCGCGGAAGGCGGAAAGACGCAGGAAGAGGCCATGCCATTGCTTGAAATAAAAGATTTGCACGCCGCAGTCGGGATCAAGGAAATCCTCAAAGGCATCAATTTGTCCCTGCGGGCCGGCGAAGTCCACGCCATTATGGGCCCCAACGGATCCGGCAAAAGCACGCTGGCCCAGGTGCTGGCCGGGCGGGAAACCTATACCGTTACCCGCGGCGAAGTGCGGTTCAACGGCAAGGAACTGTTGACGCTGGCGCCCGAGGAACGGGCCGCGGAGGGCCTGTTTATGGCGTTTCAATATCCGGTGGAAATCCCCGGCGTGAGCACCAGCTATTTTCTGAAGGCGGCGGTCAACGCGGTCCGCCAATATCGAGGCGAGCCGGAATTGGACGCGATCGATTTTCTCAAGTTGGTGCGGGAAAAACTCGGCCTCCTGGAGATGGACCCGAATTTTTTGAGCCGGCCGGTGAACGAAGGATTTTCCGGCGGCGAGAAAAAACGCAATGAGATCCTGCAGATGGCCGTGTTAAATCCCCGTCTGGGAATACTCGATGAAACCGATTCGGGTTTGGACATTGACGCCCTTAAGATCGTCGCGCATGGCGTGAATTCTCTGCGCAGTCCGGAGCGGTGCATTTTGGTGGTGACGCACTATCAGCGTTTGCTCAATTACATCGTGCCGGATTTTGTGCATGTGCTGCGCGAGGGCCGCATCGTCAAATCCGGGGATAAAAGCCTGGCCCTGGAGCTGGAAGCCCGCGGATATGGCTGGTTGGACGGGCCGGCGGAGCGAACCGAGGTCTTAAGCTATGGGTTTTAGGGTATAGGCTCGAAGTTTCAAGGTTTGAGGTGTTCCGGGCCGGCGTGAGCGCAGCTGATGGAAACGGTACGCCATAAACTAAAAAACTAGAGACCAGAAATTCGAACCCGGAAACGATTAACTAACAGAAACGCCATGATCGAACCAACCACGATGATCAGTACAAAGGCCGAGCTCGCGGATCGGCTCGCGGCCGGGCCATCGTCTACTCCCGCGTGGCTGGCGGAATTGCGCCGGGAAGCGTTGGATCAGTTCCGTGCCATCGGTTGGCCCAATCTGCGACAGGAAGAATGGCGCTGGACCAATGTGGCGCCGCTGACCAAAGTGGCGTACCGAATTCCGGCACCGCCGGATCTGGGCCTGCCGTTGGAGGAGTGGCGTGAACAGATCGCTCCCTACAGCCTGCGCCTGCGGGGATGGCGGGAACTGGTCTTCGTCAACGGCACCCTGATACCGCAACTTAGTGAATGGGCGGGCCCGGACCTGCGGATCAGCGCGCTGTCCGCTGCGGTGGACAGCCAAAGCGCGTTGATTCGACGGCACCTGGCCCGGGGGGTGGCGTTGGCCCAGGACGGGTTTACCGCCCTTAATACCGCGGGATTCCAGGACGGCGCTTTTATCCATGTGCCGGCCGGTCTGCAACCGGATCGGCCGCTGCACTTGCTGTTCTTTACGCCGGATCACCCGGGGCCGGTGTTGGTGCAGCCGCGGAATTTAGTCGTGGTCGATGCCGGCGCCAAGGTGGTCCTGGCGCACAGTTACGCGGGGGCAAGCCGCCAGCCGGCGCTCACCAACGCCGTGCTGGAAATGGTGCTCGGCGCGGCGGCACAGGTGGAACTGATCCAGCTGCAACGGGAAGCTGCCGCGGCCTTTCATGTGAGCAATACCGCGGTGCAGCTGGAGCGCCAAGCTGCGTTTCAGTCGCTGACGGTGAATCTGGGCGGCGCGCTGGTGCGGCATAATTTGCAGGTGCGGCTCAAGCAGCCGGGGGGGCAAGCGACGCTGTTGGGACTAAGCGTACAGACCGGGCGCCAACACGTGGATAACCACACGCTGCTCGATCACGCCAGCGAACAGTGCCGCAGCAGCGAGCTTTACAAAAGTCTGTTGGGCGGGCGGGCGGAAGGGGTGTTCAAGGGGAAAATTCTGGTGCGATCGGGGGCCCAGAAGACCGACGCCAAGCAGACCAGCAGGACCATTTTGTTATCCGAAGACGCGGTGATGAACGCGCAACCGCAGTTGGAGATTTACGCGGACGATGTCAAATGCACCCACGGCTCAACCATCGGGCCGCTGGACGAAGAGCAGCTTTTCTATCTGCGCTGCCGGGGCATCAGCGTCGCCGCGGCGCAGAGGCTGTTGACTTATGCGTTCGCAGGCGATGTCCTCAACCGCCTGCGGCATGAGGGAATGCGGCAATATCTGGAAACGTTGGTCCGGGGGGCCTTAAAAGGGCTGAGTCTGGTAGAACCGCCGGTGGAGCGGAAGCCAACGCGGGAGGAGAAGTCAACCGAGAACAGTTAGAAGCCAGGAGCGGGAGGTGAGATTTTCCGAGCGTAAATTCTAACCTCGGCCCTCTAACTCCTGGCTTCTTGCGTGCAGCTCCCCCGGGTGAGCCGAAATGAGAAACCAAGTAACTGCTATGACTGCCATCACGACCAAACCTTCCTACTGGGCCGCAGGCCGACCTAAAGGCAACCTCCCCCCAACCTTTGACCCGGCGCTGGTTCGGGCCGATTTTCCACTGCTGCGGCAGAAGATGCGCGGCTGCCCGCTGGCCTATCTCGATAACGCCGCCACCAGCCAAAAGCCCCAGGCGGTGCTGGCCACCCTGACGCGTTACTACACCCATCTGAATGCGAACATTCACCGCGGGGTGTACAAATTAAGCGCCGACGCCACCGCGGCCTATGAGGCGGCCCGCGAAAAGGCGGCGCATTTCATC
This sequence comes from Planctomycetota bacterium, assembly GCA_021785435.1. GTDB lineage: Bacteria > Planctomycetota > Phycisphaerae > WQYP01 > WQYP01 > JAKCCC01. The sequence goes on from JAJYFE010000119.1 coordinate 13,283, forward strand.
GGCGCCACGACGGCTCAAGAGATTGTGTTTGTGCGCGGCGCCACGGAGGCGATTAACCTTGTCGCCGCGAGTTGGGGCGGGACGAATCTGGGGCCGGAGGATGAGATTATCGTCTCCGAAATGGAGCATCATTCCAACATTGTGCCCTGGCAATTGCTGGGCCGGCGCACGGGCGTGCGAATCCGCGTGCTTCCCTTCAGCGACGCTGGCGATCTGAAGCTGGAGGAATTGGACCGGCTTTTTTCGCCGCGCACCAAACTTCTCGTCGTAACCCAGGTGTCCAATGTTTTAGGCACGCTCAATCCGGTGGCGGAAATCGCGGCCCAGGCCCACGCCCACGGGGCTTTACTTCTGGTGGACGCGGCCCAATCCGCGCCGCATATTCCCGTGCAGGTGCGTGAACTCGGCTGTGATTTTCTGGCGCTGTCAGGTCACAAGATGTGTGGACCCACAGGCATCGGCGTGCTCTGGGGGCGGGCGGAGCTTTTAGACGCCATGGACCCCTGGCAGGGCGGCGGCGATATGATCCGCACCGTCACCTTTGCCGAATCAACCTGGAACGATACGCCGCACAAATTTGAAGCCGGCACTCCCCCGATTGCCGAGGCCATCGGTCTGGGCGCCGCGGTGGATTACCTGACCGGTCTGGGCATGGAAGCCATTCAGCGCTACGAGGATGAGTTGGTGCAATATCTGCTGGATAAGCTCCACGGTGTGTCGGGTTTGCGGATCATCGGCACACCGCGGCAGCGCGTCGCGGTGACATCTTTTGTGATGGACGGTGTCCACCCCCATGATATTGGAACCATCCTGGACAGTGCCGGCGTGGCGATTCGAGATCGG
>JAJYFE010000120.1 GCA_021785435.1 Planctomycetota bacterium
GACCGGCCCCCACCAACCGCCCGCCCCCGGCGGCTCAGCTCAACGCGCGGTTACCCTCTTTGCGGAATCGCTGCTGGGAGCTGGTGCGGCGGGGTGCAGGAGGGTGTGGCCAGATTTTGTGGCAAGGACGTGCCGACGGACGGCATAAATGCCGCCGCTAAGACGGTTGGGGACTTGGCACTATCGGTGATGACCGGCATGGGCCAAGAAATCTGGCCACACCCGCCGCGACCTCTCTTCCGCAGCGCCGTTGCCGCCGGGGGTAGACGGAGGTATACTTCCGCTCTGGTTAAAACGCCACAGGCAAACAAACGAAGGTTGGTGCGAATGCTCAAGGTGAAGGCACGCGGTAACGAGCCGGTTGATTTGATGTTGCGGCGCTTCAAGAAGCTCTGCGAAAAGGAAGGGCTGATCAAGGAAATGAAGCGCATCAGCTATTATGAAAAGCCCAGCGAACGGCACCGGCGCCAGTTGCGCAAGGCCCAGAAACGCGAATTGAAGGCCCTGCTGGAGTCCGGCAACGCACCACCTTCCCTGCGCGGGTTGCTGCGAATGAAGCGGCGGCGCCCGATGCGGCCGCGCCGCCCGTCGTCTATTTAGCTTCGTCACCGTTCACGAGCGGCACCTTACCCCGCGCCTATCCCGATGACATCGGGAGGGCTGTGAGGCGCCACGCGGCGTTTGTTTCATAGCTCGGAGGTCGCCGTGGGCGACTAAACTGCAACGACGGGTGAGGGGCCTTACCCACCGCCGCGACCCAAGCACGGTTACAACTTCCAGACTTCCGAGTTCAGGCGTCACCCGGAGGAATTCCGATCAAGCGGTGATTTCCCGCGCCACCGCGCGGCGGCGGCCTTGCTGCCAATCAGCGGCGAAGCGCTGCTGCGATGCGGCCGCATGGGGCGAGCCCAGCTGCCGCTGCAACCGGATCATTTCGCTGCGCAGGCGCACGGCCAGCGCATCCGGGGAAAGTTGCACCAATTCGGCATAAGAAAGCGGACGACCATAGTGCAGACGGATGGATCGCAGCCGGGGCCAGGCCTTGCCACGCGGCCAGGCCTCAAACGCCCCTTCGATTACCACCGGAATCAAGGGCACCCTGGCCCGATGTATGATCACCGCCAGGCCGGCGGCAATCGGACCGATGGTGCCATCGATGGTCCGGGTGGCTTCGGGAAAAATATTCACCAGATATCCGCGCTGCAGCCGGGCGATGGCCTCGCGGATCGCCGTCGTATCCGCCCGGCCGCGGCGGATAGGAAATGCGTTCGTGCGTTCGAAAACGTATTGGACAAAGCCGCCGCGAAACAGGCTTTCGCGGGCCAGGTAATGGATTTGTCGCTCCAGGGCGATGCCGATAAGCCACGGATCCAGAAGGCTTTGATGGTTGGTGGCCAGCAGCGCCGCGCCGCGCCGTGGAATGTTTTCGCGGCCGGTGATGCGCACCCGAAAAAACAGGATGGCAATGGTCTGCAGAAGAAAACGCCCCACTGTCCAAAGCAGCGTCTGAAACCATCCGGTTCCCTCGCCGCGGTAGGTGTACGATACGCGGGGTTGGCCCTGAACCGTGCGCCGCATCAACTCCACTACCTCCTGCAGCGTCAGCGGCGTGGTGTCGATCACGATGGCCCCGGGCGGGATCGTCAGCGATCCGACGCCACGGTTGCGGTCGCGGTCATCGCGCTGCTGGAGTTGGGTGGCAAGGCTGTCCAAGGTGACGGCCCGGCCCTGGTCGCGCCATTGCACTGCCCGCCGCCGGGCGCGTTCCTGCAGGCTGGCGTCCAGGTAAAACTTGTATTCCGCCGTGGGAAAAACCACCGTGCCCTGGTCCCGCCCTTCGGTGACCAGCGAGCCGGCGGCGGCGGCGATGCGGCGCTGTTGCTCCACCAGCACCGCGCGCACCTGCGGATTACTGGCCGCCAGGTGCGTCGCCTGGGTCACCCGCGGGGTGCGAATCGCGTCCGTAACATCCCGCCCATCAAGCCGCACCCGCGGTGGTTCGCTGGACCAATCGAAGCTCACCTGGATTTGGCCAACCCACCGGGCCAGGCCGTCCGGATCGCCGTCGAGTCCCTCCTCCAGCGCCGCCAGGGCCACGGCACGATACATCGCGCCGGTGTCGAGATGTTTAAACCCCAAACTCTGGGCGAGCCGTTGGGCCACGGCTGATTTGCCCGCGCCGGCGGGACCGTCGATGGTGATGATCAAGCCTGTCGCTCCTGGGTGTGGCCATAAATTGTGGCTCATCGTGGTAGGTCGAAGATCCGCCCCGGTGGACCCACTCGCCCGATGACTCTCGGGAGGCCGTCCTACCGCCGCCACGACGACGCGGGCCGTATGGCAACCTATACGGCACGTAGGATCGTGCCGTCCACAATTTATGGCCACACCCTCGCTGCTGTTTTCAGCCGTTGGGGGCACCCTTATAATATAACAGTGGCACGGGCCAGGCCAGCAGTTGGTCCATCGATTACGGTCCGGACCGAGCACCAGGGTGGGGCAGGAGTTGCTGATGTTGGATACGGTTTTAATCTGGATTGACAAAAATCGCGGGGGTTGGCTGGAGGACCTTAAACCATGGCTGCGGCTGGCCAGCGTATCGGCCGACCCGGCGCACCAGGCGGATCTTACCGCCGCCGCGGATTGGGCCATGCACTATATGCGTGCCGCCGGGCTGGAACCGGAATGGATACCGACCGCCCGCCACCCCTGCATTCTGGCGCGAACCCCCGGTAACCGGCATAAGCCCGATGCCCCGCATATACTCTTTTACGGCCATTACGACGTGCAACCGGCCGACCCGCTTGACAAGTGGATCACGCCGCCGTTTGAACCGACGATCCGTGACGGCAAAATATTCGCGCGCGGGGCCAGCGACGACAAAGGACAGGTGTTTTGTCATCTCGCGGCGCTGCTGGCCTGGAAACAAATCGCCGGCGAACTGCCCGTCCGCATGACCGTGTTGCTGGAGGGCGAGGAAGAGATCGGCTCGATGAGCTTAGAGCCGGTAATCACCCAATACGCTGACGAATTGAAGACCGCCCGCGCCCTGATCGTCAGTGATTCCAACCAGTTGGCCCCCGGCGTTCCCACGCTTACCACCGGCTTCCGGGGAATGGTGTATTACCAGGTGGAGGTGGCGGGCGCCGCGGAAGATTTACACAGCGGAGTATATGGCGGGGCGGTGGCCAATCCGGCGAATGCCCTGGTCGGAATGTTGGGGGCCTTGCACGACGTCCACGGGCGCGTAACTATTCCCGGCTTTTATGACGAGGTGGTAATGCCCGAGGCGTCGATTCTCCAGCAGTGGCGCCAGTTGCCTTTCGACGAAGCCGAGCTGATCCGCCGACTCGGCGTATCGGAGTTGTTCGGGGAAAAGGGCTTTTCCACGCTGGAGCGCCGCTGGTGCCGGCCGACCTTGGATATCAACGGCCTCACCAGCGGTTACCAGGGGCCGGGCGCGAAAACGGTTCTGCCTGGCGCCGCCAGCGCCAAGGTTTCCATGCGTCTGGTTCCGCATCAGGATCCGCTGCGCATCGCCGCGGCGTTTGAAACGTATTTGGGTTCGCTTAAGCCAGCCGGCGTGCGGCTGAAACTGCAGCGTTTGAACGCCTCGCCCGCGGTGCTCACGCCGACGGACTCACCGGCCGTCGCCGCCGCAGCAGAAGCCTTGGAAATTGGTTTCGGCCAAAAGCCGGTTTTCACCCGTGAAGGCGGAACGGTGCCGGTGGTAAGCAGCTTCAAAAAACTTTTGGATGTGGATTCCGTGTTGATTGGTTTCGGTCTGCCTGACGACAACCTGCATGCGCCGAATGAAAAATTCGACCTCGCCAGCCTGTATGGGGGGATGCGCACCGCAGCGGCGTTGTATGATCGGTTGGGTCGGATTTTAAGCAACGGGCGCGGCGGATAAATAGCGGCGGCGGCGCCAGTCGCCGCCCGGACCTGGCCAGGCGGGGCGCTGATGCCGGTATCCAGGGAAAGAGTTTCGCGCTGCGGGCGGATCAGATCGCAGCGCCGGCAGGGACGGTAGCAGACATGGTCCCCAGGCCATGGCCCATAACTTATTCCGCCAGTTACGGTACTTCGGACCGTGCCCGCCACCATGGTCGCGGAGAAGAGTTGCTCTGCCGCGGCCGGGCATCCGGCCATCTTCAGAGGATTATATGAAGCCGCGGGTGCTGTTGGTGCTGAAGGCCTCGCCAGATCCGGTAATGCAGGAACGGCTTGAAGACCTGGGTTTTTTCCGTAACGTCAACGGTCGCGGCGGATGGCGGCGTTTCTGCGATCCAGCCGAAGCGGCGCGCCTGCTGGAATGGCTTAAACAGCGGCGGTTTTCGGCACAAGTAATCAGCCCCGCGCCAGGCCGTGGCCAACGGCAACGGTATCCCTGTCTAAGCGCCGGCCTGGTGCGAACCGACGGCGGGGGACCTGCGGCCTGCGCCTTATGCGGCGCCGCCAATATCCCGTGCCGTAAATGGATCGAAGGCGACGACACGGACAGCATCCAATATCCCGGTGCGCCGGGATTCTATATGTGTGGCCGCTGCGTTCGCGAACGTATGCAGCCGCATCCGCGCTTCTACGCCCCGGCGGACGACTGCTTGTGAGCCGCGATGCGCATCATTGCCGGTGAATTTCGCGGTCGCGAATTGCTCGGGCCAAAATCGAACCGGACCCGGCCCATCACAGATCGCGCCAAGCAGTCGCTTTTTGACACCCTGACTGTCGCGATGCCATGGGCCGGGGTCCGGGTGCTGGATTGTTTCTGTGGCACCGGGAGTCTGGGGTTGGAAAGCCTTTCGCGCGGGGCCGCGCGGGCAGTCTTCGTCGAGCGTGACCGTGGCGCTCTGGACCGCCTACGCAACAATATCAACCGGTTGTGCGTTATTCCTAGGTGCCGGGTGTTGCCATTGGACGCCTACCGCCTGCCCGCGGCGCTGCAAGCCGCCGGTGCGGAGGCGGGGCGCTTCGACTTGGCGTTCGTGGACCCGCCGTATGCGCATTGGCAAAGCCCGGGCCAGCACACTAAGGTCCGAGCGCTGCTCGTCGCGTTGGCCGGTGCCTGGATGGCGCCGAATGGCCTGATTATCCTGCGCCATCCTGCCGCAGCACCTTGGGATGCGGTGGAATCAGGCCTCCGGATGGTCCGGCGGTTACAATATGGCTCCATGGGCCTGACCTGGCTGCGTGGGCCAGATCTAAATTGAACGTTGATATGTGTGCCTTTCAATATCGCTTTTTCCAACCCGCCCAGGCGGCGCAACTACGCCGGATGGAGGTAACCGTGCGCGGGGTGGTGGAAGGCGTATTCGCGGGTCTGCACAAAAGTCCGCACAAGGGTTTCTCCATCGAATTCGCCGAGCACCGTGAATATGTCCCCGGCGACGAAATTAAACACCTGGACTGGACGGTGCTCGGTAAAACCGACCGCTATTACATCAAACAGTACGAACAGGAAACCAATCTACGGGCGACGATTTGTCTGGACGCTTCAGCTTCCATGCGCTTCGGCGCCGTCGCGGCGGGCGCCAACCGGCCGGCGGCGGTAAGTAAATTTGAATACGCAGCGGTGCTGGCGGCCTCGCTGGCCTATCTGTTGTCCACCCAGCAGGATCTCGTGGGGCTGATAGCCTTTGACGACGCGATTCGCCTGGAGATCCCGCAAGGCAACGGGCCGGCGCATCTGGATCGCATCTTTGTGAGTCTGGAGAAGCTTTCCCCCGGCCGCCGCACCGATGTCTCCGGAACCCTGCATCTGCTGGCCAACAAGATTGCGCGCCGCGGCCTGGTCATTCTGATCAGTGATCTGTTTGAGGATCTTGAAAAACTCACCACGGCCCTGGAACATCTGCGGCACGCCCGGCATCAAGTGGTGCTGATTCATGTCTTGGACCGCGGTGAGATTGAACTGGACTACAGCACCCCGGTCATGTTCCAGGATATGGAAGATGGTTCGCGCCTGCAGATTGATCCCAAATTGATTCGAACCGAATACCGCCGGGAGGTGCAGGCGTTCCTGGACCTGCTGAAGCTCAAGTGCGGACAGGCGCGGATCGACTATATCCCGGCGTTTACCGATGTGCCGTGGGATGCGCAGATCCGGGAAATGCTGCGGCGGACCGGCCGGCGGTAATTGCTTTTGCGCTAAGGTTCATCGCGCCACGGTGGCCTCGGGGCGCACACGATATCAACGCAGAGGTCACCAAGATTCGCAGGGGGATCGTGGAAGGTTACGCATGGAATTTTGCCCGCCCCTGGCGGCGCTGAACTTTTCCAGCCCTGTGATGCTGCTGGGCCTCTCCGCGGCGGCCATCCCCGTGGTGTTGCATTTACTTAACCGTCTGCGTTCACCCGTGGTGCCGTTCTCCACTCTGCGCTTTCTGCGCAACACCGCCCAAAAGACCGCGCGACGCCGCCATCTCGAAAATATTCTGCTGCTGTTGTTGCGCATGGCGGTATTCGCCCTGCTGGCGATGGCGGTGGCGGGGCCATGGGTGCGGGGCGGCTCGCCGGAGCTGGCCTATGGCCTGATCGGGTTGCTGCTGGCAGGGGTGCTGCTGATGGTGATTCCCGGGGTGTTGCTTTTTCAAGGCGTGCGCAGGGCGCCGCCGCCCCCGCCGGCCCAGCGGAAAAATGGGGTGTCCAGCCGGCCCGCGGAGACGCACCGGGACGCGGCCGGGGGAAGCGGCCGACCGCGCCGCGGCAGGTTCCCGTCCACTGCGGCGATGCTGGCGCTGATGATACTTGGCCTGCTGGGCGTGGCCGGTTCGTTCTTCGGGCTAAGCAGCAATTGGCTGTTTGCCGCCACCGGCGGCCCCTATGACGGCAGTTCCACGGCCGCTGTGATTATCCTGGATAATTCGCAGTCCATGCTCGCCCGTGCCGGGGCGGTCACGCGCCTAGCGCGCGCCGTTCAGCAGACCCGCGCGCTGCTGAATACCGTTCTGCGACCGGCTCAGATGGCAGTCCTGTTGACCAACCCCGGCCCTGGTCCGCGCACCAATGCCCTCAGCGCCGGGCGTATTGCCGTGCTCGGTCGGTTGGACCACATGATCGCCGCGGGAAGCGCGGCCAGCGTTGGGCAGGCGTTGCCCATGGCCAGGTTGATCACCCAGGCGGTACGCTTGCTGCACCGCTCCGGCGAGGTAAATCAGATGCTGGTGATCGTGTCCGACTTCGCCGGTCCGGCGGCGTCCGATGCCGGAATGTTCCATGCCCTCAAGGCGCATCGGCGCATTCAACTGGTGCTGATGCCGCAGGCCCACGGCAGCATCCCGGATGATGTCGGCATTGCTAAGTTCCAAATCGTTCGCGGGCCGGCGGTGGTCGGCAGTCGGCTGACGTTCCGCGCCACGGTGCTCAACAATGGTCAAACGGCTGTAGCGCCGCGTTTTGCCCTGAAGGTCGATGGTGTGCCGGTGAAGCAGCCCGTCGTGCAGGCGCGTTTGACGCCGGTCGGGACCATCGGTCGCCGGCGGCGAATTCGCCTGCAATATCAGTTGGTCGCGGCCGGCTATCACCGGTTCACCCTCGCCCAAATCGGTCCCGCGGACGCGCTGCCCTGGGCCGATCGTCGCACGCTGGTGCTGCGTGTGGCGCGGCGGGTCAAGACGCTGGTGGTGGGCAATCAGGCTGATGCTGCAGGCCCGGATTCCGCCGCGTTTTACGTGCAGACGGCCTTGGCGCCATTCGGAGCCGCGCCGTCGTCAGAAACGACACCGTCGCCGCGCGGGGAAATAGGACGAGCCAGCCGCTTGCCTTGGGGCATCCAGCCAACGTACATTTTTTCCAGCCAACTGCGGCGTTTGCCCTTGGAAAAGTTCAGGGCCATTTTTATTTGCGATGCGCCGCGTCTCGCTGCCGCAGCCGTAGCTCGTTTAACGCAATTTGTGCAAGGCGGAGGTCAGCTCTGCTGGCTGCTCGGACCGGCGGTGGATCCAGTGGCGTACAATGCCCACCTGTCGGGCCCGGCACGGATCTTTCCCGGCCAGCTGCTGGGACCAGCGCAGAGCGTCAGCGGGCAGCCGATAGATTGGGTGAACCTGAAGAGCCATATTTTCGCCGGTCTATTCAAAAATCAAGCCCCGTTTCGGCGGATCATCGTGGTAGGCCGCTGGAAGCTGCAAGCCAGTGCCTCCGCATCGGAAACGGTGCTATGCCGCCTACCAAACCAAGCCGCAATTTTGATCGCCCAGTCCTTCGGCCAGGGACGGGTTTATACTTTCCTGACCGCCCCGGCCGGAGGGTGGACCAATTGGGCCGCCACCACGTCATTCTTGCCGATCATCGTGCGCATCGCCCTGGGAACCGCCGCCGGTTCGCGTCAGAACAGCTATGAACCCCAACAACAAGTGCGTCTAATGCCTGCGGGCGTGCCTTCCCGGGAGACTCTTAACATCCAGCAGCCCGGCAGCGGCGCCGCCCCCATCAACATCCCCTCCACGCGCGGCCCGGGCGGCCGCCCGCAGTGGTTATTCGACCATACCTACCGTGCGGGCCTTTACCATTGGTGGAGTTTTGATCATCGTTTTAATGGTGAGTTCGTGGTTAATGAACTGGCTGCGGAAGTTGACCTGCATGCCGTCGCGGCCCACCTGCTGGTCCGGGAAGCCTCGACCCGGAAGCCGGTGTTGATCGCCGCCAGCGCCCGCCATCTGGCGGGACTGCTGGCCAAGAGCAGTCGCGGCAGCTCGCTGATGCCCGGGGTGCTGGCGTTGGTGTTGATCTTGGCCGTTATGGAAGCTCTACTGGCCAATCGTTATCAGCCGGTACGCCCGGCGGTCATGGCTCAGCCGAGTTCCAACCGCCGCGGCGACAGTCTGGCGCGGCAGGCGCTGGCCGAATGGGCCGGTTCCACTGCGGATACGGACAGCCGTTCTAAACCCTGATACCCCAGGCGGGAAACCGTGATTCGAAGATTCGGCGCCGACCACGGCGCGGCCCATTTGCCGTGGCGACGGAACTGGGCGGCAAGCAGAACCCGAAGTTGGCACGAAGCCACAAAACCATGATCCCACGAAGAACTAAAAGGCAGCGTTCCTTATAGAGCCAAAAAGACTTTCTATAACTGTTCACGGGCTGCGCCCATCGATCGCCATCGGGAGGCCCGCCCGCCTCCACTCCAGGGCCTGCCGACGCCCCCGTCCATGCCTGGCCCCACCCCACCCGCCACGCATCGGTTGCACCTGCGGACATCCATCCGATTCGCTCCATTCCGCGGATACCGGCATGGGCATGCATGACAGATTATGCGGCACACCTCGGAGGTGTGCTCAGTTTGCGCCCGGCGCTGGCCCGACTCCAGGACAGCCGCAGAGTGCAGCTGCCGGTATTTCCGTCGACGTTGCATCGCACCCCTTATGAAAGCTGTGCGTTTAAAACGGGAAAAGCCGGACCGTGGCGGCATCGCCAGGTTGCGGGTAGCTTCAGTATTCTGGGCGATGCCGTTCACCGGAGCGCCGCCAGGAGACTTTAACGACTCGACAAGGGCTGCCCGCCCACCGGTCTCCGTAGGCGACTCGCCCCGGCGAGCTGAAGTCCGGTGCTTGCGATGTGGCGCCCTTCCCCAAAAACAGGCAGGCGTGCACAGACCCGCCGCCGCGCGCCCTGCGGCAGGGGTGGGCATAAAGGGCTGCCCGAAATTGTGTATACTAACGGAATGCGCCCCACGACTTCCGATGCCGCTGAAACGCTGCTTAAAGGCCTGACCGAACCGCAACGTGAAGCGGTAACCCATCAAGCGGGGCCGCTGTTGGTGCTGGCGGGGGCCGGTTCGGGCAAGACCCGCACGATCACCCGGCGCATTGCGTATCTGGTCGCTGCGGGAGGCGTGGCGCCGGGCAACATCCTGGCGGTGACGTTTACCAACAAGGCCGCCGGCGAAATGAGCCGGCGCACCATGCAGTTACTGACGGCTATCTGCCCGCGTTACGCTTCCGCGGCGACGGTCAGCACGTTTCACAGCCTGGGCGCCCGTTTGCTGCGGGAATTCGCCCCGCAGCTCGGGGCGCCGGCGGTGCCGAATATTCTGGACACTGCGGATCAACTAAAGGTGGTAAAGCAGGCGGTGGAGAAGGTTGGCCTTTCGGCGGAGCATTTTCCTCCGCCCCGCGTTCTGCATACCATCAGCGGCGCGAAAAATCGCCTTCAACAGCCGGAGGCCTTTGCGGCCTCCGCTGAGGGCCGGCGGGATTATTTCCACGTCCAGGTTGGCCGCATTTATGGCGCCTACGAAGAGCTGCTGCGGGCGGCCAAGGCGGTTGACTTCGACGACCTGCTGTTGAAAACCGCGCTGCTTCTGCGCGACCACGCCGCCATCCGCGAACAGTTGCAGGATCGCTATCGCCACCTGCTGATCGATGAATATCAGGACACCAATCACGCCCAATTCGTCATCGCCCACATGCTGGCGCTGGGGCATGGCAATATCTGCGCCACGGGTGATCCGGATCAATCCATCTATGCCTGGCGTGGCGCGAACCTGTCCAATATTCTGGATTTCGAAAAATATTTTCCCAACGCCAAGGTGGTGCGGTTGGAGCAGAATTACCGCAGTACCAAAACGATTTTGCGGGCGGCTTCGGGTCTGATCTCCCATAACCGTATGCGCAAACGCAAAGCCTTATGGACGGACAATCCCGCCGGAGCGAGGATCACTCTATTCCGTGCCGCGGACGAACACCAGGAAGCGGCCGAAATCGTGCGGCGTCTGCGTGATTTTCATGACCGGCACGCCGTGGCGTGGGATCAAATGGCGGTGTTCTATCGTGTCAACTCTATCTCCCGCGTCCTGGAAGACGCCCTGATGAAAGCCGCCGTGCCATATCAGATCGCCCGCGGCACGGAATTTTATGCCCGCAAGGAAGTCAAAGATGTGCTGGCGTATCTGAAACTGCTGGCGAATCCGGACGATGACCTGAGTTGTGAGCGTATCCTCAACGTACCCGCCCGCGGCGTAGGGGAAACCAGCACCGGGCGGCTGGCAGCTTTCGCCGCGGGACAGCGAATCAGCTTGCTGGCGGCCTGCCGGCGGGCCGCGGAAGTGGAGGGGCTGACGCCGAAGGCCAGCCATGGCTGCCTCAAATTCGCCGCCCTGATTGATGCTCTGCGCCGCCAGTTTCTTGAACCGGCCGTGCGATCAGGCGATCCGCCCCCGGGGCCGGATCCGATCGACACTGCGGCGGAACCCACTCAGGACGGGACTGATTTCGCGGCGACGGGTTCTCCTTCATTTGGAACGGGGGGAAACCGCACTGTCTCGGCCCAGGCTGGCGATCCGGCGGATCCTCTTTTTGATCCGGTGCTCGCCACGGCGTCGCAGGAGGCCGACCCTGACGCCGCCTCCACGGAGGTGGACATGCCGCCTCCGCCCTCCGCGCCGTTGCTCCGACGGGCGCCGGTGGCGCGGATACTGGAAGCAGTGATTGACGGGGCTGGCTTCATTGACAAGGCTGCCCACATCGATGAAGAAACCCTGCAGCGACAGTCGAATATCCAGGAATTGATCAATGTGGCCGCCGAGTTCGACCGGCAGAATCCCGCGGCGACTCTGGCGGACTATCTGCAACAGGTCGCGCTCGTGTCGGATGTGGATCGCCTGCGCGACCAAAGTGGCGCCGTCACCCTGATGACCCTACACGCCGCCAAAGGTCTGGAATTTCCGGTGGTCGCCATCGCGGCGGTGGAGGAGGGATTGCTGCCGCACAGCCGGGTGACGAATTCGGACAACGGTCCACGGGATATTGAGGAAGAGCGGCGCCTGCTGTTTGTCGGGATGACCCGAGCGATGCAACACCTGTTGTTAAGTTACAGCTGTTATCGCATGGTCATGGGGCGCTCGGAGGGGCGCGTCGGATCAAGCTTTTTAGAAGAAATCCCCAAGGATTGTCTGGAACCGGTGGATTTGATGGAGCTGGAACGCCCCGCCGGCTCGCCCGGTTATCGCGACAATGCCGTCTACCTGCCACGGGCGCATCGCCGGCGCGAGCCATCCCCCACCCCGCCCCGTCGAGGTTCGACCGGTGCGGGTCAGGAGCGCGGCGCCGCTTCCAGGTTCCGGTCCGCGAATGCCAGTTGGGCATCTCGCGCCGCGCCGCCGCCGACGGGCGTGCCGGCTGCGGAGGCATACATCGAACCCCGCGCTACCGGCATGCGCCACTCCCTTCGATCCGGCCTGCTGGTGCGGCATCCGACGTTCGGCTTGGGTCGCGTGGCCGAGATCCACCCTGCGGGCGATAAAACCAGAGTGATGGTCGACTTTCAAGGCCGTGGCCGCACCACGCTGGTCCTTCCCCCCGCCCCTCTGGAACCGGTCGACGGTGAGTAGCCGTGCCGCCGACCGGTTTGTACCCGGCGGCGGCCGTAGCCGGCGAGGTCCCTATCGCCGCTGCGAATAAACCAGAGCGCCTGATGTCGCGGGTGTGGCCAGATTTTGCGGCAACCGCTTCGCCGGGCCAAGATGGTCGGGGGCCGTCTAGTGTAGTAGAAGCGGCGTTGCGCCGCTGGCTCGAGCCAAAAGCAGCGAGACTTCGGTTGTACGACGGTTGTCACAAAATCCGGCCACACCCCGGCGCCACAATCCGCGTGTTTCTTCGCGCCATGCGAAGATTTTGGCCCGCGGAGAATCCCCGGTTTCCGGCGGAGAATCCACCTCCGGCAAGGTCTCCAAAGGCGACTCCTCGATCCGCCGAAGGTCGCCGTGGGCGACTAAACTATTCCACTTCCGTGCGGACCGGGGGTTATGTGTTTGGTTGCGGCGCAGTCTGCCTACCCGTGGCGGGCCGGGCTGGGTAATCCGCGGAACTGCCGGGTTGGCCCACCACACGCCAGGCGTTAAAATATCAACTTTATGATCGGAAGCCGAAGTAATGTTGCCGTTGGTCCAGGCTTTTTTGACGCGCTTTACCTATGTGGCGTTGTCGTTACTGTTAATCGGAGCCGGCTGCGGGGTTCCGATTCCTGAAGATGTGCCCTTGATTTTTTCCGGCTATCTGTGCAATCCCACTCAAAGTCCCATCGCGCATCTGACCGCGGATGCCGCCCCTGCGCCGCCGCATAACCGGGCGGATGGGCCTGTCCCCGCGGGGCGGGCCGCGGCTATGCCCCGGCCGACCGTGCCCCAGGCCGGGATCATGATCTTATTTGGGCTGGCGGGAATGATCGGTGGCGATAGCATTCTGTGGTTCCTGGGACGCAATGGCCTGCGGGGACGCAACCCCATTTCGCGCCACTTGCGCAAGCTGATGCACAGCCGGCGGCGGGAGAAAGTGGAGAAATATTTTCACAAGCATGGTAACTGGACGCTGTTTATCGGCCGATTTTTCCCCGGCATTCGGGCCATGGTATTCGCCCTCTGCGGCTTGGCCAAAATGCCATATTGGAAGTTCGTCGCTATTGACGGTCTGGCCGGTCTATTGTTTATTCCGACCATGATTTTCCTGGGCTACCATTTCGCCGCCAACATCAATTGGTTATTCGGGGAGTTGGCGATGATCAAGCATGTGATCTATGTAGTTGTGGCGCTGGCCGCGGCGGGGGCGCTGGGCGTGTATCTGCTGCGCCGGCGCCGGATCCGGGATCGCGCCGCCACGTCGGCGCCACGGCGGTACGAGTGACGAACCCGGGATTCGGCTATGTGCGGCATCATCGCCTACGTCGGGAACAAGGATATCCAGCCGGTGTTGCTGGAAGGGCTTAAGCGGCTGGAATATCGTGGGTATGATTCCGCCGGCATTTGCATTGGCATGAAGTCCGGCTTTTTCGTGCGCAAAGCCCCCGGGCGCATCAGCGTGCTGGAGCAGCGGCTGGCGGCGGAGAAGGCGGTCCCCAGGGGTTACGTGGGCATGGCCCATACGCGCTGGGCCACGCACGGAGCACCCACGGAGGTCAACGCCCATCCGCACACCGATGACCGGCAACAGGTGGCGGTGGTGCACAACGGCATTATTGAGAATTACGCCGCGATCAAACAGTTGCTCTCCGCCCAGGGACGGCGTTTTGTCAGTGAGACGGACACGGAAGTGCTGGCGATGCTAATCGGGCATTTCTATCGCGGCAACCTGGTGCGGGCGGTGCAGGCGGCGCTGCAGGAGGTGCGCGGCACCTATGG
>JAJYFE010000121.1 GCA_021785435.1 Planctomycetota bacterium
CCGGCGCGCCGCAGGGAGTCCCCGTCCACCCCGCCGAAAAACGCCCCTGCGAATCTGCCTCTGGCCTCAAAACCGCCCAACCCGCTGTCCTGTCGGCTTTAGCGACCCGCCCTGCGGAATCGCTGCGACGGTTATGGGCATCTTTACATTCCCGATCCACGCGGTATCATAAAAGCATGGTCGATTTCCTCATCGGCGCCTTATTGTTCCTTTGCCCGCCATTGGGCATAGCCCTCCTGCTGGCGCGCCTCGCTTGTGGAGAGCCTTAAAGCGCCGCCTTGGTGAGCACGTAAAGCTCGCGATGCCTTTCCCCGGGATCCAACACCGCCGCGATGTTGTAGCAACGCTCCGGCGTGGCCGCGGCGCCCGATCCAGTGGCCGAACTGGAGCTGGAATAACCCAGCGGCGACCAGGCAATCCGATCCGCCGTGGTGACCGCTAAGCCCCGCCCGGGCCAGCGCAGGCGGATCCGCACCTTGGCCTCCGGGGCGATCCGCTGGGCGGCGAAAACCTCGGCTCCCAGCAGCGGTTCAATCAGCGCCCAGAGCGTCGCGACGGTAACCCAGTTCGGGACCGCCTCGTTAAATTCATTCAAGATCGGCTGGTTCCGCTGCAGCCACCCCCGGTGGCGCAGATGTCCCGCAGCCAGGGGTGGGATTTTCTGGGCGGTGAACAGCGTGGATGGCATCGCTCAAAACTCCATGATCCGCCGCGTCCACAGCAGCGTCTTGACGCCCAGTGGTATCTCCTGGGCGTGAATGCCGTTTTCGAGGATCAGGGCCTCGCGGTTCTGATACCAGTAGGCCGCCAGCAGCCTAATCGCCGTGACATAGGCCGCGGGCGGATTGCCGTCGCCGCTCTGGTACTGCACCTGCACCGCCGACGGCTGGAAGCTCGTCATCGGCCAATAGCCCCCGGTCACAGGCACGATCCGGGCTGGGACGCCTGGCGCACAGAGCTGGGCTGCGGCTCTGGCCGAAGCCCTTCGTCAACCTCCGGGCCACGCGGGACGCGGAGCTGCGCCGCGACTACCCGGCCCACATCGTCCGCCAGTGGATCGGACACAGCGAGAGAGTCGCCCAAGAGCACTACCTGCTGGCCCCCGAGGAGCAATATATCGCTCAAGCCACTGGCGTAAAATCAGACGCGCCTAACACCGCGTTAAACAGCGAAAAAGCGACTTTAAAAAATAGGGCTAATGGAGGAAGCCCCAATAGCAGTGGGCAAACAACGTCTGGGATGGGTATTGGCGACAGCCCCAAAAAACCATCGATTGGGCGATAGAGGATTCGAACCTCTGGCCTCATGCGTGTCATGCATGCGCTCTAACCAACTGAGCTAATCGCCCTGGCCCGTGGGAAAGCTATTGGAGGCGGAGGGATTCGAACCCTCGTCCCGTGACAGTCCGCTGAGCACCTCTACATGCGTAGACTGCATGTTGTTCTCGAAACGCCAGCCGCCCGCAGTCTGACTTCCGGCGCTTCCAGCTGATCCTGAATCTTAACGGATAACCGATCGGCGCTGTTATCCGGGCATTCCGCTGGTCGTCAGTTCACCGCGAGTCGCGGACTACCCACGGGAACCGGGTTGCCTTTTTAATCAGGCAGCCAACCGATAGCCGAAGCTACCGGCTGTTGGGAACGTGTAGTTCTCAGCATTTGTTTTTTTGCCAATCAGTTTAACGACTTGTTTGGCAGGTCGGCACGCCATGCTCAACATTCCTGTCCGGTCGATACCTTTCGCCCCCTTTCTCAAGAGCTTGGCCGGATAACTGAAGGCCCCGCGGGGCCTTTATAGGCGTATCATCACACCGCTTGATTATACAGTCCTGCCGTGGCCAAGGCAAAGCGCCCCGGCCTGATATCCGGGGCTTTCAATTCTCATCCCGGAGGTCGGATAAGCAGCAGGGCCTTCGGGAGGTGATCGGTGTGCCGACGCACGGCGGCGCCTTCGTCACACATGCTGCGGCGATTAAGCAGGTGGGTGGCCACGTTGTGGAGGATCACCAGAATCATCGGTGCTCCGTCGGTTCGCACGCGGCAGTGGTCCTTGTCCAAGCTCACGTGTGGACACAATGCACACCCTTCTCAAACTGCCAGTGTTGGCGCGTCAGCGCCAGGAGACGTTGGGCAGCGGGGTTTTACCGATGCAACGACGCAAACAGATATACTCCGTTTGGCCTGTAATGAGACATATATTCTACGCGGCTGTTAATGGAATACCTGATTCGGTATTTCGATATTATTGCCGCACCATCGGCATTTTCCAAATCTTTCGCTCCCTAATAATGTATCGTCAGAGGCCGCGCTGAGTATACAGGCGCCGAGATGGCGGATAATGGTGAAAATGGGTGCATAAACGTTTCGGGAGTGGAGTGGCGGTAAAGTTTGCGCGACTCCATTGTAGAAGTCCCCCCCCAAAAAAAACGTTTATGCACCCGGCGAAAATGTCGGTCTGTTGCCGGTGGTGCGGCTGGGGTTACAATTGGGTTCGTTCATACAGGACGGCGCTCCCCTTCAATTCCATGGGTTGGGAGGCGGGCGACGCAGGTCACGGGACTGTTACCATGTCGGAATACCCGGCCGGTACGGCAAATTCGTCTACGTTCGCCCCGACGCGTTGGACCCTGGTGCTGGCTGCCGCCAAAGCCCACGGGCCTGGCGCAGATTCGCGGCAGGCGCACGAGGCGCTGGAGGCGTTATGCCGTATTTACTGGTATCCGCTTTATGCGTTTGTCCGACGGAGCGGCCAGCATGCGGCCGATGCGGAAGACTCAATCCAGGAATTTTTTACGCGACTATTGAGCAAGGACGGCCTCGCGACGGTCGACCGCCACAAAGGTCGGTTTCGCAGTTTTCTTCTGGCCGCGATGAAAAATTTTCTGACCAATGAATGGCATCGCGTGAGTGCTCAAAAACGTGGAGGGGGTAAGCCCGTTTTTTCACTGGACGTGGAGGCAGCCGAAAGCCAACTTGGCGGCTTGGAAGATGATTTGACGCCGGAAAAGATATTCGACCGTCAATGGGCGGTGACGCTGCTGCACGAAGTACTGGAAACGCTGCGGCTGGAAATGCGCGCGGCGGGCAAGGCGGAACTTTTCGAGGAGCTCAAAGAGGCCCTGACGCGATCCGACAGGACCTTCTCTTACGCGCAGATCGCGGCTCGGTTGGGCATGACAGAGGGTGCGGTGAAGGTGACGGTGTATCGCCTGCGGCGCCGTTATGCGGAGCTATTGCGCGAGCACGTCGCCCAAACCGTGGCCAACCCGGCCGAGGTGGAGGCTGAGCTTCGCGGCCTTTTTTCCGCCTGTCGGGGATAGACGGCGTGGCGGATCGTGGGCGGCGAGTTGCGCGGATGCGGCGAAGCGGCGTGTAACCTTTTTCGAAATCCGCTTTTGTAAGCCTTGCGGAACGCGCATGAACGCACCGCGAAATGTGGAAGGCCAGGGAGTTTCCGCGGTGAAAAATCGGATTTCGGCCATTGTTGGAGCCGCCACGTGAGTCAACAGCCGCAATGCCCGGAATGCGGCGCTGCCTTGCCCGCCCATGCGCCATTTGGTCTATGCCCGGCCTGCTTGCTCAAGGGTGGCATGGAAAATTGGGTGGGCCAGGCGGAGGCCGAAAGCGGATCGCTGCCGCCGCCGCCCCACACTTTGGCCGGCGAATTTCCTGGCTTGGAGATCGTCGAACTGTTGGGGCGCGGCAGTATGGGCTACGTCTACATGGCCCGGCAAATCGCGCTGGACCGCCTGGTGGCGCTGAAAATCCTTTCCTCGCGGGTCGCCTGCGATCCGGCTTTCGCCGAGCGGTTTGCACGCGAAGCCAGGGCTTTGGCGAAGCTGAATCATCCTCACATCGTGACCATCCATGATTTTGGGCGCACGGCCGGCGGCTTGTTCTTTTTCGTGATGGAATTCGTCGATGGCGCGAGCTTGCGGCATCTGCTGGCGACCGGAGCCATCACACCCCAGGCGGCGCTGGTCATCGTTCCGCAGATCTGCGAAGCCCTGCAATACGCCCACGACCACGGAGTGGTTCACCGCGATATCAAACCGGAAAACATTCTACTGGACAAGCAAGGCGCGGTGAAAATCGCCGACTTCGGCCTGGCCAAGCTGGCCGGTCGAAAAACCGGGGACGTCACACTCACCGAAACCGGGGCTGCCATGGGCACGCTGCACTACATGGCCCCGGAACAAACCGAGCATCCCCAGGATGTGGACCATCGGGCGGACATTTATTCGCTCGGCGTGGTGTTCTATCAGATGCTCACCGGCGAGTTGCCGCTGGGACGGTTCGCCCCGCCTTCCCAAAAAGTGCGCATCGACGTGCGGCTGGATGAAGTGGTGCTCAAAGCGCTGGAAAAGGAGCCGGAGCGCCGCTACCAACAGGCACGGGAAGTGCAAACCGACGTGCAAACCATAAGGACTACGCCGCCGACGCCTGGCGCACGCGTGGGAAAGCGTCGCAGTGTCGCCTGGCTGATCCTGGCGGTTGTCGCGGTCCCCAGCGCCGCGGGGATCGTGATCGCGGCGCTCCTTCTGGGTTCAATCATCAGCAGGAGGACTGGTCGCCCGAATCAGGTAACCAGTGGTCATCTCGTACCTGCCATTCAGCGTATTCCACCGTATCCCCGGCTTCCCATGCCGTCTCGTGGCGTCGCCAGCACTGTACGTGGCAGCCTCCCCCCGACCATGATCCGTATGGTCACCACTTCCAGTGGTTCATTATGCCTGTTACCGCGGAGTTGGGAATCGGTCAAAGCGCTGTCGCTGGTGGAAAAGGCGGTTTTCCTTGGCGGAACGGGTAAACCCCAATCGGGGATACCAACTCCCAGGTTGGCGCGCCTCGACTGGGGCGAGAAACGCTTTCAGGACCTAAGCACGCTGTTCCCCGATTATTGGTCAGCGGTTAAAACGCTAACGTGCGGCGACGGCCAGTTGATGATCGGCGGGGACTCTTCGCCTGAGCCGGGCGGGTTCGGAGTTAAAGTCCGGCCCGTCGCGGGGATTTATGATCCACAGGCGGACCAGTTCAACGATCTGTCTTCCGCGCTGCGCCGGGTCGATCCGGATCCATATATTCTGGGCCTCGGAGGCATCGCCTACGAGGAGGGCAAATTTATCATCGGCGGGGCCGGAGGTTATACCTTTCTGGTAACATATTCTCCCGCCACCAGGAGGTTTCAGTCGCTCACCGCGCGCGTGCCATACTATTTCGCGGTCAACGCTGTCGTCGCACTGGGCCGGGAAGCTCTGGTCATTGGAGCGGGGGCCGGCCCGGGTGGCGAACCTGGCACGCCGCCGGCATTGGGGTTGATCTCAGGTAATGGGCAATTCACCGATCTGACGACATCCGTTACCGCAGGTCTTGGCGTCATGGCGGCCGCTGGCTACGACGGCCACGAGTGCCTGATCCAGGGCTTCAACACGGTCGATGCCCATCAGATGCTGGAGTTGTTCGATCCGCGGACGCGAACATTTAGGAATGTCTCAGCGCTGTTTCCACGCGGCTTATCGATAGAATTTATCTCTGGCGCGCCGGGCCGCTTTCTCATCGGCGGGTTCATCGGTCCCGGCGCTTACCTGGCTACCTGCCAACCCGCCACGGGCCAGGTCCGCGACATCACCGCCAGCCTGCCATTCGGCGCCCGCCGAGCCGACGCGGGCTTATTCGACGGCGAAAAGATTATCATGGCGGGCCAGACCGCGCAGGATCGGGCGTTTGTGGAAATGCTGGCCGGGCACTTCGATGGCCCTGCTGCGCCATGATCGCCTAAACCCGCCATTCACCACCCCGCCCCAACGATCCGGGTAGCTTGATTATGGAGCCGCGGCGAAACGGGAATACCTTCGGCACCCTGACGCATCCGCGGGCAACGCCGCACAATAAACCCCTAACCTTTTCCAACGCTGGCTGTAGGAAGTACAGAGTCCAACGCGGCGGTACCGCGGGCCAAGGGAAAAGGAAGTTTGCGATGGGTTCCGGGAGGTTATTGGGCCGCCCGATTACGGATGTCGAGTGGCGGCGCGTGGCCCAATTGCTCTCGATACCAAAAAGACCAGTCGCATGCATAGCTCTGGTTCTGCGCGGCGCGTGCGACCAGCAAATGGCCCCGGAGCTGAAGTCGGGCATCGCGACAGTCCGCACGCATCTGCGGCAAGCCCGTAAAATACTTCGCGTCGATGACCGCGTGGAATTGGTGATCGCTATCGTGAATCTGGCCCGCTTTGGCTCAAAAGGCGGATATCATCATAAGGAATGGCTTGCGATATCTTGCCGCTCTGATATAATGCCCGACGTTAAAGCATATTTCGACCCGGTTATCGGGTAGTGCAAAACGCCGCATCAGGATGGCCGAGGGCGGCCGCGGCTCGCTGGCAAGACCCGACCATGGACAGGCTCCTTGGGAAGGCGGAACGCGCCGCCGCCGCGTGTAACCTTTTCCGGCGGCTGTTGTATTTCATAGCGGGGAAGATTGCGGGCGAGACCGCACACGGACAGACGCTCGCAGGAAGAGGAGACGGGTGATGGCGACAGGCGGTAGGCTGATCAGGCTGGCAGTGGCGGCGGTGCTTCTGAGCGCGGGAGCGGCGACGGCCCAAGCCTCTCCCCCCCATCCCCCGGCCCCGTCACCGTGGGCCAAGGCCGCCCTCCAGTCGCCGCCAGGTTGCTACAACGTCACCATCACGCACGGAGCACCGCGGATTTTCGGAATGGCGGCGTTGCCGTTTGCCCCCGGCTTTTTCGTGGCGACCGCCAGCGGGGCGACGCTGACCGATGGTGAACTCAACGCGCTGCTGGCGTCCGGTAAACCGGTGGCCATCAATACGGGCCAACGCCCGGGTGCGGAGCACGGTGACATCATTTTGGCGTCGAACGCCCTCATCGATTCTGGCGGGAGACTGGCCCTCCTGGCCCATGGCGGCATTGAGATCACCGGTCACTTCATGCCCAGGCACGGCGCGCTAAGGCTAACCCTGCAGGCGGATGGACCGCTGCGGCATGGCGCGGCCATTTGCGTCGCCAGCCCGCACATCCCGCTAAATTCCAACGGGGGAATCATCGCGCTGGTTACGCGGGGTGGCGGCGACATTGATATTCAGGGCAGCCTCGATTCCGAAGGTGGCGCCATCCGTCTCGCGGCGCTCGGTGGTGGCAGCGTTTCGATTGACCAACCGCTACGAACCGGCGGCGGGGAAGTTTCCATTACGACCGTCAGCCAGGGCCGCATTTCCGTGAACGCGCCGATCCTTACCTTCGCGGACCACCACTCGCCGGCGCGCCGCGATGGCCGGGTCGTGTTGCGGACGGCGAACGGCGATCTCAATATCGGCGCTGCTATCGACGACGGCGTCGAGAACCCGTCCCTCGGATACGGCGGCGCGGGCACTGGCGTGCCGCAGATCGGCTGTGGGCCGATTCAGATTCAGAGCGCCTCCGGGGAAATCAGTATTGACGCCGACATTTCGTCTTGCGGCGGGCCGGCTAGTCTGGCGCACTTACCGTCGGCTGGTCTCGGTGGCGGCGGGATTTCCATCACTTCCAATACGGGCGCGGTGACGCTCGGTCGTGGGGTGGCGCTGAATACCGCCGGCGGAGCCGGGGCCTATTCGGGCGGCGGGGGCGGGGCAGTGTTGATATCCGCCAAGACCGTCTGCTTTCTCGGCGCCATGAAAATCGTGACCTGCGGCGGTGCCGCGGGTAATGGCCAATACGGTGGCAGCGGCGGCGACGTGATGATCGACGGCAATCTCACCGGCCCATACCCGAGGGTTCATCGGGCGCCCGGGGCTGTGGCACGCATCCTGTTTCCGCTGCCTCTGGGTCGCCGGCCCCGTACCCCGCCGGCCATCCTCGCGTTTGGCCCAGGCCAGGCGGGTCCGCCCGCCACAGCCTTTGAGGCTGCGCCGGCCGGACCGCCGCCTGGTTTCGGTCCGCCGGGGATGGGCGGAGGCTTCGCGCTGCCTGCCCTGCCGCCGCAGGCGCTCGCCGCCATGCGCCAGATGCCCGAGCCTATGCAAAGCATGATCTCGCCTTGGGCGGCGAGCCCAGCCGCTGGCGATCCGGTGATCGATGCCGCCGGCGCGCCTGCCGCCGCGACGATGACCGGGAGCGCGTGGATTCAGGGGTATGGCGTTTTGGGTAATGCCGGTGGCGGCGCGGGTGGCAGGATTGTCCCCGCGCCGAATGGTCAGCCGGGGATGTTGCGCGAAACAGTGGCACGTGGCGGTTGCGCCGGTGCCGAGCCGGGCGAGACCATGCCTGCCAGGTCGGGCGGTCTGGCCGGCGCGGTGAGCCTTACCGCCGCAGGCACGCGCCTGGTTCGCGACCAGACCACCCAACGCCAGATCCGCAAGCTCCTCGGCCCGCCGGTGGCGCGCTCGTTGACCGTCGCGGGGCCGCGCTGGACCTACAACTTCATTAGTTCGCCCGACGTACTCGCCGGCCTCGGTGCCTTCATGCTCTGGCAGTCGACACCGCGGCTGCGCCGGCGGATGGTGGCCGCCAGTTCCGATCCCGCCGCGCAGCGGGGGGAACTACGGCGACTCTCGTTGCCACTGGTGATCCAGTTCAACCAAGCTGGCATGGTGCGGGATTATTGGTTTGGTCTTACCACAGCTCAACTGCCGAAAGGAAAGTGACAGTAACGGCCAGCACGGGATGGTTCCCCACGCTGGTAACTTTGGAATTTCGGAGGCTGATCATGGCGGTGCTCCAACCAGGGCGTTGTCCCCGTGTCTTTCACCTAACCCTAACCCTAACCCTCACACTTGCTGTTGCACTGGCGGGCCTCTCACCCCTCCGCGCCGGCCCAACGGCGATGGGTCAGGCCCACTCTGCGGCCCCCGGCGCACCCGGTGCTGCCCACGACCGGCCGGGATCGCTATCCGTCAGGATAGCGCGGGCGCGGGGGGACGTGATACAAGAGGAGAGAGCGCTTTCCGCGCCCCAGCAGCGTTCGGACTTGGCACGTACCGCCGCCGTGGCGGAACTCATGCGACGGGTGGCCTTGCTGGACCGCCTCCTGCACGAGCAAGAACAAGCCGAGACGGCGCGGCCCCCCGCACGGCCGGTTACCAAAGCCAACGCTCCACTCGTATGGCATCGGGCTGGAGCGGTGTATCCGCCGCTCGACAGGGCCCTGTTCCACGCGATCGAGCGGGATGACTGTGCGTTGGCGGACGGCCTGATTGCCAAGGGCGCGAACGTGAACGCTGAGGCGAAACCCGGAATGATAATGTGGGATGCAGATCACAGCGGCTGCCTCCCCCTGGAGGGGATGACGCCGCTGCAGGTCGCCGCCTATCGTGGTAACGCCGCGATGGAAACGCTGTTGCTGAACCATGGCGCCGACGTGAACGCGCGTGGCTGGGGCCGGAGCGCCGCGCTGCTTTGGGCTGTCAGCCCGAATGTGCCACTCGCCGCGATTAAGGTGCTGTTGAACCATCGGGCTGACGTTAACGCCCGCGGCAGCGCCCGCTGGGGCGCGAATACCGCCTTGGCCTTCGCGGCATTGTGTGGGCGACTCGATGTCGCCAGACTTCTGGGCGCCCACGGGGCCAAGCTGAACTTGGGAAACCCTCCCCCGCTGTCTCTTGCGGTGGGGAACGGGCAACACGCCATGCCGATGGTGAAATTCCTCGTCACCCACGGTGCGGATGTGAACGCCCAGGACAACATGGGTGTGCGGCCGGTGGCGGAAGCGGCGGGCCAAGGGTATCTTCAGTTGGCCCAATTTTTGGTTGGCCACGGCGCGAAACTCGGCGTCACCGATAACAAGGGAATGACGCCACTCGACTACGCTATAAGTTACGTGAAGGGCCGCAGGTGCCTCGCGCTCGCCACGCTTTTCATCGCACACGGCGCCAAGGTCAACGACGGCGGCCGGCCTTTCTGTAAAACACCCCTGCACCTTGCCGTCTCGGCGGATCGCCTGGATGTCGTAAGGTTCCTGGTGGCACACGGAGCGAAGATAGACGCGCTTGACGACAAGGTTCGGACGCCCCTTGCGCTTGCGGTGGCAGAGAAGCATTACCGTATCGTCACGTACCTGCGTTCCGCGGGTGCAAGGCCGTGAGTTTGCCGGGAAGGCGGAATATCACAGTGTCAACCGCCGCAATAGGGGTTCACACATTAACTTGGTTTGGAACGCGACGTATAGCCCGCAACAGATTCCGTAGCTTGCGGCGTAAACGTGAGAACGCAGGCGCGAGATCCATGTAAGGAGGAATCTCATGCTGGCGGGGAATTCGGTTTGGTACTATACGAGAAACGGTCAGCGCATGGGACCGCTGGCGTTGGAAGAAATGCGAAAATTGGCCGGCGAACGCTTATTGTTCACCGGTGGCTTGGCGTGGCGCGAGGGGTTGGCTGATTGGGTGGCGGTGGGGAGCGTGCCGGAACTAACATTTCCAGCGCCGATCCCGCCCCCACCTCTGCCAGCGCCGCCACCTGTTTCTGCGTCGGTGCCGCCACCAGCGCCTACGCGTCCCCCGAGCCCCCGAGCGACTCCGCCTCCGCTACCGACAATCCGTATCGCCGCGTCAGTTTTGCCGCCGCCGCTGCCACCAACTTCGAGATCATTCCCTGCGGCGACTGTTCCACCGCCGTTACGTCCGCACGTATCACCCGCGGTGTCACCGCGTGGCCTCCCGCACGGCGCGTCTATTCCGCCTTCGTCAGCGGCGCGCCATGCGAACTCGCCGGCGTACGACCGGAACTCCAATAAGCGATACGTAACCATGGCCGTCTTTGCCGGAGGGATTGCCCAGAGCGTCTTTCTGCCATGGGCGGTGATATCGGCCTCGGCGGGCGCATATGGCGCAACCGTGACCGCCATGGGCTGGCATTTCTGGGAGGCTGGGGTCTGCACGGCGCTGGGAGTTTTGACCGCGATCGCCGCCGTATCCGGCCGTGTGGCTAGTCCGACGAGTTCGGCCCTGCGCACGCTTCCGTGGCTTTGCCTGGCCGGCTTTGTCGCGTTGGTGAGCTTCGGTCTTCTCGGCGCGATTCTGCCGGCCAATGAGGCCTCGTCAGCATCGCAGGCGGCCTCGCAGCAGGAACAACAGGTCGTCAGCATGTATCCGCCGTCCATGCAAGGACAGATCAGCGCACAGATCGGCGCTGCGATGGGTGCCTATATGCCCAGAATATCCGTTGAACCATTGGCCCCATTGGGGGTCGTCATCGTAGCAGTCCTCGGTGCTCTGGAAGCGGGTTTGGAATGTCGTCCGAAACGTAGGTAATTCCGCTGCGGCCCTCAGGAGATTTCGATGTCGGAACCAAGCCATACCGAAAATGCCTGGTATTACGCCCTTGATGGCGAATCGCTGGGACCAGTGGATACCACGGCCCTGCGCCGAATTTTCCAGGAGCGGTGTTTGTCGCCAGACACGTTGGTCTGGCAGTCAGGAATGGTCGGCTGGGTTGCGGCTGGAAGCGTGCCGGACCTGCTGCTCGAAGCAGAACTACCGGCCGCGGCAACCGAGGGGCCAACCGTTGCCATCGAGCCCGATGCGGCCTCCGAACCGGCCGCAGCGTCTCCTCCCAGCGAGGCTGTATCCGCTTTTCCGGCCGCGCCGCCATACAGCGACAACGCGCCAGCCCCAGCCCCGCTAACGGCGATGCGGAGGAGTGGATCGTTCTTTGGCCCTCCAACTTCCTACTTCATTTACCCGGCCTTGGCGGTCCTGACGCTGATCGGCTTGCTGTTGGCGATTACTTTCGGCATCCAGGCCGCGTTTATCCGGCAAACAAAGATTCGCCAATTAGCCCGCCGGGAACTGAATGACGCGGGACTCCAAAGCCGGGTGCAAGATCAGCTAAACGCCCTGCGCCAGCAGGATGACCAGCTTCGTGCGACCTACGCCAAGAAGGCGGCCCAATGGCAATCGGCTATTACCGCTCTGGCCGACAAACTGGCGGCCGCCCAAAATCAGTTCCAAGGCCAACTGGCGGCCAAGCAACAGAGTTTCGCCGCCCTCCAAGCCAGTTACCAGCGGAAAATATCGTCGCTTATCAATCGTCGCAACGCCTTGGCCAACGTGTCCGGGGCGGCGATAGCGCGGATAGCGCGACAAATCGCGGCACTAACGGCAGCTAGCCCGCAGTCCATGCTCGCCCAGCTTGAAAAAACGCGGGAAATTCAGCGACGTGCGCTGGTCACCGCCGCAAACTTGGTGGAAGGAAATCTCAGCGCCCGGGAACAGTCGCGAATTGCCGCCGTTATTTCCCCGAGTGGCGCGATGCAGCGGGCGGGCGCAGTAGATTCTCTACTACACCTCGTCGCCCGGCTGAGGGCGATCCACGACATCGCGGCCCAACTCGCTGACGCGGCCGGAGGCGTGCCGAACGCGGATATTGGCGCCATCAGCCGTCTTTCCGCCCAACTGCAGCAGGCCAGGCAGGCATTGGCTAACACAATTTCGATGGTTGGCCGATCACGCGGGACGGTTACGGGGACAATCTTAGTTCACCAACCCGACGGCAGCGTCGTCGGCGTGGCCGGGGTCTCGATCTTCCTGCTGCCACGAACCGTTGATGGGCGAACTCTGAAACTGACGTTGCAGAGGCTGGCAGCCTATCTTCACAATCGAAATGCAACCTACAAGCAGCTTTCGGACAAGCCCGCGTGGATGCGCCTGACCCTGCCGAGTATCCGAGAGGCTCGCGCCAATCTGACGCTGGGCAGCACGTTGGCAGGCCTGCTGCACACATCAACCCAGCAGCGGCTGGATGAAGTCGACCGACTGCTTAAGCGAGCGCCTGCCGCCGAAGATGTGCGGGATTTCTTTCTGTTTTTATGGAACCACGGCAACCCAGCTTATTTTGCCTCTCACACGGCCGATGCTGTTCCACTGAGATATCCGTTTGTCACAACAGCGGATATTTATAGTGTTTCCGTCCCTTATGGATTTCCGTTCGTATCACATCGGGTGTGCGTCGCCATAGGTTTTACGCGATCGCAAGGCCGTTTTACATTTAAGAAGATTCTTCCGGGGCACTACTATGTTTTCGCCTTTGCCACCTACGGAAAGATGCGGGTATGGCTTGTACCTGTCACAGTGATGGGACGCGATCACGCACGGGTGCAACTGGATGATGCCAATGCGATCGAGGTGGGCCCATAGAAAGGGCGCCGGGAGAAGCGGAAGCGCGGCGGCGTGCGAAGTTTTCGTCCCGTTTTCGGGTGGACGAAGAAAAAGGGAGCCAAGGCAATGGCATTCGTGGATCGCACTTTTTCGGGTGGTAGATTCCCGGCGTTCGTACCTGGCGTTTTTTGGCTCGCGGTATTTGCGGTTGTCATCGGGGCAAGCCAAGCGGTAGGCGGCATTCCCGTTAGCAACTGTTATAACCTTGCCACGCTAAGCCCAAGTCAGGTGCAGCGGATACAGCAGGGCCCGAGCAAGCTAATCCGCCTCGGCCCCAGCCTTTTCAAAAAGGAGGGTAATTATGTCCTGCGCGTAAATGGCATCGAGTTTTACCCCTCTCCAAAGGGCGCGCGCCATTATGTGACAATCGAGCCGCCGCTTGTGACCGGCAACACCCCTGGCGGGTTTGAGGTCCCACAGAATGTGCGCATGAGCTACTGGAGGGGGCCGGAGTATTACGACTTTGCGGTTGAGTTGAAAGGCACAGGCTCAATACAGGGAAGCGGAATAATGAACTTTTATTCCGAGCAGCCCCTCGACCTTGATGGATTCCGCAAAGCGATGATCGCACTTTACGGCAGCAAAGAGTGGTGGCAAGGCTATGGCGGGATGATACCGATGGGATTCAAGGTATACCGCGGCCAGTGCTACCGGTATTACGGCGTGCCGTTCATACGCCTAGGCTACCACATTAGGGGCTCAAACCCCTTCGACGGCGCATCCTCTCCCAACTTCGCGCAGGACGGCTCCATACAGCGATTCCGCAAAGAGGGTAACCGCGCGTTGAGCTGAGCCGCCGGGGGCGGGCGGTTGGTGGGGGCCGGTCTTTCCGGGAGCAGATTCGCATTCGGCGCGGGCTTGACAAGCCGCCCGCTTTCT